>DATINJ010000368.1:0-57608 GCA_035474375.1 Kineosporiaceae bacterium | reverse complement strand
CGTCCCGGATGAAGTTCGACATCTGGAACGCCTCGCCGAGAGCCCGGGCCCGGGAGGCGGCGGCCGGGGTCAACGGCTCCAGGATCGGCAGCATCTGCAAGCCGATCACCGCGGCCGAACCGTACATGTAGTGCTCGAGGTCTTTGTACGTCTCGTAAGAGGTGATCGCGATGTCCATCTGCATGGACTCCAGGAACGCCTCGACATGTGCGCGCGGGATCGCCCACCGGCGCATCGTGTTGATCATCGCCAGCGAGGCCGGGTCGGTCGGCGGCTCGCCGCCGGTGAGTGCATCCAGGAAGTCGGCGCTCCAGCGCACCAGGGCATCCGGGTCGGGATCGGTGAACGAGTCGACCCACTCGTCGGCGTGCCGGGCGAACCCGTAGAGCGCCCAGACGTGCGGACGTTTCGCCGGCGGCAACAACAACGACGCGAGGTAGTACGTCTTGCCGTGTTCGGCGTTCAGCTTGCGACAGACCTCGTAGGCCGCGCGCAGTTGCGGATCGGTGATTCCCGCGGCGTCCAGGATGCGCTCACTCACTCGAGTCATCTTGCCCTAACCGCCGGGCCCACGGTGACGGGTAGCGAGCCGCGGCTGCAGGCCGTCACGTCGGCGAACCGGAGCTGGACCGCAGCGAGGTTCGCAAGCAATGCGCCACCGCCTCCTGGACGTTCCGGACGGCCTCCAGTTCAGCCGTCGGCAGCCGGGTCAGCTCGCCCAGGAACTCCTCCAGCGCGAGGTCGAGCGCCTCCTGCCGGACCGGTCGGGAGAGCAGGTCATGCAGGTCGGCGGCGCTCGGCATCGGCAGGACGGCGCCGTCGTCGTGGGCGTCGATCAACGCTGCGGCCAGTGCCACCCGGGCGTCCCGCAGCTCGCCCAGGGTGCTGACCACGGCACCGACGCCGAGCTTGTCGATGTCGGTGCGGGCCAGGTACTCCTGATGGGCCTGGACCGCGGAATGCAGATCGCCCCACTGCTCGTGCGCCAGGGCGCGCAGCCGCCAGGCGGCCCGCGAACCGCGTCGGGTCAGCAGCACGGTGTCCGCGATCAGGCCGGTCAGGCTCGGATCGGTGGCCAGGGCGCTGCCGGCGGCGACCAACAGCAGATCCAGCAATTGCGGTGCGATCACCGGCCAGGGTTTGTCCCCGGCGTGCAGGGCACCGGCGGCACGAGGGTCGGCCAGCAGGCGGTCGAACTGGAGCCCGACCGCGGTCAGATCCCGGTGCAGCGTGTCGTCGGCTTCGAGGGCGGCCTTGTCCAGGACCACCGCAGCGACCTGGGGGTTGCCGGTCAGGCTGAGCGCCTGCTCGCGGGCCTGGTCGCGGCTCTGCTCGTAGGCGAGCACGCGGAATGCGAGATGCCGGCAGCAAGCGATCAAGGGCTGGTTGTCGATCGGCGCGGTGCTCCGGGAATGCGGTCCGGACATGGTCGGCCGGCCGAAGCGTCGGGTGGGGAAGGTCATGGTTCTACCCACAGTAGGGATCATCCCACCAACTGTCATCGGGACAGAAGGAACCAAAGGGGGCGGGATCACCGCCAGGCCCGGGAACGGTACATCGGGTCCGGCCCGGTGATCCGTTCCGCGGCCAGCCGCCCGGACACCAGCACCATCGGGACGCCGACCCCGGGCTGCGTGCCGGAGCCGGTGAACACGACGTTCTCCCCCCACAGGTTTCCCGGCCGGAACGGCCCGGTCTGGAAGAACGAGTGCGCTGCCGCGAACGGCGCCCCCCGTTCCATCCCGCGCTCGGCCCAGTCGGCCGGCGTGGTGACGTCCTCGACCTCGATCGCCCCACCGAACCCGGGGTAACCGCGCTCCTCCAAGGTGTGCAGCACATGCTCGCGGTAGACCGGCCCGATCCGCTTCCAGTCGATCGGTGCGTCCAGGTTCGGTGTCGGGAAGAGCACGTAGTAGATGTGCCGGTTCGCCGGCGCCAACCGCGGGTCGGACTGAGTCGGGTTCGTCACCAGGATCGACGGATCGCTCATCAGCCGGCCGTTCAGGATCTCGTCGAACACGCCCTTCCACGCCGCCCCGAAGTGGATGTTGTGGTGGGCGGCGTTCGGGTAGGTGGCCCGGGAGCCAGCGAGCATCAGGTAGCAGGACGGCGAGTAGGTCAGCCGCTTGATCCGGCGCGGGGTGTGGCCGAGCAGTTCGCGGTAGGCCACGGGCAGATCCGGATTGAGGACGACGACGTCACACGCGATCCGCTCGCCGGTGCTGGTCCGGACGGCGACCGCGCGTCCGCCGGAATGCTCGACGTCGGTGACCTCGGTGCCGTACCGGAAGTCCACCCCGTGCTTCTCCGCCGCGGCGGCCATCGCGGTCGGCACCGCGTGCATTCCACCGGCCGGAAAGAACACCCCGGCCACCGAATCCATGTAGGCGATCACCGCATAGAGGGCGAGCGCGTCATACGGCGACAGGCCCGCGTACATCGCCTGGAACGAGTAGATCCGCTGGGTCCGGTCGTCCTTCAGATACCGCTCGACTTTGGGCGCCAGCTTGCGGAAACCACCGATCGCGGCCAGCCGAGCCAGGTTCAGCGAGAGCAGGTCGAGCGGGGAGTCGATGTTCCGGTCGATGAAGTCGCGCATCTCGTACTTGTAGAGCCGGGTGACGAACCGCAGGTAGCGCTGAAAGCCGGCGGCTTCGGCCGGCCCGCAGACCCGCTCGATCTCGTCCGCCATCGCTTCCGGGTCGGCGTGGACGTCCATCCCGGAACCATCGGCGAACGTGGTCCGGTACAACGGAGCCACCGGCTTCAGGTTCAGCCAATCGGCCAGGTCCTCGCCGAGCACGTCGAAGCAGTCGGCGATCAGGTCCGGCATGGTCAGCACGCTGGGACCGGGATCGAAGCGGTACTCACCGCCGCCGGGAGCGGCAATCGTGCGGACGGCGGCTCGACCACCTGGCACGCTGTCGCGTTCCAGCACGGTTACCCGGCGCCCGGCGCCGGCCAGGCGCATTGCCGCGGACAGCCCACCAAGACCGGCGCCGACGACGACGACGTGGTCGGTCGGCCCTTTGACGGTCCTGGTCCGGCCGTTCACGTAGCTCGCGCCGTGGCCGCCACAACCAGGCTGCTGAGCACTTCTCGGGCCGGTTCGGCCACCTCGACACCTGCGGTACCGGCCCGGTTCAGGGCCCTCAGGGCCTGATCTGCCAGCTCATCGATCAAGCACTCGACCCGCTCCAGGGCGCCGGTCTCGACCATCACCGTACGCAGGGTCGCGACTCCCTCGGCGTCCAGCCGGGGGTCACCGAGCAACCGCCGGACGGCGCCGGTCTGGGCCTGGTCGGCGCCCTGCAGGGTCAGCCCGACCAGCACCGTTCGCTTGCCCTCGCGCAGGTCGTCGCCGGCCGGCTTGCCCGTCTGCTGCGGATCGCCGAACACTCCGAGGACGTCGTCGCGCAATTGGAAGGCCTCACCGAGGGCGAGCCCGTACTCCGAGTACACGGCCATCAGGCCCGAGTCGGCTCCGGCCAGCGAGGCGCCGATCAGCAGCGGGTGCTCCACGGTGTACTTGGCGCTCTTGAACCTGATCACCTGCCGGGCGCGGTCGATCGCGGCCTGCGGGTCGCCCTCCGGCGCGGCCTGGGTCAGCACGTCCAGATACTGCCCGCCGAGCAGTTCGGTGCGCATCCGGTTGAACATCGCCCGGCCGGAGGCGAGCTGCTGCACGGTCAGCCCGCTCCCGGCGAACAGCTCGTCGGTCCAGACCAGGCAGATGTCACCGGCCAGCACGGCACCGGCGAGCCCGAACCCATCACTGTCTCCCTGCCAGCCACCGGCTCGGTGCAGCCCGGCGAACCGGCGATGCACGGCCGGCATGCCCCGACGGGTGTCGGAGCCGTCCATCAGATCGTCGTGGATCAGGGCTGCGGCCTGGAACAGCTCCAGTGCGGCGGCGGCGGCCACAATCGGCTGACCGTTATCACCGCCGGCACCACGCCACCCCCAGTAACAGAACGCCGGCCGCAACCGTTTCCCGCCTCGCATCAGGCTGATCACGCTCTCCACCAATTCGTGGCAGTCCGGGCTGACCGACGTCAGCGTCCGGGCCTGCGCCGCGAGGAAGTCCGCAAGGGTCGCGTCGACCCGGCTGCGGAGGTCCTCGGCGTCCAGGGGGAGCGGATGTGCGGTGGTGGACGGCTCGCTGGTGGACGAGGCAGTACTGGTCAAGGAACCGCTCCAGGAGAGTCAGCTGAAGTCGAGCGCGGGCAGGAGAAGGAAGCTGAGACAACACAGCTAAGCACTTCGACTGCACTTCGTCGCGAGGGCAGTGTCTGGATGCAGGTCTTGGCTTCGGGTCGCATCTGTAAGCTGACGGCATGCCTGAGGCCACGCCTGCCCTGCACGAGAAGATTCAAGAACTGATCGCGAGCGGCCGGCCGTCGATCTCGTTCGAGTTCTTCCCGCCGAAGGACGACGCTGGTGAGGTGGTGCTCTGGCAGGCGATTCGCCGGTTGGAACCGCTCAACCCGACGTTCGTGTCCGTCACCTATGGGGCGGGTGGGTCTAGCCGAGACCGGACGACGCGGATCACCCAGCGGATCGCCCAGGACACCACCCTCACCCCGATGGCCCATCTGACGTGTGTCGGAGCCAGCCGGGCGGAGCTCCGCCGGGTGATTGCCGAGTACGCCGATGCCGGGGTACGCAACGTGCTGGCGATCCGAGGCGACCCCAAGGACGGACCGCGAGCGCCGTGGACGCCGTCCCCGGATGGTCTCGACTACGCCGTTGACCTGGTCCGTTTGGTTCGTGAGCTGGGCCGGTTCAGCATCGGCGTGGCGGCTTTCCCGGACGTGCATCCGGCCAGTGCCGACTTCGAGGAGGACGCTCGGGTCCTGGCGATGAAGGCCGCTGCCGGGGCGCAGTTCGCGCTCACCCAGATGTTCTTCACCGCAGACGACTACTTCCGGCTGGTCGAGCGGGCCGCGGCGCACGGCTCGACGATGCCGATCATCCCCGGGATCATGCCGGTGACCAACGTCAAGCAGATCAACCGGATCGCCGAGCTGTCCGGCGTAGCGCTACCGGACGCGGTGGTCTCCCGACTGCACGCGGTGGCCGATGACCCGGCAGCCGTCCGCGCGGTCGGCGTCGACATCGCCACCGAGTTGAGCGAGCGACTGCTGGCCGGTGGTGCACCGGGTCTGCACTTCATCACCATGAACCGGTCAACGGCCACTCTTGACGTGTTCGCCGGTCTGGGGCTGACCGCTCGCGCGTGATCGATCGCAGCCAGTACCTGCAGCGCTGGTCGCAGCTGCACGGTGAGGTGGCGCCGGTCGGGTTGGTCGGCGGCTGGCTGCGGCTCAGCTACGCGCTTGCTCGCCGGCTGGCGGTGCTCCAGGTCCGGCCCGGGGCAGTCACCGTGGCCGGTCTGGGGCTGGCTCTCCTGGTGTTGCCGAGCGCCGCTGGTGGCGGTCGGTGGCCGCTGCTCGCCGTCGCCACGGTGATTCTGGCCGCTCTGCTGGACAGCCTGGACGGCGCGGTCGCGATCCTCACCGATCGAGTCAGTCGCCGTGGAGCGGTGCTCGATGCCACCTGCGACCGGCTCGCCGATCTTTCCTTCATCACCGCATTGTGGCTGGTGGGAGCGCCGGCGGCGGCTTGCGTGGTGGGCGGGGTGGTGGCTCTCCTGCACGAGCAGGTGCGGGCTGCCGCCCGAGCCGCCGGAATGCGTGAGGTCGGTGTCGTCACGGTGTCCGAGCGTCCGACCCGCGTGATCGTGACCGCAGCCTTCCTGCTCGGTGCGGGTCTGTATCCGGACCGGGCGGACGACTGGGCCACGGCCGGTGTGATCGGCTGGGTGACCGTCGGAATCGTCGGGTTCGTCCAGCTCTGTCTTGTCGTCCGGCGTCGACTGGGCTGATCCGGCGGCTGATGCCAGCGGCCCGCAGGTCTCAAGCGCGGTTCGCGGGGCACCGATGTGGTGAAGATGAGTGCTGTGGGCGACCGATCGGCCGTCCGGGCCGCAGGCGTGCCCGCGGCTCGGGTGGGCCAGGGCGACGAGCAGGTCCTGGGCTGGTCCGAGCGCACCCGGGTGGTCCGGATCCGGTTGCCCGGAGGCGAGGGCCCCGGGGAAACCATCATCCGCAAGGAGCTGCTCGGACCGGACGGTCCCGCGCGAGCTCTGCGGGAGGCGGGCATTCTCGGGCAGCTGGCGGGAATCGGCGGCGTGCCGACTCTGCTCGGCCCACCGACCGGATCCGCGCTCTTGATCAAGGATGAGCACGGGACCCCGCTGAGCGCCCTGATCTCCGAGGCCGCCACCGGGATGGAGCTGTTGCCGGCACTGGACCTGATGATCGCCCTCTCCGAGATCCTGGCCCAGGTGCACCAGCGTGGCGTCGTCCACAAGGACATCAACCCGATGAACATCCTGCTGCCCGAGTCGGCCGGGCCGCCGGTCCTGATCGACTTCGGGTTGGCTGCCACCGTGGTGGACGACTGGTCGGCCGCGTCGACCGCCGGGCTGATTGTCGGAACCCTGGCCTATCTCGCACCGGAGCAGACCGGCCGGACCGGAAGGGGGGTTGACCAGCGCTCCGACCTGTATGCGCTGGGTGCGACCTGCTACGAACTCTGCACCGGGCGTCCGCCGTTCGGTCGCGGGGAGACCGATGCGCTCGCGCTCATCCATGATCATCTGGCTCGGGTGCCGATCCCCGCCCGGGACGTCGTGCAGACGCTGCCGGAGGGCTTGTCCGACATCATCGCGCGGCTGCTGGAGAAGGAGCCGGACCGGCGCTACCAGAGCGCCACCGGGCTGGCGGCGGACCTGCGTCGGTTGCGGGAACAGCCCACCGAAACGTTCCCGCTCGGCGAGCGGGACTTTCCCACCCGGCTCAGTGCCCCGGTTCGGTTGGTCGCTCGGGAAGCCGAGATCGACATCCTGGGCAGCTCCTTCGCGGATGCCCTGGCCGGTCACGGTCGCGGCCTCCTGATCACCGGCGAGCCGGGTGTCGGCAAGACCGTGCTGGTCGATGAGCTGCGCCCGATCGTGGCTGCGGCCGGTGGCTGGGTGGTCGGGGGCGCCTTCGGCCAGAACAGCCAGAGCCGGGGCTCGGACGCGGTCGGGCAGGCCCTGCGTGGGCTGGGCCGGTTGCTGTTGACCGAGCCGGAAGAGGCGCTGGCGCTGCACCGGGCGCACCTGATGGCCTTGCTCGGCAATCGAGCGCCGATCTTCGCGGCGTTGATTCCCGGGCTGCTGCCTGGGGTCGAACCGAACCTGCCGACCGGTGATCCGGACCAGGTGCAGAGCCAGATCCACCAGATCGGTCTGGAGATTCTGCGGCTGATCTCGGCGTCCCGACCGGTCGTGATGATGCTGGATGACCTGCAGTGGGCCGGCAGTTTCCCGCTCGGAATGATCGACGCGATGCTGACCGCTACCGATCTGCCGGGCCTGCTCCTGGTCGGGGCCTACCGGGACGGCGAGCTCAGCCCGGACCGGCCGTTCGCGGAGATGCTGGCCCGGTGGATCCGGTTGGGGGTCGCCCCGCCGCGGCTGCGGCTGAAGAACCTGTCGCCGCCCGACGTGGGCGTGATGCTGCGGGAAATGCTGCGGATCTCTCCCGAGGAGGCCGGCCGGCTGGCCGAGGCCGTGGGCCCGCGGACGGACGGGAACCCTTACGACACCGTTGAACTGCTCAATGCGCTGCGCGCGGAAGGGGCGCTCGTCGCCGGTCCGACCGGCTGGACCTGGGACGCGATGGCGATCCGTCGTCATGTCGGTCTGGGCGACGTCATCGATCTGCTGGCAGCTCGGGTCGGCCGACTTCCCGCGCCGGCCTCGGCGGTGCTGGCGGTGCTGGCGGCGCTGGGTGGGCGCGCCGAACAGGGCCTGCTGGCGACCGCCACCGGGCTGTCGGCGACGAGACTGCAGGAAGACCTCACCCCGGCGCTGGACGACGGCCTGGTGGTCCTGGAGTCGGGAGCCGATCTCGACGACGACGTCACCCTGCGGTTCCGGCACGACCGGGTCCGGCAGGCGGCCGGTGAGCAGCGGGAACCGGCGGCCGGCCTGGTCCTGCACCTGCGGATCGCGCGTCGGCTGGCCCAGGACCCGGCAGCTGCCGGAGTCGCCGCCGAACAGTATCTGCAGGCCGTGACGGTGGTGACGGACGAGGCCGAGCGCCGGGTGGCGGCCGGCCTGTTCCGGAGAATCGCGACGGCGCAGCGAATCACGGATCGCGAGGCCAGCGAGCGTTACCTGGCCGCCGCGATCGTCCTGCTGGCCAGTTCGCCGGACGAGGACGAGGCCGAACTGGCTGCCCTGGAGGTGGAACATCACGCCGTGCTGTGCAGCCTGGGCCGATTCGACGAGTCGGACCGGCTCTACCGGTCGATCGAGCACCGCCGTCCGGAAGCGCTGGACCTGGTCGGAGCCGCCTGCGCGCAGATCGCCGCTCTGACGAACCGGGTGCGGGCGCGGGATGCCCTCGCCCTCGGGTTGGACCTGCTCGCCCGATTGGGCCTGGCGGTTCCGTCCCGCAACCGAGTCGATGCCGACATCGAGCGCGGTGAGCAGGCGCTGTCGGCCTGGGTGGAGGCCGACACCCAGGCCGAAGATCTGCTCCGCCCGGAGGTTCGGGACCCGCGAGTCAACGCCGCGGCAGAGTTGATCAATCGGCTGATGCCGGCCGCCTACTTCGCCGACCATCAGGTGCTGGCCTGGCTGATGCTGCAGAGCTGTCGGCTCTGGACCGACCACGGGCCCTGCCGAGCGCTGATCGGCCCGCTCGGTCATGCGGGTGTGGTGATGATCGAAAGGCATGAGGACTACCGCACCGGATACCGGGTGACCCGGCGAGTGCTCGACGTGGGCATCAGGCGCGGTTACGAGCCGGAGACGCCGTGGGCGCGATTCCTGTTCTCGGCCATGGCGGGGCACTGGTTCGAGCCGGTCGAGGTCAGCCTCGGGCAGGCCAGCCAGGCTCGGGAAGGCCTGCTCACCAGCGGTGACCTGCAGCGGGTGGTCTTCACCTATCACACCACCACGCCCGCGCTGGTGGACGTCGCACCGACCCTGGAGGTGTACTCCACGACGGTGGAGGCGGGTCTGGCGCTGGCCACCCGGACCGGCAACGATCAGAGCGTGGTGGCCGCCCTGCCCTACCGCCAACTGGTCCGGGCGCTGCGGGCGGAGACGGACGAACCCGGCGGATTCGCCGACAGCTCGTTCGACGAGGCCGAGTATCTGCCGAGGCTGGACGGCAACCCGATGGCGGCCGCCAACTTCCACATCACCAGAGCTTTCGCGGCGGCGGTGTTCGGTGACCGGGCGGCCCTGACTCGCCATGCGGCGTTGGCGATGCCGCTGTTGCCGTTCCTGGTCGGCGCCTACGCGAGCGCCCGGGCATATCTGCTGCGGTCGCTGGCACTGGCCGGGCAGCTCCAGGCGGGCGAGGACGAGCCCGGCCTGCTCGGGGAACTGGACACCTGCCGGGACTGGCTGGCCCGGCGGGCCACGGATGCGCCGATGAACTTCGCTCACCTGGTGGATCTGGTGGACGCCGAACGTGCTTGGGCGGTCGGCGACCACGAGGAGGCGATGACCAGTTTCGATGCGGCGCTGACCAAGGTCCGCGACCTGCCGCGGCCCTGGCACCAGGCGTTGATCAGTGAGCGGGCAGCGCGGTTCTTCCTGGTCCGGGGCCACTCGTACCTGGCCCGGAAGTTGCTGATCGCGGCCCGGCAGGCCTATGCGGAGTGGGGGGCGAGCAGCAAGGTCGAGCAACTCGATCTGGAGTATCCGTTCCTGCGCACCCACCGAGTCAGCGGTGGCTGGACGGGCAGGGCTGATCCGGTGATGAGCGTGCCCGGCGTCTCCACCGACTCGATCGACCTGCTTGCCGTGCTCGAGACCTCGCAGGCGCTGAGTAGCGAGACCGACCTCGACCGGCTCCGGTCCCGGGTGGTCGACGTCCTGACCGCGATGACCGGCGCGACCACCGTGACCGTGTTGCTCTGGAACGAGGGCTCGGCCGGCTGGGTCCTGCCCGCGACCGCAGCCGATGGCCAGGACCGCCCCGCATGCTCGATGAGCGTCGCCGAGGCCGGGGCCGCGGGCCTGATCCCGTTGTCGGCCTTCTGGTACGCCGAACGAACTCGGCAACCGCTGCTGGTTCCCGACGCCACCGTCGATGACCGGTTCGCCGCTGACCCGTACGTGTCCGGCGCGCGGTGCTGCTCCTTGCTGGTGGTGCCGATCCTGTCGCGCGGCACCCCCGCGGTGATGCTGGTGCTGGAGAACCGGCTACATCGCCATGCCTTCTCCACCGACCGCCTGGACGGAGTGTTGCTGATCGCCGGCCAGCTCGCCGTCTCGTTCGAGAATGCGCAGGCCAGGCGGGCGACCGAGCAGGAAGCCGACCGCCGGCTGCGGTTGCTGGAGACGCTGCGGCAGCGCGAGCGACTGCTGGAGACGCTGCTGGCGATTCAGCGAGACATCGCTCATCGGGCGCCCCTGCAGCAGGTCCTCGACGCGGTCACCGTCGGTGCCTCGGCGATGCTCGACGGCGATTTCGTGGCCCTGGTGCTGGTCGATCCGATGACCTCGGACCCGCCGCGGATTCCGTCGATCAGCGGGCGGGGGACAGGGCTGGAACGAGATGCCCTGGTGCTCTCGGTGGCCACCGAGGCGATCGCCCGGGATCAGGTGGTAGCCCGCGATTCCGCTGGGCTGATCGCGGCCCCGGTGCACGCCACCGGAAAGATCATCGGCAGCCTGGTGGCCGGCGTCGGCGCTGATCCGGAGCACCGCGCCGAGCGGCAGGACCTGCTCTCCGCCTTCGCCGAGCAGGTCAGCCTCGCCCTGAACGACGCCAGCACCCTGCGGATGATGCGGGAGGCGGCGTACGACTCACTCACCGGCCTGGCCAGCCGGCCGCTGTTCCTGGATCGGTTGCGGGAGGCGTTGAACGCCGGGGCGCACGGCGGGCAGGAGGTGAGCGTCCTGTTCATCGACCTCGACCGGTTCAAGGCGGTGAACGACACCCTGGGTCACAAGGCCGGCGACGACCTGCTGGCCGGTGTCGCGGATCGGTTGCGCGGTTGCATCCGCGGCACCGACATCGCTGCCCGGCTCGGCGGGGACGAGTTCGCCGTCCTGCTGGAGGACACCGAGGGCGAGAGGAGCGGGCTGCGGGTGGCCGAGAAGGTGCTGGCCGCCCTGCAGCATCCGTTCCGGATCTCGGGCAAGGACATCTTCGCCGGCGCCAGCATCGGGATCTCCCACGGCCGGGCCAGTGACTGCGTTGCCGCCGAGCTGCTCGTCCAGGCCGATGTGGCGATGTACCGCGCGAAGCAAGAAGGCTCGCGCCGGGCGGTGGTGTTCGAGCAGCAGATGCAGGTGGAGATCGCGGAGCGGCTGGAACTGCAGGGCGACCTGCGGTCCGCGCTCGGCACCGAGGCACTGTGGATGCAGTACCAGCCGTTGATGTCGTTCCGCACCGGTCACCCGGTCGGGGTGGAGGCCCTGGTGCGGTGGAGCCATCCGCAACGCGGGCTGATCTCGCCGGCCACCTTCATCCCGATCGCGGAGGAGACCGGCACGATCGTCGAGCTCGGCCGCTGGGTACTGCGGGAGAGCTGCCGGCAGGCAGCGCTGTGGCGAGCCAGTACCGATCCGCAGCTCGGGCTCAGCGTCAACGTCTCGGGTCGGCAGCTGACGGACGGCCGGTTCGCGGACGACGTCGCCGCCGTCCTGGCCGAGACCGGGCTGCCCGCCCAGGCGCTCACTCTGGAACTGACCGAGACCGTCCTGATGGACGACCCGGCCGACAGCCACCAGCGGCTGTCGGAGCTGAAACGCCTGGGCGTGCGCCTGGCCATCGACGACTTCGGCACCGGCTACTCCTCGCTCGCCTACCTCCGCCAGTTCCCGGTGGACGAACTGAAGATCGACAAGTCGTTCATCGACACCATCGGTGCCGCCGAGGAAGATCTCGCGATCGTCCGGACGGTGATCGAGCTGGCCCGCATCCTCGGGTTGCGAACCACCGCCGAGGGCATCGAGACCAGGCTGCAAGCCGACCTGCTGCGCCGCCTCGACTGCACCTCGGGACAGGGCTATTACTTCGCCCGCCCGCTGGACGTCGCCACCGTGGCTGATTTTCTGGCCAAGCACCGTCCATGAGTTAGGTTTCCTGGCCAAGCACTGCCCGTGAGTCAGGCGCTCGTTGAACGGCCGATCAGCTCGGCGACGATCGCCGCCGACATCCCGACCAGTGGTAGCCCGCCACCGGGGTGGGACGACCCGCCGACCAGGAACAACCCGTCCACAGCACTGCGATTGGCCGGTCGAAGGAACGCCGCGCGGGCGCCGTTGCTGCTGCTGCCGTAGATCGAGCCACCGACGCTGTGAGTTTCCCGCTCCAGGTCCGCGGGGGTTCGGACCTGTCGCCAGAGCAGCCGATCCCGAACGTCCAGCCCGCGCTGCGCCATCAGCTCCAGGATCCGGTCCGCGTACTTCTCCGCCAGCCCGGCGGCGTCCCAGTCCACCCCGCGGCCGGTATCGCGCGGATCGTGACGAGGCGCGTTCACCAGTACGAACCAGGCCTCGTGGGCGTCGTCCGGGCGCAACGCCGGATCGTCCGGTGCGCTGATGTAGATCGCGGGATCGGGGACCGGAGCGGGTTTTCCGCGCCGGCTACCGGTACCGAACACGTGGTCGAACTCGGCGTCATAGTCGGCCGGGAACAGCACCGTGTGGTGCCGCAGGCCCGGGGTCCGCCCACGCAGCGCCAGCAGCAGGACGAAGCCGGACAACGAGGGGGTGGCCTTTCGCAGCAGTTTCCGGCCCGGCGCTCCCTCGGTTCCGGGCAGCAGGTCGCGGTACAGATGCTGAGCATCGGCGTTCGCCACGACCGTGTCGGCGGCCAGCCGCTCGCCGTCCGCCAGCCGGACGCCGTCCACCCGGTTCCCGCTGATCAGCACCCGATCCACGGTGGTCTCGGTCCGGATCGTGACACCGACGTCGCGGGTGCGCTGGGCCAGCGCCTCGCCCAGCCGGTACAGCCCACCGGGCACGTACCAGGCGCCGAAGGCCTGCTCGACGTACGGCACCGAGGCCAGCGCCGCCGGTGCGGCGCGCGGATCGGAACCGGTGTAGGTGGCGTACCGGTCGAGGAACATCCGTTGCTGTGGGTGCTTCAGGTAGCGGCGGCCGAGGCCTCGCAGACTGAGCCACGGCGCGACCGTCCGAACATCGCCCAGATTCCGGCTCAGCCCGAGCAAGGTACGGGCGCCGGCCAGTGGCGCCTCCAGGAACGGGCCACGGGTGACGTCCCAGACCCGGGCGGCGTGGGCCATGAACGCCGTCCAGTCCGCCCCGGCACCGTCCCCGAGGGCCTCGTCCCAGGCCTGGGCCACGAGATACGGTGCGGCGTTCGGGATGTCCAGCTCCAGGCCGTCGGCGAAGCGGTAGTGGCAGACCGGGTCGACCGGTGCCAGGTCCAGGACGTCTTCCAGCGGCGCACCGGTCTTCCGGAACAGGTCGCGGTAGACGGCGGGCAGGGTGAGCAGGCTGGGACCGGTATCGAAGCTGAAGCCAGCTTTCTGGAACCATCCGAGCTTGCCGCCGATCGCGGCCGACTGCTCGCACACCGTCACCTGGTGACCGAGGGCGCCGAGCCGGGCCGCTGCGGCGAGGCCACCCATCCCGGCCCCGATCACCACCACCCGGGCCACGGGTTACCGGTCCTTCGGCGTCGGCGTGCCGGTATCGAAGGCAAGAGTGCGGCCGCGCCAGACCAGTTCGCCGCGCCGCCGGGCGGCTACCGAGCGGGCGGTCAACCAGCCGAACACCGCGATCGAGGCCGGATGCCCCAGCGAGTCCGGCAGCGAGCGGCCGCCGGTCCGCTCGGCCACCGCGTACCGACCGGCGACCGCGGCCAGGTAACCGCCGAGCCCGGTCAGCGAGCCACCCAGAGCAGCCACCGGCGGCACCAGATAGACCAGGCCGAGCCCGGCCACGACAGCGCCCGCACCCGCGGATGAGCCGAACGCCGACCACAGCGATTTGGTGTAACCCTCGCGCAGCTGGGACCAGTCCTCGTACATCCGGCAGGTCGCCAGCGCCGTCCCGTCCACCACCCCACCTCGGCCGCCGGCCGCTTTCACCGAGCGAAGCAACGCGACGTCGTCCAGGACCGCGGCTCGTACCTGCGTCGCCGCATGACCACCGGATCGCCGGTAGGTCGCCGCGTCCACCACCAGGAACTGCCCGTTCGCGGCACTGAGACTCGGCCGGGCGGAGCGTTCGGCCAGGCCGAGTGGCAGGGTGGTCAGCCAGGACCACTGCAGCAGCGGTTGGACCAGCCGCTCGCTCAGGGTCAGGGCGATCTGCCGGGGATACGGCGAGATCAGTTGCAGACCACTGCTGCGCAGGAGTTGGACGGCGGCGGCCACCGCATGCGGGGCCAGTCGCACATCGGCGTCAACGAAGATCAGCACAGATCCGGTCGCCGCATCGGCCAGGGCCTGGCAGGCGTGCGGCTTGCCCAGCCAGTCGGCGGCGAATTCGGGCGCGGTCAACCGCCGGACCCGCGGGTCCGACCCGGCAATCGCGCGCACCACCTCGGCGGTGCCGTCGCTGGAACCGTCGTCCATCACCAGAATCTCCAGATCCGGCACCCGGATCTGTTCCAGCAGCGATTCCAGGCAGTCGGTCACCCGGTGTGCCTCGTCTCGAACCGGCAGCAGCACGCTGACCCGCTCGCCGGTCTCGACCGGATCGTTCTCCGGCACGCGCAGTCGACGCAGGTTCACTGCGGTGTGCACGGTCAGACCGAGCGCGCCGAGACTGCCGACTCGAACCAGTCTCCGCCAGAGCTTTGTCATGAGTTCTCGATTCGGGTGTTCGGGATTGCCTGGGCGTTCGAAGCGGCGTCGGCGCGGGTCAGGAGCAGATAGGGCAGGACGACGAGACCCATCACCACGCCGCCGTAGAGCGCCACCCACGGCCGGTCGAAGAACACCAGGTTGCCCACCGTGGATCCGCACCAGGTCCACGCCAGTACCGCCACCGGGCTCCCGTTCTGCTGGATGAAAGTGCGCACCGGGACGTCGCTTTCGGCAAGATCGCGGCGAGCCCGGGGGAGTAGATGATCGAGGACGGCGATCATCAGGATCGAGACGAGGAGCCAGCCCGCGTAGTTGGTCAGTGGAACGCCGGGAACTCCAGGCAGCGCCGGTGCCGGATGCGCCCAGGACCAGTGCCCCTGGGCGACCATCTGCGGGTCGAGGAACAGGTCCCAGCCGGACAGGCAGACACCGCCGGTCACCGCGGTCAGCATCCGGACCCGACGAGTGCTCAGGTGCCGGGCCAGCCGCCGCCCGAGCAGCAGGCTGGGATAGCCGAGCATCGTCCAGGCCAGCGGGACGACCAGCGGAACGGAGGCCAGTTGCGGGCCGAGGGTGTCGGCATAGGAGTAGGCCCCGAACGGGAAGCCGGTGTGGACGCCGATCGTCTCCGCCGCCAGCCCGAGCCCACCGGCCACCGCCAGCACGATCAGGGCGCTGCGGAGCCCCCAGTTGGCACCGGCGTGAACGATCGCGGCGGCCGCGAGCAGCACCACACTGACGATGGTCGCGGCGCGCAGGGCGCTTCCGGACAGCAACGGGTACGCGATCTGAGCGAGCACCCCGGCCGCCACCAAGCTCAGGCTCAGCTGCAGCGCACCAGCCGGTCGGCCGGGCCCGGCCACGGCCGCCGCAGACCGGTGTCGGGTCAGCGCTGACGAGGCGGTGCCCGGCCTGACGGTGTGTGCATTCATAAGCCCCTCACCGTAGCCACCCCCGGTCACTCTGGACACTCGGAATCGACGGGCCCGTCGCCAGCGGTTCCCGGCCGGCAAAGGTCCCGGTGACCGAACGGACGGCGAAGCGGGCGAACAGCTCTTCGCGGTACCAGCGCTCGACGTCGGTCCGGCGAACCACGTCGACGTGCGCCGGCCGCCGGTGGGCGAAGTCGTTGAGCGCGGCGTTCGATTGCCACAGGCTGAACGTGCCCTGCAGGCCGATCGGGGCCTCCCCGATCCCGATCGCCAGCTTCAGCCCGGCCACGGTCGCCAGGTCGGCCGAGACCGGCGGCACCGAACGCCAGAACGAGAGCGCCCGGCTGGGCCGCAGTCGAGCCCGCGTGATCGAGGCGACCGGGCCCGGGCGCGGCGGTTCGGACCGCGTACCGGCCACCGTGAACGGCTCCCGACCCGCCCAGCGACCCCGACTGGCGAGCGGGCTCATCCGGACGTCGAGTCGCTCGTCACTGATCGTGTTCCAGCGCCGGTGGGTGGCCGTGGTGGCGAATCGATCGGCGCTCGCGTCGTCGTCCCAGACCGTGAGCAGGCCCCAGTGCAGCGGGTCGGCGTCGCGCAGGGTGAAAGTCCGGCCGTCGCCGGTGCCGAGCAATTTGGCGAACCGCAGGCCAGGCACCCTGCGCAGGTGCCGGCGATCCAGCCCCATCCGGACGAGCGCGGCCGGCACTCGGCGAGGCGTTACCCCCCACACGGTGAGGGTGACCACCGGCGGCGTCACCGGTTGGGCCATGTCCACACCGGCAGCGTACGTGTCGGCCCAGGAGGTCAGGCTCTAGGGTCGCTGCTTGTGACCAGCGTGCAACCCGCCCTTCCGCCGTCCCTGCACTCGGTCCTGAAATCTGCCGTTCCCTACTCGATCCCGCTGGTCGAGCGGTTCCGCGGGATCGACGTCCGGGAAGGAATGGTGTTGTCGGGCCCGGCCGGCTGGGGCGAGTTCTGCCCGTTCGAGGAGTACGACGACCCGACCGCCGGGGCTTGGCTGGCGACCGCGATCGAGGCCTGCACGGTCGGCTGGCCGGTGCCGGTCCGCGATCGGATCCCGATCAACTGCACCGTGCCCGCGGTGTCGGCGGAGCGGGCCTTCGAGATTGTCAGTGGCTCCGGTTGCCGGACGGCGAAGGTCAAGGTGGCCGAGCACCCGGACTCGCTGGCCGAGGACCAGGCCCGGGTGGAGGCGGTTCGGGCGGCGCTCGGCCCGGGTGGAGCGATCCGGGTGGACGCCAATGCCCGCTGGGACGTCGACACCGCCGTCCGGGCGCTGCGCTTGCTGGAGCGCGCCGCCGGCGGTCTGGAGTACGCCGAGCAGCCCTGCCGGACGATCGAGGAGCTGGCTGTCGTTCGGCGCCGGACCGGCGTCCGGATCGCCGCCGACGAGTCCATCCGGCAGGCCGGTGATCCGCTCCGGGTCGCGTTGTCCGGTGCTGCGGACATCGCGGTGATCAAGTGCACCCCGCTCGGTGGGGTGCGCCGGGCTCTCGCCGTCGCAGCGGCCACCGGCCTGCCCTGTGTGGTGTCGTCCGCACTGGAGACGAGCATCGGTCTGGCCGCTCAGCTGGCCTTGGCCGGCGCCCTGCCGGAGCTGGATTTCGCCTGCGGGCTGGGCACGCTCTCGCTGCTGCGCGCGGACGTGCTGGCTCCGGGCGAATCCCTGCGTCCGGTAGCCGGGTTCATCTCGGTGCCCGCCGGCCCGCCGGCACCGGACCCGGCCGCGCTGGCCGCCGTCCAGTTGCCGGATCCCGACCGAGCCCGCTGGTGGCACCAGCGGCTGGCCCGCGCCGCCGCACACCTACCGAACTGAGCTCGGAGTTGCTTTGCCCAGCCGTCCCGGCCAACCTCCGGAAATGAGTACTTGGATCGCTGACGGTGACTATGAGCAGATCGAGCAGACCGGGCTGGAGCTGACCGGCGTCTGCGCGCCCGGTGCCCGGTTCCTCGATTGCCGGCTGTCCGCGTCGGTGATCACCGGTGGTGATCTGGAGGGCAGCACCTGGCGTGGCGGTGGGCTGCGGCAGGTCCGGTTCGTCGGCACACACCTGGCCAGGTCGGTGTGGCACGGGCTGGAACTCGACGGCTGTGCGTTGTCCGGAGTGGAGCTCTTCGGCTCTCGATTGCGCAAGGTGGTGTTCCGGGGCGGGCTGCTGCAGGGCGTGAACCTGCGTCAATCTCGTTTAGAAGATGTAGTTTTCGAGGATTGTGTGCTGAGGGACGTCGATCTCGGCGCGGCGACGTTGGAGCGGGTCAGCTTTCCCGGATGTCGGATCGAGCAGATTGATCTGACCGGGATGACGGCTCGCCGGGTTGACCTGCGAGGCGCCCGGGTGGGTATCTCCCGCGGGCTGGACCGGCTGCGTGGTGTGGTGATCGACCATGCCCAGCTGATGGAGCTCGCCCCGATGCTGGCCGCGCAGCTGGGTCTGGAAGTCCGTTCCGCAGCCGACGACTAGGCCCGCGCGCGGGCCGGCGGCACCCGGTCGACAAATACTTACAGTGATCTTGTTCTGGCCCCGCGTCACGGTTGACGACGAGCGGGGGCACCGGTGTACATTCGAGGTGTTCGAACAAATGTTCGAACTCTCGCCAGGGCGGCTTGCGAGCCGCTGACCGCGAGAGGTCGGTGGCGAGGCGTACTCGACCCCGCCTCGTCATCGACCATCGTCGCACCGATCGGCATCGCTGGCACGGGGGGGATTGTGCCCGCGATGCCGATCGGCAGGCCCGTCTTCCCCCGGGTCGCAGTCGAGCAGGGCGTTCATCGTCCTGCCTTCGTACCGACCAACCAGTCGTACCGACCAGGCAGCAGCGTGATCGGGGAAGAGGTGCAGAACGATGGCTCGTCGAGTGGGTGAATCAGTCGAGGTGCGGGTGGCCGGAGATCCGGACGATGCGCCGATGTCGTTTCTCTGGCGGGGTCGGCTCTACGTGGTCCGGGCGGTCCTCGGGCACTGGCGTGAACGTCGGGAGTGGTGGGCGACCGCGGCCGCTCGCGCAGTGCACGGCGACGAGTGCGCGTCGGCGGCCGGAACTCCGGCGGTGCTCGATCACGAGCGAGACGTGTGGCGGGTCGAGGCCAGTGCCGGCCGCACTTTCGGAAACGGCGTGTACGACCTGTGTCACGAGCCGGGCGATCCGTCGTCGGTCGCTGAAGCCTGGCAGCTGGTGCAGGTCGTGGATTGAGCATGAACGAACCGAGTGAGCGGGGATAAGGCGGTACATGGCGATGCCTCCCGACGGTGGCGGACCAGAACCTCCGCAGGAACCTCACAGTCGGCCCATGGAGGGCCTGCAGGAGCCACTCATCAGCCCACGACAGCGTGAGTTGCAGTCAGCCCCGGACCACCCGCAAGCACCCGAACACTCCGAACGTTCCGATCCTGAGGAGGCCGAGATGTCGGCTACCACACTGGCCAGGCCGCCCGTCTCCACCGCAGCTCGCATGCTGCTCGAACGTTCGCGCGCCGGTTTGCTGCAATCCCTGGACGCCCGCAGTCCGGGGGAGCGATACGTGACCGCGCACCTGGCCGCGCTGCGGGCGGCGGCCGCCATGCTTGCCGTCCGCAGCCGGCCGGGTGGCCGCGGTGGTCCCCGCAGCGTTTGGGAGGTCCTGCCCCGGGTCGCTCCCGAACTGGGAGAATGGGCCGCGTTCTTCGCCTCGACGGCGTCCCGCCGAGCGGCCATCGAGGCCGGCCGGACCGACATCGTCAGTCCTCGGGAAGCCGAAGATCTGCTCCGTGACGCGGAAGCATTCCACCACTTGGTCGAGTCCGCGCTCGGGTTGCCGTACCAGCAGGTGCTGCCGTTGACGCTGCCGAACTGTGACTGAGTTGCTTCGATGAGCCAACCCTTCACCCACCTGCATGTGGCTTCCGGATACTCGTTACGGTACGGCGCCTCGACCCCGGCCCAATTGGTCGAGGTCGCGGCGGCGCAGGGGATGGGCAGCCTCGCCCTGACCGACCGCGACGGGCTCTACGGTGCGGTGAAGTTCGTGCTCGCCTGTGCCGAGGCGAAGATCCAGCCACTGCTCGGGGTAGACCTGGCCGTGGAGCCGAGCGGGCTTACCGCCGGGCTTCCGGCCTGGGCAGAACCGAGTCGGCCGGCTCGGCGGGTGCCGGTTCGAGGCGGGGCGAGCGTCGATCCACGGCACTCGCGAGTCACCGTGCTTGCGCTGGCGGCCGATCCGAGTGCCGGATTGTTGCCAGGGGTGGGGTGGGGGCGGCTGTGTCGACTGGTCACGGCCACCCAGTTGCGTGGTGAGCGAGGCCGTCCGGTCAGCAGTCTCGACCTGGTCGTCGAGCATGCCTGGGCAAGCGGCGCGGCCGCGCTGATGGTGCTGCTCGGCCCCGGCTCCGAGTTCGGCCGGGCGGTGCTGGCCAAACGTCCCGACGTCGCCAGGGCCGTCCTGGAACGATGGCGTGGGCTGCTACCAGCCGACTCGCTCGCGGTAGAGATCGTTCACCATCGCGGGCCGGACGGCACTCCGGCCAGCCGTGGCCATGCCGCTCGGATGCTGGCCTTGGCCCGGCAGGCCGGAATTCCCGCCGTCCTCAGCAATGCCGTTCGGCACGCCACCCGCGACGGCGCGGTGACCGTTGACGTCCTGGATGCCGCCCGGCGGTTGGTACCGCTCGATGTCCGGCACCTCGACCGGACCACCGCTGAGGGGTACCTCGCCTCGCCCACCGAGATGCATCACCGGTCGATCGAGGTGGCCGAAGCCGTCGGTGATCGCCAGGCCGCTCGCGATCTGCTGGCTCACACCGAGGCAGTGGCCGATCGATGCCGGCTCGTCCCGGAGCAGGAACTCGGGCTCTGGCAGGCGCATTTGCCTGAGCCTCACGTGATCGGCCTGAACCCGGAGGAGGACGCCGACGTCGAATTGCGCAGCTGGTGCGTCGGGCAGATCCACACCCGCTACCCGAACGCCGACCTGTCCAAGCAGGCCAAGATCCATAAGCGGCTCGATGCCGAGCTCGAGTTGATCGCGTCGATGGGGTTGCCCACGTACTTCCTCACCGTTGCCGAGGTCTGCAAGCTGATTCGCGAGCTGGATGTTCGGGTCGCCGCCCGCGGCTCCGGCGCGGGCAGCCTGGTCAATCATCTGCTCGGGATCTCCGGGGTAGACCCGCTGCAGTACGACCTGCTGATGGAACGATTCGTCACTCCGCTCCGGGCCCAACTGCCGGACATCGACCTCGACGTGGAGTCCGATCGCCGCACCGAGGTGTACGAGAAGATCCTCGACAGGTTCGGCAGCGACCGGGTGACCTGCGTGTCGATGATGGACACCTACCGGGTCCGGCACGCGATTCGGGACGTCGGGGCGGCCCTTGGCCTGCCACCGGGAGAGACCGACACGATCGCCAAGTCGTTCCCGCACATCCGGGCCCGCGACGTCCGGCACGCGATTGCCGAGTTGCCCGAACTGCGGGCCTCCGGGCTGGCCGAATCCCGGCTGGACCTGCTTTTCGATCTGGTCGAACGGCTCGACGGGCTGCCTCGGCACGTTGCCTTGCACCCGTGTGGCGTGGTCATCTCGGACGGCAGCCTGCTGAATCGGACGCCGGTCGAGGCGAGCTGGCTCGGCTTTCCGATGAGCCAGTTCGACAAGGACGACGTCGAGGCGATGGGCCTGCTCAAGCTGGACGTCCTCGGCATCCGGATGCAGTCCGCGATGTCGTACGCGATCAAGGAGATCGCCCGGGTGGACGGGCCGGACGCCGGGCGAGCCGGCCGGCACCCGGAGTCGGCCGCATATCTCGACGCCGATGGCCTGATCAACCTGGACGCCGTGGGATTGGCCGACGAGGCCACCTACCAGCTGATCCAAAGCACCCGCACGCTTGGCTGTTTCCAGATCGAGTCGCCCGGCCAGCGGGAACTGATTGGCAAGTTCGGCCCAGAGACCTTCGATGACTTGATCATCGATATCTCGTTGTTCCGGCCCGGTCCGGTCAAGTCCGACATGGTCAACCCCTTCCTCCGGGCCCGGAAGGGCTGGGAGGAACCGGATTACCTGCATCCCTGGCTGGTGCCGATCTTGGAGAGCACCGGTGGCGTGGTGGTCTTCCACGAGCAGGTGTTGCAGATCGTCGCCGCCACCACCGGCTGTGACCTGGCTCAGGCCGACGAGGTACGACGAGCGATGGGCTCACCGACCGGGCAGGACAAGGCCGAGCCCTGGTTCCGTAAGCAGGCCCGAGACCGCGGATTGGACCAAGCGGACATCGACCGGATCTGGGCGGTGCTCAAGGCCTTCGCCTCGTTCGGGTTCTGCAAGGCGCACGCGGCCGCCTTCGCCCTGCCGACCTATCAGTCCGCCTGGCTCAAGGCCCATCATCCGGCGGCCTTCCTGGCCGGGGTTCTCACTCATGATCCGGGGATGTATCCCAAGCGACTGATCCTGGACGATGCCCGCAATTTCGGGATCACGGTGTTGCCGCTCGACGTCAACCACTCGGACGAGGTCTACCGGGTGGAGCGGGTTGAGACCGACCCGGACCGGTCCGATGCCCTGCCCTATGGCATCCGGTTGTCCTTGGCCGAGGTGAAGGGAGTCAATGCGGCCGAGGTGGCCAGGATGATCGCGAACCGTCCGTACCACTCGCTGGCCGACTTCTGGCATCGCGCCAGAGTCTCCCGGCCGGTGGTGGAAAGGCTCGTTGTGGCCGGTGCTTTCGACTCGATCTACGGTCTGACCGATGCGCTACCGATCCCGGCTCGCGGCCGGATCACCCGCCGGGACCTGCTGCTTCAACTAGGTGATCTCGAGCGCTGGACGCGCTCCACCGAGGGTCGAGCCACGACCGGTCGAGGGGCGCGGGAGGCCGGTCGAGGGGTGCGCGGAGCTGGCGGGCTTGTCGATGGGATGCGCGGAGCTGGCGGGCCTGTCGACAGGGTGCGCAGCGCCGCGGCCCGCCAGTCTCAGGCGGCCCGGCAGGTGGTGCCGGTGCAGTCGCAATCGGTGCAGATGGCGCTCGATCTGGGCGATGCTCCGGATCAGACGGTCCTCAGCGGACTGCCCGAGATGACCGGGGCAGAGCGTGTGCGGGCCGAACTGGAGGTCTTGGGGCTGGACGCCAGCCGGCATGTGCTGGACTTCTATGCCCCGCTGCTGGAGGCGCTCGGGGTCACCCGGGCTCGGGACGTGCGCGATCGGAGAAGCCGGGCAGAGCTCCTGGTGGCAGGCGTCAAAGTCGCTACCCAGACGCCGCCGATCCGGACCGGTCGCCGGGTGGTCTTCCTTACCCTGGACGACTCCACCGGTCCGGTCGATGCCACCTTCTTCGAGGACGCCCAAGGCCCGTACGCCTCCACCGTGTTCCATTCCTGGCTCCTCGTCGTCCGCGGAGTGCTGCGCAAGACGGGTGCGCAGGGGGTCTCGCTGCGGGCCACGGGAGCCTGGGAGCTTCCCGTGCTCTGGGACGTCTGGACCGAGTCCGGTCTGGCCGGGGTACAGGCGATGCTGGCCGGGGGCGCTCCGGCCGAAGAGGCCGGCCGCCGTCGGCGTCCCGCGGTCGCAGGGCTACCCACCACCAGCTTCAACGGCGCAGTCGCGCCTGCCGATGCTGGCAGTCCGGCGCCCGGCAAGGTACTCGGAGCGAATCGGGACGACGGCGCACTGCCGGGCAGGGAGT
This sequence comes from Kineosporiaceae bacterium, assembly GCA_035474375.1. Taxonomy (GTDB): domain Bacteria; phylum Actinomycetota; class Actinomycetes; order Actinomycetales; family Kineosporiaceae; genus JANNPJ01. The sequence continues at coordinate 34,135 of DATINJ010000368.1, read as the reverse complement.
CGTCGGACCCCGAAGCCGCCACCGGCTTACCCAGTGGTGACCGCACAACCGGGCGGCGGGTACTGGTGCATGCCAGCGGGTACCGGCAGTCGCCGTACGCCGATCTGAAGCCGCCCGGCGACGACACTCGGGAGACCCGGCGGATGCTCGCCGCCGAGGAAGCCGCCGGCCGAGAGGAACGTCGCCGCCGGGAGCCACCACGCAAGCTCTGGCATGCCAGCCCAGGCAGTTCCGGTAGATGAGCCGTCGCCAGCTTGACCGGAAGACCCCGGGCGCCGGCGAGCGGAGTCGATCTGTCGACGACGACGGCTGCACGATGCTGCACATCGATATGGATGCCTTCTATGCCTCCGTCGAGCTCATCGATCGTCCCGAGCTGAAGGGCCAGCCGGTGATCGTCGGCGGGGGAGGCGGCCGGTCCGTCGTCCTCTCGGCCACCTATGAAGCGCGGCGGGAGGGTGTGCACTCGGCGATGCCGATGGGCCGGGCTCGTCGGCTCTGTCCCCGGGCGGTGGTGATCGAGCCGGATCATCAGCGGTACGCCGACGTCTCCCGCGGGGTGATGGAGATCTTCCGTTCGATCACTCCGCTGGTAGAGCCGCTCAGCCTGGACGAAGCGTTCCTGGACGTCTCCGGTGCGGTCCGCCGGCTCGGCCCGCCGTCCCGGATCGCCGAACTGATCCGGGACCGAGTGGCCGACGAGCAGCGGATCACCGGATCGGTCGGAATCGCCGCCACCAAGTTCGTTGCCAAGCTCGCCTCCAGCCAAGCCAAGCCGGACGGCCTGCTCGTGGTGCCGCGCGACCAGACCGTTGTCTTCCTGCATGGGCTGGCGGTGGGAGCGCTCTGGGGAGTGGGTGAGCGGACCGAGGAGACTTTGCATCGGCTGGGACTGGTCAGCGTTGCCGATATCGCCCATACCCCCCTCGACACGCTTCGCCGGGCTCTGGGCGAGGCCGTGGGAACCCAGCTGCACGAACTCTCCTGGGGTCGCGATCCGCGACGCGTCGTCCCTGAACGGGTGGAGAAGAGCATCGGAGCGGAGGAGACATTCCGCACAGATATCGATGATCCACAAGTCATCCATCGTGAACTTCTGCGGTTGAGCGAGCGGGTGGCTGCCCGGGTGCGTTCGGCTGGGCTGCTCGGCCGAACCGTGATCATCAAGATCCGGTTTGCTGACTTCTCGACGATCACCCGGTCCCGGACCCTGCCTGAGCACACCGACGTCGCAAGGGTCGTTCACGCCACCGCGCTGGAGTTATACGCTCGGCTGGGCCTCGAGCGAGCTCGATTGCGGCTGGTCGGAGTACGGCTCGAGGGTTTGATCGACATCTCGGCGGGGCACCACCAACTGGCTCTGGGCGAGCGTTCGCAGAGCTGGCGGGAGGCGGAGCAGGCGGTAGACCGGGCCAGCGCCCGGTTCGGTGCCGGAGCCGTTCGGCCTGCCAGTCTGGTCGCCGATCCGGAGAACCGGCGCCCTTCCTGACTCCGGTCGAGGTCCCCAGCCGGTATCAAGAGGGCCTGCTTCATAGCCGAGAATGAGCAGACCGTCCCGGTGGGATGGTCGATCGGCTTTCGCGGTAGGCGAGCGCGACCTATCCTGTCCACATCGCCGGATCGCAGTGGTACGACCGGTGTGACCGTCAGGAGGTCGAAGTGCCGCTCTCCGATAACGAGCAGCGTCTGCTTGAGCAGATGGAGCGCGCGCTGTACGCCGAGGATCCAAAGTTCGCCTCGGCCATGCGCGGCGCAAACCGACGGCCAGGGGCCGCTCGGAGGCTTGCTATTGGTGGCACGGGCATAGTGCTCGGGCTGGTAGTCCTCGTCTTCGGCGTGGCTCAGAACAACGTCCCAATCGGGGTTCTGGGCTTCGTCTGCATGCTGGGAGGTACGGCTTATGCCGTCTCCAGCCAGCGCAGAGGGCCCTTAGGCGTGGTCAACGCAGCCGGGACAGTCCGTCCCCCCGCCAAGAGCACAGCGCGTAACAAAAGCAGTTTCATGGAGCGCCTTGAACAGCGCTGGGATCGCCGCAAGGACGAGTGATGACGTCGGCAGCCGTCTCAGCGGCCTGACGACCGGATCATAGCCGGACAAAAAGATAGTTTTCACGAAAAACGCACCCCGCCACCGGCTCGCCGGTGACAGGGTGCGTTCGTCGCGCGGTCAACTCACGGCTGGCCGCTACCGACCTTCTCTCGCTCGCCGTCCCGGCCCGCACCGCCGGGACCTGCGCGGTCCCAGTCGCCGACGTCTCCGGCGGGGCCGCCGGAATCGACCTCCGATTTGCCCACCTTGCTCCGGACCTGATCTCCGACGGCAGTGGCCCAATGGCTGGCGCGTTCGGTCGCGCTGTTCACCCACGGTCCCACCGAGGTGAGCCCGGCCACCCCGGATTGCGGCCACAACCGGGCTCGCCACCGAGTCTGGCCAGGAAGCATCGCGGAAACCGCTGAGACCACCGCCGCGACGTCGGCCGATCGCTCGCCCGCGGTCCGCCCAAGTTCCTCGCTGGGGGGCGCATATCGGGCGTTCTCGATCTCGTCCGTCAATCGGTCCAAGGCGGCTTGCTGCTCCGGGTCGAACTCGTAGTCGTCCAGCAGGCGCTGTTCCACGGCGTGCGGTGTCCAGGCGGAAGCCCACCGGACCCCGAGGTCGCTCAAACCCAGCCGCAAATCATCCCAAGCGGCTTCGGCCAGCGCCGGCATCGAGGTCGCCCGGTTCCAGCGTCGGCGAGACGCCATGGAAGCCACCAACCTCGGCAGGGCCAACCCGACGAGGACAACCAGCATGACCACGACCGCTCGCCACGGCACGCTCTGACCGTCCTTCGTCGCCGCCTGTGCGGTAGCGGTCTCGTCCGTCTCCCTCGGTGCCCTGGTGGCACCGGGCTCGTCGGGCGCCGCGGAAGCCGTGTCTTCGGGTTCGCTCGTCTCGGTCGGGTCGTTGGGGACTACTCCGGTCGACGGGTTGGACCACTCCGGCGGCTGCAGCCCACCACTACGCGGGGTCGGCTCGAACCGGGTCCAGCCCACGCCTTCGAAGTACAGTTCGGGCCACGCGTGGGCGTCGTTGGCGGTGACCGACCAGAGGTCATCCGCCCCCAGGTCGCCGGGAAGGAACCCGACAGCGACCCGGGCCGGGATGCTCAACGTCCGAGCCATCACTGCCATCGCGGACGCGAAATGCACGCAGTAGCCCTTCTTCTGCTCCAGGAAGTCCGCGATCGCATCCGAGCTGCTGTCGCCGTCCGCCGGGGTCGGGGCGTCCAAGGAGTACTCGAAGGCGTCCGAACGGAACCAGCGCTGCAGCCGGACCGCCTTCTCGTAGTCGCTGCCGTCCTTCGCGATCTCCCGGGCCTTGTCCCCGATCGTCGCCGGTAGCCCGCGCGGCAGACTCAGATACTTCGCCGTGATATTGGCCGGCGCGGCTGGGCTGGCGGCCAGTTGCTTGACGGTCGGCTTGACGTCGAGGTGCTTCACCGTGTAGCTCAGGCTCTGGGTGGTTACGCCGTCCCCGATCACGTTCAGGGTGCTGGCGTCGTACAACCAGTCGCCACGGACGGCGACGCTTTGCGCCGGGTACGGCAGCGGCAGGTAGGTCTCGTTCAGGGGACCAATGGAAATCACGGTCTCGGCGTAGGTCCTGGCCACGTCGCCGGTCAGGCCGGGCGGCGCGGGCATCGCGTTCCTCGCCTTCTGCGAGCGCGGAATCGACTCGGTGCTCGGAGCCCAGGTCTTGCCGTCGAACACGTCCGAGGTCACGATCCGCAGCGGCTCCGGGTCGCGCACCGAGGTGCGGTACGTGAGCAGCTCGGTGTTCTTCGGACTGGTCAGGTCCTTGCGCAGATCGAGGATCGGGTTGATCCGGGTGATCGTCCGGCCGCCGTTGCCGTCGCCGTCCCCATCCCCGTTGCCGCCGATGATCTGGTTGCTCAGACCCGGCACCACGGCCGGGATCGCCACCGCCATCAGCACCACCGCGGCGCCGACCCGGCGTCCACCGGCGGCCATCCCGCCGTCCGCAGGATGCCGACCCGCATTGCCGGAGGAAGCCAGCACCCGGCCCCAGGCACGAACCCGATCACCCGAGTCCGCCGTCAGCAACAGCAGGAAGCCGGACGCCGCGAGCAGGAAGTAGTACCAGGGCAGGCCGCCGTCGAGCAGCGCGGCCGGCACGCAGTAGACCGCCAGCAGCGGCAGCCCGGCCAGCGCAGGCTGTCGCAGGGTGGCCGCCAGCAGGTCGACCAGGAGCGCGATCAGCCCGGTGCTTCCGGCCACCAGCAGCACGATGCCCTGGGTGGACTCCACCGGCGGGGCCTGCTCCCGGGTCACCTGGAAACCGGCCTCGACGAGTTGCCGGAGCAGGTTCAGCGCTCCGGGGCCCTCCACGATCCGGGAGCGGGCGAACAGCACGAGCAGGGTGAGTACCAGGACCAGCGCTTGCAGCGCTGCCACGGCGGGCCACCAGCGCAACAGCTGGCGGCCGATGATGCCGGTCACCATCATCGTGACGACGGTGATGGCCGCGACGAAGATCCAGGTGGCCCCGGATACCAGCGGGGACAGGGTCAGCGCTGCCAGCAAGCTGGCCAACGCCGAGGTGACAGCTATCCGCTCGTCTGAGCCGTGCCTCATGAGTTCTCGATTCGCTTGCCGTGCGCGGTCAGATGGCCGCTCGATTCGTGAAACGGGCGTCGTCGTCAAATCCACTGCCATGGATCGTCTCAGTCAATCCTGTGGCCAGGTTCCAGACATCGGTGACGGACTGCCCGGCGCGGGCCTCGGCAACCGCCCACCCGGCGTCTCGCAGCAGGGTGAGGATCCGCTGCCGGTCGGAGCCGGGACCGTCCGCCGTCCGGGTGGCCCGGGTCGACCACTCCTCGGTTCGGAGCAGGATGGCGACTCCGGGCTTGCCGGAGTGGCCGAGGTGAGCGAGCTGGTTGGCCTTCGCCTCGTCGATGTCGCCGAGCACGGCGACGATCACGCCGTCCCCGCCGGTGCGCTTGATCATCGCGATCCCCGCGTCCAGCGCGTTCTCCTCGCCGAACCCGACAACCGCCATCCGGTCGAGCAGGTCACCCGCGGCCTCCCCGGAGTGCGGGTTGGACCAGGTGCTCGGGCGACCGTCCAGAACCATCCGGACGCCGTGCTTCACCTGAGTGAAATGGACGGCGACGGATGCCGCCGCGCTGACCGCCCACTCGAACGAGGAGGCCGGCCCGTCCCCGCGATGCCCTCGAGCCCGGGTGTCGAGCAGCACGGTGGCGCGCATCTGCCGGGGCTGTTCTTCCCGGCGGACCATCAGCTCGCCGCGCTTGGCGGTGGAGCGCCAGTGCACTCGGCGCAGATCGTCACCTTCGCGGTACTCCCGGGTGGCGATGTCGTCCTCACCGCTCACCGCCGCCGCTCGGGCCAGCGAATCACCCGCTCCACCCCAGGTGCCGCCGCCGGTCATCGGCGCCAGCGGCCAGAGCTGGGGGACCACCATCACGTGGTCGTTGCCAGTGAAAGACCTGGTCAGTTCGCACATCCCGAACGGGTCGGCGACCCGCAGCCGGAGCGGCCCGATCGGATAGCGACCGCGAACCTCGGCTCGCAAGGAATAGGTCACCGCAGCCTGCTGGCCACCGGGCATCCGGTCCAGGACGAAGCGCGGAGGCGCACCCAAGGCGTACGGCACGCGATCTTCGGCCAGCAGCGCCCGAGTCGTCAGCCGGGCCAGGTTCTGCAGCTCAAGCCGGACTCGCAGCGGGGAGCCGGCACTCACCCGGGACGGCGTGACGGTGCGGGTCAGCCCGATCCGGTAGCGAGCCCGGGTCAGCATCGCGGCGCAGCCGAGGGGGAGCGCCGCGAGCAGAACAGCGACTCGCAGCAAGTCCTCCTGGCCGAGCAGCACCGCACAGACCACCGAGGCCATCCCCGCAGAGATGAAGGAACGGCCACGGGTCGTGAGCCCGGACAGCGCCGGCCGGATCTGAGCAAAGGCAGCGGACATCGTCAGAGGACCCCACGCGGTTGGGGGACCGCCACCTGAGAGAGGATCGAGCCGACCACGTCGGCCGAACTGCGCCGGGCGAGCTGGGTGTCGGTGCTCGGCAGCAGGCGATGCGCCAGGACCAGCGCAGCCAGCGCTTGGACGTCGTCCGGGAGAACATGGCCGCGACCGCTCATCGCAGCCCGGGCCTTGGCCGCCCGCAGCAGGTGCAGGGCGGCCCGAGGGGAAGCGCCGAGCCGCAGTTCGCTGCTGGTCCGGGTGGCCCGCACCAGGTTCACCACGTACTCCTTGACGGCGTCCGCGGCGTACACCGAGCGGGTGACGGCGATCAGCGAGCGGACGACGGCGGCGTCGCAGGCGGGCCTCAGCCCGCTGAGCGGATCGTGTTCGCCGTGGCTGCCGAGCATCTCCATCTCGGCGGTGGCGGACGGGTACCCCATCGAGACCCGAGCCATGAAGCGGTCGCGCTGCGCCTCCGGCAACGGGAAGGTGCCCTCCATCTCGACCGGGTTCTGGGTGGCGACCACGATGAACGGCGATTCCAGCAGGTGCGTGGTGCCGTCGACGGTGACCTGTCGCTCTTCCATGCACTCCAGGAGGGCGGACTGAGTCTTCGGGCTGGCCCGGTTGATCTCGTCGCCGACCACGATGTTGGCGAACACCGCACCGGGTTTGAACTCGAAGTCGTGCCGTTCCTGCCGATAGATGCTGACCCCGGTGACGTCGCTGGGCAGCAGGTCCGGAGTGAACTGGATCCGCCGCACCGAGCAGTCGACCGACTTGGCCAGCGCCTTCGCCAGCATCGTCTTGCCTACCCCGGGCACGTCCTCGACCAGCAGGTGACCCTCTGCGAGCAGGACGGTCACCGCCAGGTTGACGACTTCCGGCTTTCCTTCGATCACAGTTTCGATGGCAGCCTTGATCGCACCGGTCGCTTGCGCCAGGTATTCGAGTTCCCTCGGGCCAGCCATGGTCGTCACTTGAGCACCCTCCGTGCTGCCCGGTTCGGCGTCCGGACTCTTCCGCCCGGGGATGCCCGGGAGCCTTGTGCAGTTACCTGCGGATGGTCAGTGTCTCAAACGGTTGCTGGTTCTGCAGCGTCCCCACTTTGCCCCACTGTTGCGCTCGGTGAGCTTCCCAACCGTCCGGTAGGCCGAACAAATCGGGAGCAGAGGGGATGGATAGTTCCGGCAACCGTCGCGGAGGCGATTTCTCCCCCACTGCCACCGTTATGCATCTGAGCTGGACATTCGTCAAGGGAAGGATAAGAGAGATAGCGCGTTTCCCGTTGACCGTGGAGCGAAGTGGAGTAATGTGGGGACCACTGGAGCGGAGGGGGAAGCGCGGTATGGCCCCGAAGCTCTGGTGCCTTGAAGCAAGGGGAGGGAGCTGCCGATGTTCCTCGGCACGCACACTCCTCGCCTGGACGACAAGGGCCGGTTGATCATGCCTGCCAAGTTCCGCGAGCAGCTGGAGGAAGGGGTTGTGGTCACCAGGGGCCAAGAACGCTGCCTCTATGTCTTTCCGATAGCCGAGTTCGCTCGGCTCGCTGACCAGTTACGCCAGGCACCAGTCACCAGCAAGCAGGCGCGCGACTACTTAAGGGTGTTCCTCTCCGGAGCGTCCGACGAGTCAGTTGATCGTCAAGGCCGCTTCACGATCCCGACCAATTTGCGTACATATGCGGGCCTGACCCGCGACTGTGCGGTGATCGGCGCCGGGACTCGGGTCGAGATCTGGGACCACGCGGCCTGGGAGACCTACCTGAACGAGCAGGAGCAAGTGTTCGCCGAGCAGGCCGAGGAAGTAGTCCCCGGTTTGTTCTGATGTTGAGATCGCGTATGGGCCGATCCACCGCCGGTGAGGTCTCCAGCCGCCCGAGGCGTCCTGATGCACCTTCCCCGGTGTCAGGCAGCAGTTCGGTCGGAGCGGATGGAGACCTGATCGTCGGACGTCGGTCACGCGGCGATGACGCACACGTGAGAACGCCCGAGCGACGACGCTCGAATCGACGTCGAGTCCACCGTCCCCCTTTCGCAAGTACCAGCACGGTCGGATCGACGGCAGTGCTCTGACTCCCGCCAATCCAGCCAACCTGCCCCGGAGGGAGGTCGTGATGAGTACCGCCGAACCATCCCAGCGTCACGTGCCGGTCCTGCGGGATCGCTGCGTCGCCCTGCTGGCCCCCGCTCTGGAAGAGCCGGGAGCGGTGGTGGTCGACCTCACGCTGGGCCTGGGTGGGCACAGCGAGGCGCTGCTGCGGGGCTGCCCGCAGGCGGTGTTGATCGGCATCGACCGAGACCCGCAAGCCCTCGAGCTCGCCGGTCGCCGGCTTGCCGAGTTCGGCGACCGGGTTCGCCTGGTGCATGCCGTCTACGACGAACTGCCCCAGGTACTGGCGGATCTCGGCATCCCTCAGGTCCGCGGGGTACTGATGGATCTCGGTGTCTCGTCTCTCCAGTTGGACGAGACCGAGCGCGGTTTCGCCTACTCGGTCGATGCACCGCTGGACATGCGGATGGATTCGGATCGGGGCATCACCGCGGCCGATGTGCTGAATACCTACTCAGCGGGTGACTTGATCCGCGTTCTGCGGGACTACGGCGAGGAACGGTTCGCCAAGCGAATCGTCTCGGCGATCATCCGCGAGCGCGCAGCCACGCCGTTTCACACCAGTGCCCGGCTGGTTGAGCTGATCCGGGACAACGTGCCGGCCGCGACTCGTCGCACCGGAGGCAATCCCGCGAAGCGCACCTTCCAGGCACTGCGGATCGAGGTGAACCAGGAGATCGAGGTACTCGAACGGGCGGTGCCGGCCGCGGTAGAGGCGCTTGCCGTGGGCGGTCGGATCGCCGTCCTGGCGTACCACTCGCTGGAGGACCGGATCGTGAAGCGCACGTTCGCGGCGGGGGCGCGCAGTACGACGCCCGAAGGGCTGCCGGTGGAGCTTGCCGATCATGCACCGAGGTTGCGATTACTGACCCGCGGTGCCGAGGTGCCGGACGCCGAGGAGATGGCGATCAACCCACGCGCGGCCTCTGCCCGGCTGCGTGCGGTGGAACGGATCAGGGCAGGCCAGGGGGGTGGGAGCGGATCAGATCCGTTCCGTCAAGCACTTAGAGGAGACGACGCAGCGTGAAGGAGCGGATCGAGCTCACCGGCAGGCACAGGGCAGAGCTCCCGCCGACAACGAACGAGGAGGAGGCATGAGCCAGAGCGCCGCTGCGGCCCGGGTACCTACCCGACCGATCGCCCGGCCGGTCGCCCGGGAGCGTCCGCAGCCGCGGCTGCGGGTAGTCGCGCCCGCGCCTCGACGATCCGCCGGTGGACTGGCTTTGCTGTCCGTCGGTCTGCTCGGTCTCGGCCTGTTGGTGCTCCTGCTCTTGAACATCAGCATCGGCAAGGGCGCGTACGCCCTCACCGAATTGCAGCGTCAGCAGCGGCAGTTGGCCGAGGAGCGGCAGGCGCTGGCCGAGCAGGTCGAAGCCTCCAGCGCGCCGCAGAAGTTGGCCGCCGCGGCGGCCAAGCTCGGCATGGTCCCGAACGCGAGCACGGTCTTCGTCAAGGTGCCGGACGGCACGGTGCAGGGTAAGCCCGAGGAGGCCAAGGCCCCGGTGAAGTCGTCAGCCAAGGCTCCCGAGACGGCCAAGAAGACGGTGAGCGCACTGGCTGCTGTCGCTGCGGCGGGCAAGAAGGTGGCCGAGAAGCAGGCGGCCGCCGACCAGGCCGCCGCCGAGGCCGATGACAAGGCGGCGAAGGCTACGGCCGAGCCATCGCCGTGACCGGGGGCAGGCCAGCGGCCGGTGCATCGGGATCCGTTCCGCCGGATCGCGGTGCATCGGGATCCGTTCCTCGAGCGGCGGCGAAGACGGCCGCCAAGTCGGTCCCCGCGAGCCGCCAACCGGCGCCGCGGAAGGCTGCCCCGGCCGCCCGAACGGCACCAGCTGCTGGTCGAACGGCGCCCGCTGCCGCCCGGACGGCACCGGCTGCCCGAAAGGCACCGGCCGCCGCTCGAACGGCCCAGCCGGCACCGCGAAAGACCCAGCCGGTGCCGCGGAAAGCCCAGCCAGTTCCGCGCAAAGCCGCGCCGACGGCACGCAAGGTGGCTGCCCCGGCCGCCCGCAAAACCCAGCCGGTACCCCGCAAATCGGTGCCGGCCGCCCGGCGGCCCTCGACCGGCAAGCCCTCGACCGGCAGGCCGGCGACCGGCAGGCCGACGGCCGGTCGGACCGGTACACCCTCGGCCTTGCGGCAGCCCGGTCTGGCGCCTGGTCGTCGTCCGGCGGCCAAGAGCTCGCGGTCGGTGACCGCTAGCCGGATGCCGGCTGGCAAGCCGAGAAACGGCGGCCCTCGGCGGCCGAAGCCGCCCGGACCACCGGGCTTCCGGCTGCCCCCAGCCCGGGTCGGCAACCCCGATCGACGGCTGCGCGCCACGCTGGTCGCGGCCATGGTCGTGTTCACGGTGTTCGGTGCTCGGCTGTTTCAGTTGCAGGGCGTGGACGCGGAAGCGCTCGCCCGGCAGGCGCTGAAGGATCGGTCCAGGACGGTGACACTGCCCGCGCAGCGCGGCGACATTCTTGACGCCAACCGGGCAGCCCTGGCGACCAGCGTGGAACGACGGGACATCACCGTCGACCAGACCGTGGTCGTCGGGTACAACCAGAAGAGCACGAAACTGCCCGCTGCCCAGAAGGGCGTGCCCGGTGCCGCGCTGGCGCTGGCTCCGATCCTCAGCATGAGCTATGACCAGGTGGTCAAGAAGCTCACCGGCAAGAAGCCCTTCGTCTACCTGAAGAAGAAGGTCGAACCGGCGGTCTGGAACGAGGTGGAAAGCCTGGCCATCCCCGGGTTGTACAGCGTGCGGGTGAGCAAGCGGACCTACCCGAATAACAATGTGGCGGCGTCCATGATCGGGTTTCTCGACGCCGACGGCATTCCGCTGTCCGGGATCGAGAAGTCCCGTAACGACATCTTGCAGGGCGCCGACGGCACGTACACCTACGAGCGCGGCGCGAAGGGGCAGCAGATCGCCACCGGCCTGACGTCGGAGAAGTACCCGGTGCCGGGCCGCGACATCCAGTTGACCATCGATCGTGACCTGCAGTGGCAGGCCCTGGACGCCCTGAGCAAGCAGGTCGAGGCGACGAAGGCCAAGTCCGGCGCTGTGGTGATCATGGATACCCGGACCGGGGACGTGTTGGCGCTCGCCGACGCGCCCACCTTCGACGCCAACAGCCCCAGTTCGGCGCCGCGTGCCGACCGGGAGAACCGGGCGCTGATCGACGTCTTCGAGCCCGGTTCCACCAGCAAGGTGATCACGGCGGCGGCCGCGATGGAGGAGGGCAAGGGCGGTCCCGGTACCAAGCTCACCGTCCCCGGGACGCTGGAGCGCGGCGGCAAGTTGTTCCATGACTCGCACGCGCACGGCACCGAGAAGCTGACCCTGACCGGGGTTCTCGCCGAATCCAGCAACATCGGCACGATCAAGATCGGCGAGCGGTTGTCCAGGACCGTGCTGCACGATTACCTGACCAAGTTCGGGTACGGCAGCCGGACCGGCGTCGGCCTGCCCGAGTCGCCGGGGATCCTCACTCCGGTCAAGGACTACAGCAACACCACGCCGTACACGGTGATGTTCGGTCAGGGGGTCGCGGTCACCGCGTTGCAGGCGGCCAACGTCTTCGCCACCGTCGCCAACGACGGGGTTCGGAACACACCTCGGGTGATCAAGGCGATTGGCGATGCGGACGGCGTGCTGCACGAGCAGGCGGCCGGCCCGACCACCCGGGTGATCAGCGCGAAAACCGCGCAGAAACTGCGGTTGATGCTGGAGAGCGTGGTGAGCGGTGAGGGCACCGGAGGAGCGGCCTCGATCCCCGGCTATCGGGTGGCCGGAAAGACCGGTACCGCCGACTACTACGACGAAACAGTCGGCAAGTACAACGGCTACACGGCCAGTTTCATCGGGATCGCACCGGCCGACAAACCTCGCCTGGTGGTGGCGGTGATTCTGCAGCAGCCGGTGAACGGGCACTACGGCGGAACGGTGGCCGCACCGGTGTTTCAGGAGCTGATGAAGAAGGCGCTGGCTCAGGTGGGCGCGGCTCCGAGCGGAGCCAAGGCACCAACAGTCCCACTTACCTGGCGCTGACCCGGTACCCTCGGCCACCGTGTCATCCCCGGGACTTATGCGTGCTCCTTCCCCGGCTCGTCGCCTCGAGGAGGTGGCGGCCGCACTCGGCTTGGACCCTGCTGCCGCTCTGCAACCCGGCCGGAAACCTGATCCGCAAGCGGGCCTGCGGATCACCGGGGTCTGTCTGGACTCTCGGGCGATTCGTCCGGGAGATCTGTACGCGGCGCTGCCCGGTCAGCGCACCCACGGTGCGCGCTTCGTCTCGGCGGCGGCCGAGCGGGGAGCGGTCGCCGTCCTCACCGACCCGGCCGGAGTGGAACTCGCCGAGGCGGCCGGCCTACCGGTGCTCGCGGTGGACGATCCTCGAGCGGCACTCGGCCCCCTGGCCGCCTGGCTGTTCGGTGAACCGGCCCGGCAGATGCTGATGCTCGCCGTCACCGGCACCAACGGCAAGACCACGACGACGTTCCTGATGGACGGCGCGCTGCGGCGCGGCGGCGGCCGCCGGTGCGGTCTGGTCGGCACCGTGGAGACCCGGATCGTGGACCGCCGGCTGCCCAGTGTGCGGACCACCCCGGAGGCCCCGGACCTGCAGGCGCTGCTCGCCCTGATGGTGGCAGAGCGTGCGGACGCCTGCTCGATGGAGGTTTCCAGCCACGCGCTGGCGCTCGGCCGGGTCGACGGGATCCAGTTCGACGTCGCCGGCTTCACCAACCTGTCCCAGGACCACCTGGACTTCCACGCCACGATGGCGGAGTACTTCGCGGCCAAGGCCGAGCTGTTCACCCCGGCTCGAGCCCGGGTCGGGGTGGTCTGCGTCGACGATGAGTGGGGACGGCGGCTGGCCGACATCGCCACCATCCCGATCGTCACGATCGCCACCCGCCTCGGCACCGGGCCGGCGGATTGGCGGGTGAGCGAACCGCGCCCGGACGGGATCGGCACCAGCTTCACGTTGCGCGGGCCGAACGGCGCGGTGGTGGCCGCCCGTTGCCCGTTGCCCGGTGACTTCAACGTGGCCAACACGGCGCTGGCCCTGGTGATGCTCGTCGCCGCCGGGATCACCGCCGAGGCGGCGGCCGACTGGCTGGCCGTGGCCGACCCGGTGCCCGGCCGGATGGAGCAGATCATCGGTACTCAGGCGGCGGGGGAACCGCTCGCGATCGTGGACTACGCGCACACCCCGGACGCCGTCGAGGCGGCGTTGCGGACGCTACGCGGCACTCGTCCGGGTCGCCTGGTGGTGGTGCTCGGCGCCGGCGGCGACCGGGATCGGGCCAAGCGACCATTGATGGGTCAGGCCGCGGCCCGGGAGGCGGACGTCGTGATCGTCACCGACGACAACCCGCGTTCCGAGGATCCGGCGGCGATCCGGGCCGCAGTGCTGGCCGGAGCGGGCTCCTCGGGGTCTTCCGGACTCAAGGTCATCGAGGTCGCGGACCGCCGCGCCGCCGTCCTGGAGGGCATCCGCCAGGCCTGGGACGGTGGCACCCTGCTGGTGGCCGGAAAGGGGCACGAGAGCGGTCAGGAGATTGCTGGAGTGGTGCACCCGTTCGACGACCGCGACGTCGTCCGGCAGGCTCTGCACGAGTTCGCCGCCCTGAGCCGACCAGACGGACCAGATCGACCAGGCCGGCAGCCGGTAGGCCGGCCGGCCGGACAGACCGAAGAAACCGAACAGACGGAGGCAGACGCGTGATCCCGCTGACCCTGGCCGAGATCGCCACCGCCACCGGTGGGCGGTTGGACGCCGGAACGGATCCGGATCTGGTGATCAGCGGTGCGGTCACGATCGACTCGCGCGCGGTCGGCGCCGGTGACCTGTTCGTCGCGCTGCCGGGCGAGCGGGTCGACGGTAACGAGTTCGTCCCGGCTGCGCTCGCCGCCGGGGCGGTCGCCGTCCTGACCGCCCGAGCGGCGAGCGACACCGCCGGGTCTGCGGTCCCGGCCGTGCTGGTGGACGATCCGGTGGCGGCCCTCGGACTGCTCGCCCGAGCGGTTCGGGACCGCTTGCCGGACCTGGTGGTGGTCGGGGTCACCGGGTCGTCCGGCAAGACCTCGACCAAGGACCTGATCGCCGCCGTGCTGGCCCGGGCCGGCCGGACGGTGGCCAACCAGGGTTCCTTCAACAACGAGATCGGTGCCCCGCTGACCACGCTCGAGGTGGACGGCGAGACCCGGTTCCTGGTGGTCGAGATGGGTGCTCGCGGGGTCGGGCACATCGCGTACCTGTGTGATCTGGCTCGGCCGACCATCGGTGTGGTGTTGAACGTGGGTGCCGCGCACGCCGGCGAGTTCGGCGGCCTGGAGATCACCGCGCAGGCCAAGGGCGAACTGGTGGAGGCACTGCCACCGACCGGGCTGGCGATCCTGAACGCCGACGATCCGCTGGTGATCGCGATGGCCTCGCGGACCCAGGCCCGGGTAGTCCAGATCGGGACCTCCGCGCAGGCTCAGGTGCGGGCCGAGAACGTGGTGCTGGACGAGCAGGCGCGGCCGGCTTTCGACCTGGTCGTGACCGGGTCGTCGGCGGACGGCGAGCAGCCGGTGAGCCCAGTGCGGGTGCACCTGGCCCTGCACGGCGCGCACTACGTGAGCAACGCGCTGGCAGCGGCCGCGGTCGGCCTGGAAGCGGGCCTGGCTCCGGCTCAGATCGCCGCCGCGCTGTCCGAGGCCGGGGCGGCCAGTCACTGGCGGATGGAAGTGCGGCGCCGGGACGACGGGCTGGTCGTCGTCAACGATGCCTACAACGCCAACCCGGACTCGATGGCCGCCGCCCTGCGGGCACTGGCGGCGATGTCCGCCGCGCTGCCGGGCCCGTCGGGCGGCTGGGCAGTTCTGGGCGAGATGCTGGAGATGGGCCCTGAGTCGGTCGCTGAGCACCGCGCCGTCGGCCGGCTGGTCGCCGAGCTCGGGCTGGTCGGGCTGGTCGCGGTCGGGCCCGGGGCGGCCCCGATCGCCGAGGGAGCCAGAGCTTCGGGCAATGTTCGGGTGCTGATCGCCGACGGGGTCGACGACGCGGTGACCAAAGTGCAGCAGAATGTTCGCCGCACCGACGTCGTCCTGATCAAGGCATCACGAGGCATCGGTCTGGAGCGGGTGGCTGACCGACTGCTGGAGGTCGGTACGGTGAACGCCGACGGCGGGCCGGACGACTGATCGGTGGCCTGCCTCTACCGCACGACCCACGAACGCCCCTGCAGAAACATCGAAACGGTTATGTCGCCAACAGCGATATCTGAGGTTGCCGCCCGCCCGGGCCGACCGGAATGGAAGGAGTCAGCGTGAGAACGGTTCTGATCGCCGCCGCCGTCTCGCTGATCTTCTCGCTGTTCGGTACCCCGATCTTCATCCGGTTCCTGGTCCGCCGCTCCTACGGCCAGTTCATCCGGGACGACGGCCCGACGTCACACCACATCAAGCGCGGCACCCCGACGATGGGTGGGGCGGTGATCATCGGTGCCGCCTTGACCGGCTACATCCTGGCTCACCTGATCACCCTGCGGCCGCCGACGGTGTCCGGCGTCCTGGTGATGTTCCTGATGTCCGGGCTCGGCCTGGTCGGGTTCCTGGACGACTTCATCAAGATCAGCAAGCAGCGGAGCCTCGGCCTGCGGTCGGGTGCCAAGCTGCTCGGCCAGTCCTTCGTCTCGATCACTTTCGCCGTGCTGTCGTTGCAGTTCGAGAACTCCGCGTTCCTGACGCCCGGTTCGACCCAGATCTCCTTCATCCGAGACACCCCGGTCGACCTGGCATTCGCCGGATCGGCCTTCGGCCTGCTGCTGTACGTCGCCTGGTCGTACATCATGATCGCCGGAACCAGCAACGGGGTGAACCTCACCGACGGGCTCGACGGGCTTGCGACGGGCGCCTCGGTGATGGTCTTCGGTGCCTTCGTGATGATCGGCATCTGGCAGTCCAACCAGTCCTGCCAGACGGCCCCGGGCCCGCAGTGCTACCAGGTCCGGGATCCGCGCGACCTGGCGGTGGTGGCCGCCTGCGTGATGGGTGCCTGCTTCGGCTTCCTGTGGTGGAACGCCTCACCGGCGAAGATCTTCATGGGTGACACCGGCTCGCTGGCCCTCGGCGGCGCGCTCGCCGGGCTGGCCATCACCACCCGGACCGAACTGCTGCTGGTGCCGCTGGCCGGGCTGTTCGTGATGATCTCGTTGTCGGTGATCATTCAGATCGGGTCGTTCAAGCTGACCGGTAAACGGGTGTTCCGGATGGCACCGCTGCAGCATCACTTCGAGCTCGCGGGTTGGGGTGAGGTGACCATCGTGATCCGGTTCTGGATCATCGCTGGGCTCTTCGTCGCCCTCGGTCTGGGGGTCTTCTATGCCGAGTGGGTGGTCGGAATATGACGCCGAACTGGCCTGGCCTGCGCGTGGTCGTGGCCGGGATCGGGGTGTCCGGGTTCGCTGCGGCTGACGCCCTGCTGGAACGCGGGGCCAAGGTCGTGGTCATCGATCCTCGGCAGGAGCAGTCGCAACGCGAGCGAGGGATCGTGCTCGACACCCTCGGCGCGGACATCCGGCTCGGGCCGGACGCCGTAGAGCAGCTTCCGATGGTGGCCGGTGAGCCGGCCGAGCTCTTGGTGATCTCTCCGGGCTGGGACGACGCTCAGCCGGTGGTGCGGGCCGCCCTGGCCGCTGGGATACCGATCTGGGGTGAAGCAGAGCTGGCCTGGCGGCTACGTCCGGCCACCGGAGCGGCACCCTGGCTCTCGATCACCGGCACCCGGGGCAAGGCGACCACCGCCACGATGCTGGCCGCGATGCTCACCGCCGCCGGGTACCGGGCCACCGCGATCGGTCAGGCCGGTACCTCGCTGCTGGAGGCCGTGCTGCACCCTCGCCCGTACGACGTCCTCGCCGTTCAGCTGTCCGGCTTCCAGTTGCGCTGGGCGAGTTCGTTGCAGCCGCAGTCGTCGGTCTGTCTGAACGTCAGCGGGACCGACCTGGACGACGGGTCGCTGGCCAGCCGGGGCCGGGTCTACCAGAACACGGAGCTGGCCTGCGTCTACAACACCGCCGACCCGGCAACCGAGCAGCTGGTGATGGACGCCGAGGTGATCGAGGGTTGCCGGGCGATCGGCTTCACCCTCGGGGTGCCGGCGGTGTCGATGGTCGGCCTGGTCGAGGACGTGCTCTGTGACCGGGCCTTCGTCGCCGAGCGGATCACGTCGGCCGCTGAACTCGGCACCCTGGACGACGTCCGGGTCGCCGGAGCCGGGGTGCTGGCCGCGCACAACATCGCGAACGCGCTCGCTGCGGCCACGCTGGCCCGCGGCTTCGGAGTGCGGCCCGCAGATGTCCGAGACGGGCTACGCGGTTACCGGCCGCTGGCGCACCATCTCACTCCGATCGATCCGATCGATCCTGCCCTGGCGGCCGATCAACTCAAGCCCGGCGAGGTGACCTGGGTGGACGATTCGGCCGCGACCGATCCGATGGCCGCAGCCGCGGGTCTGGCCACCTTCGAACGGGTGGTCTGGGTGGCCGGCGGGGCGCTGGAGCCGACTGCGAACGGTGATCGGATCATCGCCGATCTCGATCGATTGGTCGCCGCTCACCGAAGCCGGTTGCGGGCGGTAGTGCTGTTCGGCCCGGATCGTGCGGTGCTTCGCGAGGCTCTGCAGCGACACGCCCCGGATGTCCCGGTCGTCGACGTCGATGTCGCGGAGACTGAACAGGTGATGGAGGTGGTGGTCGCCCGAGCGGGTCAGCTGGCCCAGCCCGGCGATACCGTCCTGCTGTCGCCCGGATTCGGTGCCGAGCCCTTCGCCACCCTGGACCAGCGCGGCGTTGCTTTCGGGCGGGCAGTCCGCGGCCGGGCCGAGCCGTGACCACCAGCACCGCAGACGCAGTCCGCAGCACCAGCCGCCCTCGGGTCTGGGCTCTGCCGGCTCGCCTGGACGCCCCGCTCACCTCGTACTACCTGGTCCTGGGCGCCACCATCGCGCTGGCCTGCATCGGTCTGGTGATGGTGCTGTCCAGTTCCAGCGTTGATGCGATCGCCAACCAGGACTCGCCGTTCACCGAGTTCTGGTCGCAGATGATGTTTGCCGCGATCGGGGTGCCCCTGATGTACGTGGCGTCCCGGGTGTCGATTCGATCCTGGAACGTCGGGGCCTGGTTCCTGCTGGTGGTGGCCCTGCTGCTGCAGGTTCTGGTCTTCTCTCCGCTCGGCGTCGCGGTCAACGGCAACCAGAACTGGATCGCACTGTTCGGCTTCACCCTGCAGCCCTCGGAGGTCTGCAAGTTCGCCCTGATCGTCTGGTCGGCCGCCGTGCTGGCCCGCAAGCGCCCGCTGCTGGACCAGCCGATCCACGTCCTGATTCCGGTCGTGCCGGCCGCCGGGCTGGTCCTCGGACTGGTCCTGATCGGCCATGACCTCGGTACGTCCCTGGTGTTGATGGCGTTGGTCGGGACGGTGCTCTTCATCGCCGGCGCCCCGCTGCGGCTGTTCGCCATCGCGCTCGGGGTGGGCGCCCTGCTCGTCCAGGTGATGGTGACAGGCAGTCAGAACCGGATGGGCCGGATCGGGTACTGGCTGTCCGGTTGCACCAACGCCACTGCGGACAGCGCGGGCTGGTACGACGGCTGCCTGCAAGCCCGGCACGGGATGTGGGCGCTTGCCTCGGGTGGCTGGTTAGGGGTGGGTCTGGGCGGCAGCCGGGAGAAGTGGGGGCTGCTGCCGGAGGCGCACAACGACTTCATCTTCGCGGTGATCGGTGAGGAGCTGGGCTTGCTGGGTACCCTCGTGGTGCTCGGATTGTTCGCTATCCTCGGTTACGGGCTGTTTCGGATCGTGCTGCGATCCGACGACCTCTTCGTCAAGATCGCGACCAGCGGAGTGCTCACCTGGGTGCTCGGCCAGGCCGTGATCAACATCGGCGCGGTGCTTGGGTTGCTGCCCGTTGTCGGGTTGCCGTTGCCGCTGGTCTCCAGCGGCGGATCCGCGCTGATCATGACGATGCTGGCGCTCGGGATGGTGATCGGGTTCGCCCGACGCGAAGCC
This sequence comes from Kineosporiaceae bacterium, assembly GCA_035474375.1. GTDB lineage: Bacteria > Actinomycetota > Actinomycetes > Actinomycetales > Kineosporiaceae > JANNPJ01. Next base: position 14,982 of record DATINJ010000368.1, on the reverse strand, counting down.
GGAGCGCCAGAGGCACTTGCCGCCCACGGCGGCCTGGTGCACCGTTCACTTGCCGTTCTGCCCGTTCGCCGCGACCGTAGGGCCCGATGACTCTCTCCGTAGTACTCGCCGGTGGTGGAACCACCGGCCATGTGGCCCCCCTTCTCTCGCTCGCCGACTGCTTACGCCGTCGCGATCCGACCACCAAGATCGTTGCTCTGGGAACGGCCGAAGGGCTGGAATCCCGGTTGGTGCCGGCTGCCGGGTACGACCTGGAGCTGATGCCCCGGGTTCCGCTGCCTCGTCGTCCCACCGCCGACCTGCTGCGACTGCCGGGCAAGCTGTCCGGGGCGATCGCCGCCGCCGCTGCCGTGATCGAGGGCTCCGACGTGCTGGTCGGCTTCGGCGGGTACGTCTCCGCTCCCGCCTATCTGGCGGCCCGGCGGCTCGGCGTCCCGATCGTGGTGCACGAGGCGAACGCCCGTCCCGGCGTGGCGAACCGGCTCGGAGCCCGGTTCACCACCCGGGTCGCGGTCACCTTTCCGGGCACCCCGTTGCGCGGCGGTCAAGTCCTCGGGCTACCGCTACGCCGCCAGATCACCTCGCTGGACCGAGACTCTCAGCGGGAGACCGCCCGGGTCGCGCTCGGCCTGCATCCGCGCCAGACCACGCTCTTCGTCACCGGCGGTTCGCTCGGCGCCCAGCGGCTGAACGAGACGTTCGGTGCGGCGGCACCCCACCTGGCAGCGGCCGGTATCCAGGTGCTGCACACCTCGGGCGGCGGCAAGACCGTGCCGTTCGCGGGGGAGCAGCCGCGCAGCTACGTGGTGGCCGAGTATCTGGAGCGGATGGATCTGGCCTATGCGGCGGCGGACGCCGTGGTCTGCCGGGCCGGCGCCGGGAACGTCAGCGAGGTGGCGGCATTGGGGTTGCCCGCTGCCTACGTGCCGCTGCCGATTGGCAACGGTGAGCAGAAGTTCAATGCCGAGCCGGTGGTGAACGCCGGTGGTGGTTTGCTCGTCGACAACGCCGATTGCCTGCCGGAGTGGGTGGTATCGACGTTGATCCCGCTGCTGTGCGACCCGCAGCGGCTGGCGGCGATGGGTACGGCCGCCGCGGCGTTCGGAATCCGGGACGGCGACGAGCGGCTGGCCACGATGGTCGAAGAGGCCGCGACCCAGGGCGACTGGCGATGACCGCCGCCGTGGTTCCGGACCTCTCGGCCGAGGTGCTCGGGGTGGAGCGGCTCGGGCCGGTGCACCTGATCGGCATCGGTGGCGTCGGGATGTCCGGCATCGCCCACCTGCTGCTGGCCCGTGGCGTGCAGGTCTCCGGGAGCGATGCCAAGGAGAGTGCCGTGCTGGCCGGCCTGAGGGCCGCGGGTGCGCGGGTGTCGGCCGGTCACCGAGCAGATCAGGTTCCGGCCGAGGGCACGCTGGTGGTTTCCAGCGCCGTCCGGGCCGACAACCCGGAGCTGGTCGAGGCCCGCGCCCGCGGTCTGCGGGTGCTGCACCGTTCGGAGGCCCTGGCCGCGTTGATGCTCGGGCGCCGGGCGGTCGCGATCGCCGGTACCCACGGCAAGACCACCACCACCGGGATGACCACGGTGCTGTTGCAGACCTGTGGCCTCGATCCGTCCTTCGCGATCGGTGGCGAACTGACCGAAGGTGGGCTGGGCGCGTACCAGGGCAGCGGTGAGGCGTTCGTCGCGGAAGCCGACGAGTCGGACGGCTCGTTCCTGCTCTACCGCCCAGAGATCGCGATCATCACCAACGTCGAGCCCGATCACCTCGATCACTACGGGTCCGAGGCGGCGGTGGAGGCCGCCTTCGAGGCGTTCTGCCGCCGGGTGCTGCCCGGCGGACTCGTGATCGCGTGCGGCGACGATCCGGGCGCCCGTCGGGTTGTCGGCCGAGTCGCCGAGGACCTGGCCGAGCAGGGCGTCCGGGTCCGGTTCTACGGCACCGGCGCGGACAACGATGTTCGGCTGATCGGGCTGGAACTGACCCCCGACGGCGTCCGGTTCGGCCTGCACGAGGAGACCACCAACCAGCCCGCCATCGGTCCGGTGACGCTGCGGGTTCCCGGAGCGCACAACGCCCTGAACGCGGCCGCAGCCTGGCTGGTCGGCCGGCACTTCGGGGTATCCGGCCAGGCAGCGCTCACGGCACTGGCGCAGTTCGGCGGCACTCGCCGGCGGTTCGAGGCCAAGGGCGAGGCGGACGGCGTCCGGGTCGTCGACGACTACTCGCACCACCCGACCGAAGTGGCGGCGGCCCTGAAGTCCGCTCGCTCGGTGGTCGGCACCGGCAGGGTGATCGCGCTCTTCCAGCCGCACCTGTTCAGCCGGACCCGAATCTTCGCGACCGACTTCGGCGTCGCGCTGGGCCTGGCCGACCAGGTGGCGGTGCTGGACGTGTACGCCGCCCGGGAGGACCCGGAACCGGGAGTGACCGGTGAACTGATCACCACCGCGGTGCCGCTGCCGGCCGACGACGTGGTGTTCTGCCCGCAGCCGGCCGACGCGGTCGACGCCGTCGTGCGGTGGGCTCGCCCCGGCGACCTGGTGCTGACCATCGGTGCCGGTGACGTCACCGGGTTGGGCCCGCAGATCCTCCAGGCGCTGACGGAACGCTCCCGCTGATGGCTGCCGGCTCCAGGCCGCCGAACCCCCGACCGGTGAAGCGGGCGGCCAGTGCAGCCAAAGGAACGGCAGCCAGGGGGACGTCGACGGGCAAGGCTTCGGCCGGCAAGCCGGCGGGCCGGACCGGCGCCGCGAAGCAGCCCGCCGGGAAGCCGTCCGCGGCTAAGCAGTCCGCTGCCAAGCAGGGTGCTGCCAAACCGGGCGCGGTCAAGGGTTTCGCGCACGGCCCGATGGGCCGGACCGCCGGCCGTCCGGTCCGCAACAGCGTCTCGCTGACCTCGGCCCAGCGGTTCGCCGCGCGGGTGCGGGCTCGCCGCCGCCGCCGGGTACTGATCGTGATCGCCGTCGTGCTGGTGCTGAACGGTCTGCTCTGGGTCGCCTTGAAGTCGCCCTGGGCCACCGTGCAGAAGATCGAGGTGTCCGGAACCGATCGGATCTCGGTCGCCACGGTCCGGGCCGAGGCTGAGGTGGAACTGGGGCACCCGATGCTGCTGGCCCGAACCGCTGACATCGCCGATCGGGTGGGTCGGCAGCGACTGGTCCGCTCGGTCCGGGTGGAGCGGCACTGGCCCAGCACGATTCGGGTGCACGTGCAGGAACGAGTACCGGTTGCCGCCCTGCCGGCCGGTTCGAGCCTGTCCCTGGTCGACCGCGACGGGGTGGAGGTCGAGCGGGTCAAGACGGCTCCGGCCGGGCTGCCTCGACTCGAGGTGGATCGCGGTGCGGCGTCGGTTCCGGCGTTGCGCGGCAGCCTCGCCGTGCTGCAGGCGTTACCGTCCACGCTGTCGCAGCGTTTGCTGGCGATCGGCGCGGACTCGCCGGACGGAATCTGGCTGCAATTGCGGGACAGCAAGGTGCCGGGCGGGGCCCGAGTGGAATGGGGGGATTCGGCGCAGACTCGACGAAAGGCTCGGGTGCTCACGGCTTTGCTGCCGCAGCACGCGGTCGGGTACGACGTCAGGTCGCCGGACACGCCAGCGGTGCGCAGAAAGTAAGTGTTCGCGTTACTGATACCGCGACACACCCCCGGGGTCGTTGAAAGGCCTCGGGCTGCCACCTACGTTCAGCTTTAAGTACAGGTTGACATAACTATAACCCTCGAGCTGAGGGTTAGGGTCTTAGGACCCGCGAGCGAGAGGCACTCGACGTGGCAGCTCCGCAGAACTACCTCGCAGTCATCAAGGTCGTCGGTATCGGTGGTGGCGGCGTCAACGCGGTCAACCGGATGATCGAGGTCGGGCTCAAGGGCGTCGAGTTCATCGCGATCAACACCGATGCACAGGCGCTGCTGATGAGTGACGCCGACGTCAAGCTTGACGTCGGTCGCGAACTCACCAGGGGCCTGGGCGCCGGCGCTGATCCGGAGGTCGGCCGCAAGGCCGCCGAGGATCACGCCGAAGAGATCGAAGAGGTGATCAAGGGCGCCGACATGGTGTTCGTGACCGCCGGTGAAGGCGGTGGCACTGGAACCGGTGGCGCGCCGGTGGTGGCGCGGATCGCGCGTTCCCTCGGCGCGTTGACGATCGGTGTGGTCACCCGGCCGTTCACCTTCGAGGGCCGGCGCCGTTCCACCCAGGCCGACTCGGGGATCGCCGGCCTGCGTGAAGAGGTCGACACCCTGATCACGATCCCGAACGACCGACTGCTGTCGATCAGCGACCGGCACGTCAGCGTGCTCGATGCGTTCCGGTCCGCCGACCAGGTGCTGCTCTCCGGTGTGCAGGGGATCACCGACCTGATCACCACCCCGGGCCTGATCAACCTCGACTTCGCCGACGTGAAGTCGGTGATGCAGGGGGCCGGTAGCGCGCTGATGGGCATCGGATCGGCGCGCGGCGAGGACCGCGCCATCCAGGCCGCTGAGACGGCGATCTCGTCGCCGCTGCTGGAGGCGAGTGTGGACGGCGCGCACGGAGTGCTGCTGTCCATTCAGGGTGGCTCCGACCTCGGGTTGTTCGAAATCAACGAGGCAGCGCGGCTGGTCCAGGAGGCGGCGCACCCCGAGGCCAACATCATCTTCGGTGCAGTGATCGACGATGCGCTCGGTGACGAGGTCCGGGTCACCGTGATCGCCGCCGGTTTCGACGGGGGTGCCCCGGTCCGGCGTCGCGACGATCGCTCGCTCGGCCAGGTCACCGGTCGCACTGCCAGCCCGCCGTCGTCCTCGCAGAGCTCCGGCACGAGTCACCCGGCCCCCCCGCTTCCGCAGCAGCCGGTGAGCTCGCCGCAGCCGGCCACCGCGAGCAACAACAGCTACCCGCTCAGCACGGCCGGCGGCGGCTACCCGCAGGCCCCGGCGAACGGTCACGGCACCAATGGCTACGGTCAGTCCGCGCCGATCGCCCCGCCCGTGGCGGCGCCGCCGGTCCGCAGTGAACCCGAGCCGGACTGGCTGACCGCGCAAGAACGCCAGGACCGCCAAGACCGGCAGGACCGCCAAGACCGCCAAGACCGGCAGGAGCGGGAAGAGCCGCAGGTTCCGCCTCGGGTGGTGGAACTGCCGGACGCAGGTCGCCCGACCCGCCCGGCTCGCCCGGTCGTCCTGGAAGACGATGACCTCGACGTCCCAGACTTCCTCAAGTAGTGCCAAGGCTGACCGAACTCGTCACCGGTCTGGCCGCGGTTGAAGCACGCATCGCGGCCGGTTGCCATGCAGCCGGCCGCGATCGTGCTGAAGTGACCTTGCTGGTGGTGACCAAGACGTACCCGGCGAGTGACGTTCGACTCCTCGCCCAGCTCGGCATCCGCGAGGTTGGCGAGAGCCGCGATCAAGAGGCCGCGCCGAAGGCTGCCGCCTGCGCCGACCTCGACCTTTCCTGGCACTTCATCGGGCGGCTGCAGAGCAACAAGGCCCGCTCGGTGGCCCGCTACGCCGACGCCGTCCATTCGGTGGATCGCTCGTCCCTAGTCACCGGGCTCGGCCGGGCTGCCGTCGAGGTCGGCCGGACGGTCCGCTGCTTTGTCCAGGTGAGCCTGGACGGTGATCCGCAGCGGGGCGGGGTGCCGATCGCTGGGGTGCCGCAACTGGCCGACCAGATTGCCGGTGCGGAGGGTCTCGAACTGGCCGGGGTGATGGCGGTCGCCCCGATGGGGGTCGAATCCAGTGGCGCATTTGATCTCTTACATGGAGTATCAGATCGTCTTCTGGATGCTCACCCAGAGGCACGGGCGATATCCGCGGGTATGAGCGGCGATCTAGAGGAAGCTCTGCGTCATGGAGCAACTCACCTGCGTGTCGGAAGCGCGGTCCTCGGAGTACGCCCAGCCCTCGAGTAGCGTCCGGAAGGGAGGGTGACAACCATGCGGAGGTATCGATGAGCGGCGCATTGCGCAAGACCATGGTTTATCTGGGTCTCGCCGAGGACGACGACCGCTACTCGTATGACGAGTACGAGGACGAAGAGTTCGACGCGCTGGCCGTCGATGAGGAGGAGCGCGAGGAACCTCGTCGCGCCCCGGTGACCCCGATTGGTGGTCGAAGCCAGGTGGCTCGCGTCGTTGCGCACCCGTCCTCCGAGATTCATCGGATCACCACGATTCACCCCCGTACCTACAACGAGGCGAAGACGATCGGTGAGAGCTTCCGCGCCGGAACTCCCGTGATCATGAACCTCACGGACATGGACGACGCGGACGCCAAGCGGCTCGTCGATTTCTCCGCCGGCCTGGTGTTCGGGCTGCACGGATCGATCGAACGCGTCACCAGCAAAGTGTTCCTGCTCTCACCGGCGAACGTCGAGGTGGCGACGCCGGAGAAGCCCCGGGTTCCCGAACGGGCGTTCTTCAACCAGTCTTAGGGCGTCCGTCTCACCCTCAGCCCGTGCGGAGTCATCACAGCCGTGTCCGTCATCAGGTACTTCCTCTATTACGTCGTCTTCATCTTCTTCATCGTCCTGATCGGTCGGCTCGTCGTCGACTGGATCCAGGTCTTTGCCAGGGACTGGCGCCCTCGTGGCGTCATCCTGGTGATCTGTGAAGGCATTTACTCCGCCACTGACCCGCCCCTGAAGGCGTTGCGTCGCCTGATCCCTCCGTTGCGCATCGGCCAGGTGCAACTCGATTTGGCATTCATCGTGTTGTTCCTCATAGTGACGTTCGCTATGGCACTGTTGGATCCGCGATAATGGATCCAGTTGAGGCAAATTGTTACGCATCGTGCTCGACACATCACATGGTGTTGTCGATGAGGTGGCCTCAAGCTCCATCGTTGTGTAGCGTCACCTTCCGGTACGGTGGCATAGCAGCGGCTCCGCACTTCCGATTGAGTTTCCAACGCGAGGTGACCAGATGGCGTTGACGCCCGAGGACGTTGTCAATAAGCGCTTCCAGGCGACCAAGTTCCGAGAGGGTTACGACCAGGACGAGGTCGATGACTTCCTTGACGAGGTGGTCAACGAACTGCGCCGTCTCGGCGAGGAGAACGAAGAACTGCGCACCAAACTCGGCTCCTGTGAGCGCCGGGTGGGCGAGCTCTCCCGCGCCACGGTGGCCCGGGAGGTCGCTCCGGAGTCGGCTCCGGTTCAACTGCAGGTAGCTCCACCGCCTCCGGTTCAGATGCCGCAGCCGGTAGCAGTCCAGGCCCCCGAGCCGGTGCGAGCGAGTTCGCAGCTCGAGGTCGCCGGGCAGGGCCCCGAAGCCGCCGCCGGAATGTTGGCGCTGGCCCAGAAGCTGCACGACGAGTACGTGCGAAACGGTGAGCAGACCCGGGATCGGATCGTCGGCGAGGCGCGCGAGCACTCGACCCGGCTGATGCGTGAGGCTGAAGAGAAGCAGCGGCAGACCCTGGGTTCGCTCGAGCAGGAGCGCTCGCTCCTGGAGCGCAAGATCGACGAGCTGCGCGCTTTCGAGCGCGAGTATCGCAGCCGGCTCAAGTCGTACCTGGAGGGCCAGCTGCGTGAGCTGGAGTCCAAGGCGGCCGTCGTGCCGAGCCGTGGTGGCTCCCAGCCTGCTCCGCCGGCCACCGTCGGTGCCTCTCAGGCGCCGTATAGTGGGCCGCTACCCACCCGTGGTGGATACGCAGACCAGGGCTCCGAGCAGCCTGCGCAGTATCCGTTCGGTGGTCAGAACTAGCTAAAATCGATGGGCTCGGGTGACACTTGAGCTGATCGGTAGAGCCGCGCATGAGCGGTGCCGGGTCCCAGGCGGGGCCCGGCACCGCTCATCTGCATGAGGGGGATCGGAAGAAAAAGTGCCAAGGGCTGAAGAAAAGACCACGGTTGAGTCGCAGGGCGACTTGGCTATCGCGCGTACGGCTCTGATGGAGGAGCACGCACGCTTGACTCTGGAGCACGCAGCGTTGCGCGCCGGATTGCAGGAAGTGATCCGCGACAGTGCGGCCGGGTCGGGTGACGACCAGGCCGACAGCGGTGCCAAGACCTTCGGTCGCGAGCACGAACAGGCGCTGGCCGACCGAGTCGCCGAGGCACTTGACCAGACCGAGCGCGCGATCGCTCGGGTTGACGAGGGCACCTACGGCAACTGCGAGTCGTGCGGGAAGCCGATCGGCGCCGCCCGGCTCGAGGCCTACCCGCGGGCAACGCTGTGTGTTGTCTGCAAGCAGCGCGAGGAGCGGCGCTAAGCCGCTCGCAGATCCGTGACACCCTGGACCCACGATGACTGACGTAAACAACGCACGCCGCCGCCTGCCCTTACTGGTGCCGGTGATCGCGGCCCTGGTCCTGCTTGCCGATCAGGCCACGAAATGGGCCGCGGTCGAGCGACTGGCCGGCCGAGGTCGGGTGGACGTCATCGATGGCATCCTCTGGCTGCACCTGACCCGCAACGCGGGTGCTGCCTTCTCGATGGCGACCGGTGCGACCTGGTTATTGACCATCGTCGCGCTGGTCGTCGTGGTGGCGATCATCCGGATCTCCCGGAATCTGGGTAGTCGAGGCTGGACGCTGGCTCTCGGGCTGTTGCTCGGCGGGGCCCTGGGTAACCTCGGTGATCGGCTGTTCCGCGCGCCCAGCTTCTTCCACGGGCACGTGATCGATTTCCTGGAATTCCCGCACTGGCCGATCTTCAACCTGGCCGATTCATCGATCGTCACCGCCGCCGTCCTGATCGCCCTGCTCAGCCTGCGCGGGATCGGGATCGACGGCCAGCGGCTCAATCGCACCGAGGAGCCCGCAGTTGCCGACGACCCGGTTCCGCAGACCCAGGCCGCCACAACGCCCGCCGATCGGTCAGGGGTGTCCGAATGACTGAGCAGCGTGCGCTCCCGGTCCCGGACGGGCTTGCCGGTGAGCGACTGGACGCTGGTCTCGCCCGGCTGTTCGGACTGTCCCGCTCGGTGATCGCCGACCTGGCCGAAGACGGTGCCGTGCTGGTGGACGGCGCTCCGGTGGGCAAGTCGGCGAAGCTCAAGGCCGGAGCGTGGCTCGAGGTGACGTTGCCGGGTCCGGCCCAGCCGATCCAGGTCATCGCCGAGCCGGTGCCCGGCATGCGGATCGTGTTCGATGACGACGATCTCGTGGTGATCGACAAGCCGGTCGGGGTGGCGGCGCACCCGAGTCCGGGCTGGACCGGGCTGACCGTGTCCGGTGGGCTGGCGGCGGCCGGCTACCGGATCGCGACCTCGGGTGCGGCCGAGCGGCAGGGCATCGTGCATCGACTGGACGCCGGTACCAGCGGGCTGATGGTGATCGCCAAGAGCGAGTACGCCTACTCCCAGCTCAAGCAGGCGTTCCGGGACCGAACCGTGGAGAAGACCTACCACGCCGTCGTCCAGGGTCACCCCGACCCGTTGCGCGGAACGATCGACGCGCCGGTCGGTCGGCACCCCAGTCATGATGCCCGCTGGGCGGTGGTCGCCGAGGGCAAGGACAGCATCACGCACTACGAAACGATGGAAGCCTTCCCCGCGGCCTCGCTGGTGGAGGTGCACCTGGAGACCGGCCGAACGCACCAGATCCGAGTGCATTTCTCCGCGCTTCGGCATCCCTGCGTCGGCGACCTGATGTACGGAGCCGATCCTTCGCTGTCCGGTCGGCTTGGTCTGGCTCGGCAGTGGTTGCACGCCGTCCGGCTGGGGTTCACGCATCCCGGGACCGACGAGTGGGTTCAGTTCGACAGCACCTACCCGGACGATCTGGCGCAGGCCCTGGCTCGCCTGCGGGCCACGAACTGACCACCGGGACCCTGTAACCCTCCGTGCTTGAGTGAAACACTCTGTTACAGACGTGTTCTGGGCGGTTGGCCCGGTCGATCATGCGTATGCGGTGCATCTCGTCGAGACACGCCGAACGGGCAGGGCAGTTTTCCAGGCTCGCCGAAACTGTCCGAGTCCAGCCTTAGACTGCTCCTCGTTCCGACCCCCAGAACGCCCCTAGTACAGAACAGCTCCACAACCGCACCAGACCGCATGGGGTCGTCGCTGACCCGGTGCCTTCCCCGGTCGCCGTGCTGTGTCCCCCTCCGGCCCGATCACCCCTCGGGTCATGATTTCGGTTGTCCGCTTGGAGGCGTCCCGTGCCGTCCGGCTCAGGTTCCGGCAAAGACTCGTTCGTCCATCTGCATGTCCACACCGAGTATTCGATGCTGGACGGCGCGGCGAAGAACAGCAAACTGATCGCCGAGGTCGAGCGCCAGGGCATGCCCGCGGTGGCGATGAGCGACCACGGCAACATGTTCGGGGCCTACGAGTTCTTCCAGACCGCGAAGAAGACCGGCGGCAAGGTCAAGCCGATCATCGGCATCGAGGCTTACCTCGCCCCCGAGTCGCGGTTCCACAAGAAGCAGGTGTTCTGGGGTCAGGGCGGGGTTCGGGGTGCGGGTGCCGATGGTTCCGAGGCCGGCAAAGACGTCTCCGGCGGTGGCCGTTTCACCCACATGACGATGTGGGCCAAGAACGCGACCGGTTTGCGTAACTTGTTCCGGCTCTCCTCCATGGCGTCTCTGCAGGGGCAGTTCCCAGCCGGTAAGCCGCGAATGGACATGGATCTGATCGCGGATCACGCCGAGGGCATCATCGGCACCACCGGGTGCCCGTCCGGAGCGGTCCAGACCCGGCTGCGGCTCGGCCAGTGGGACGAAGCGGTGAAGGTCGCCGGCGCCTATCAGAGCATCCTCGGCAAAGAGAATTACTTTCTCGAGTTGATGGACCACGGGATCGACATCGAGCGCGAGGTCCGAGACGACTTACTGAAGCTCGCCAAGCATCTCAACATCCCGCTCCTGGCAACGAACGATTCGCACTATGTCACGGCCGACCAGGCCGATGCGCACGACAGCCTGCTGTGTATCGGCGTCGGCAAGAACAAGGACGACCCGAACCGCTTCAAGTTCAGTGGCTCCGGTTACTACATCAAGACCTCGGACGAGATGCGTCAGCTGTTCGACGGCATCCCCGAGGCCTGTGACAACACCTTGCTCATCGCGGAGATGATCGAGCCCTACGACGACGTCTTCACGTACGTCGATCGAATGCCGCAGTTCGACGTTCCCGAGGGGGAGACCCAGGAATCCTGGCTCCGCAAGGAAGTCGAATCGGCGTTGCCGATGCGCTACGGCAGCCCGGTCCCCGACGAGGTGATCGAACGCTACGAGACCGAAATGAAGGTCATCGGGCCGCTGGGGTTCTCCTCGTACTTCCTCATCGTCGCGGATATCTGTAAATATGCCCGCGACAACGACATTCCGGTCGGTCCCGGCCGTGGTTCGGCCACCGGATCGCTGGTGGCCTACGCCACCCGGATCACCGAACTCGACCCGCTCGAACATCAGCTGCTGTTCGAGCGATTCCTCAACCCCGAGCGGATCAGCCCGCCCGACGTCGACCTCGACTTCGACGACCGCCAGCGCGACCGCATGGTGCGGTATGTCACCGAGAAGTACGGTTCCGAATACACCGCTCAGGTCAATACATTCGGCACGATCAAGGCCAAGGCTGCGATCAAGGACTCCTCCCGGATTCTCGGCAATCCCTTCTCCGTCGGCGACCGGATCACCAAGGCGATGCCGCCGGACGTGATGGGTAAAGGGGTTTCGCTCAAGGAACTCTTCGACGAGAAGCACCCTCGTTACGGGGAGGGTAACGAGATCCGGATGATGATCCAGACCGATCCGGAAGTGAAAAAGGTCTACGAGACCGGGCTCGGGGTCGAAGGTCTGATCCGCGGCACCGGAGTGCATGCGGCCGCCGTCATCCTTTCTTCGGCGCCGCTGCTCGATCTGGTTCCGCTGCACATGCGCGCCAGCGACGGGGTGAAGCTCACCGGCTTCTCGTACCCGCAGTGCGAAGACATGGGCTTGATGAAGATGGACTTCCTGGGTCTGCGAAACCTGGGCATCATCGATCACGCCATCAAAATCGTCAAAGAGAACCGGGGGATCGAAATCGATACCCTCACCATTCCTTTGGACGACGAGAAGACCTATGCCCTGCTCGCCCGCGGTGACACGCTCGGCGTCTTCCAGCTCGACGGTGGCCCGATGCGCGCCCTGCTCAAGCAGATGGAGCCGAGCCGATTCGAGGACATCGCGGCGGTGCTCGCGCTGTACCGGCCGGGTCCGATGGCGGCCAACGCGCACATCAACTACGCGATGCGCAAGACCGGCAAGCAGAAGATCACCCCGATCCACCCCGACTTGGAAGCGGTCTTGGAGCCGATCCTGGGCACCACCTTCCACCTGCTGGTCTACCAAGAGCAGATCATGGCGGTCGCCCGCGCGGTGGCCGGCTACTCGCTCGGCGGCGCGGACCTGCTTCGCCGGGCGATGGGCAAGAAGAAGCCGGAGGTTCTGGCGGCCGAGTTCGTCAACTTCGAGGCCGGAATGAAGGCCAACGGCTATTCGGACGAGGCGATCAAGGCCCTCTGGGACGTCATGCTCCCGTTCGCCGGATACGCCTTCAACAAGTCACACACCGCCGGGTACGGGTTGGTCTCCTACTGGACCGCATACCTCAAGGCCAACTACCCCGCCGAGTACACGGCCGGCCTGCTGACCTCGGTCGGTGACGACAAGGACAAGATGGCGGTCTATCTCGCCGATGCCCGGTCGATGGGTGTCAATGTCCTCCAGCCCGACGTCAACGAATCCGTCGCCGACTTCACCGCCGTCGGCGACAACGTCCGGTTCGGCCTGCAAGCCATCCGCAACGTCGGCCTGAACGTCATCGACTCGCTGGTGGCCACCCGGAAGGCGAAGGGTAAGTTCGCGTCGTTCTCCGACTTCCTGGAGAAGGTCGAATTGCCGGTGTGCAACAAGCGCGCCGTCGATTCCCTGATCAAGGGCGGCGCCTTCGATTCCCTCGGGCATACCCGCCGGGGTCTGGTCTCCGTCGCGGAGAGTGCCATCGATTCCGTGATCGGCGTCAAGCGCCAGGCCGGAATCGGGCAGGACGACCTCTTCGGATTGATTGATGACGGCGCCCCGACCGTCGGTCTCGACTTCACCATCGATGATCGCGAGTGGCCGCGGAAAGAACTGCTGTCGACCGAGCGCGAGATGCTCGGCCTGTATGTCTCTAGCCATCCGCTGGACGGTACCGAGCGCATCCTTTCGCGATCTCGCGACCTGACCATCGCCGAACTGCTCGCCAGTGAACCGACCGGGCAGAACAACGATGTAGCCATCGCCGGAATGATCACCAGAGTTGAACGAAAGATTGCCAAGAGCAGCGGCAACCCGTGGGCGCTCGTCGTCCTGGAAGACAAGGACGCCTCAATCGAGGTGACGTTCTTCGCCCAGGCCTACATGACGGTTGCCACCGAACTGCTCGAAGACCTGGTGGTCTCGATCCGGGGTCGGCTCAACGAGCGCGACGGCTCGTTCACCCTGATGGGCCGGGAAATGACCGTTCTGGATGTCTCCGGGATCAGCGATGGCACAGCTCCGGTGACCATTTCCCTGCCGGTGAGTCGCGTCGTCCCCGAACTTGCCATGGAGATGCGCAAGATCCTGAGCACCCATCCGGGTGATACTCCGGTTCATATGCGGCTCAAGTCGCCCGGTCGCGAAGACACGGTCATGCTCCTGCCGGATTTCTCGGTCACGGTCAGCAATTCACTGATGGGCGACCTGAAAGGGTTGCTCGGCGCATCCTCGATCAGCCTGTGACACCCGTGCGACGCCGGCGGGCTGACCCGTCCGCCTCGTCGGATCCGTCCGTCTGAGAGGCTGGTCCCGTGAGTACCGAGTTCCAGTCCGCTGAGTCGCTGCCCGCCCCGCCGGATCGTCGACCTGGATTGCGCACCGAGCTGGCGTTACTCCTGATCCTGATCGTGGCGGGCGGGTTGTTGGCTTTCGCCTGGCGACTGCTGACTCCGTACGCGGCAGACCTGGGCGATGAGCAAGAAGCCGCAGCCGCGGTGGACGGCACCCTCGCCCTGCTCGGCGTGGCCTTCGGGGCGCTGACGGCGATCTTCGTGCTGCTCCGGCCGGGGCGGACGCCGGCCGTCCGGACCGTGACGGTGATTATCGGGTCGTTGCTCGGCGGGCTGGTGAGCTGGCTGCTGGGCGATCAGCTCGGCACGCCCGCACTTCGGGCCGTCGGTGCCGCGTTCACCTGGCCGGTGGCGACGTCCACCCTCTTGTTCCTCGGCGCGTTGCTGCCGGTGACCTCGCATCGTCTGCTTTCCCCGGTGCGATCAGACTGATCATCGGGATTCGTGCTGGCGAGCGATCGGCGCAGTGCGGGCCGAGGTCAGCCGCACCAGATCGGCCGCCGCCAGTTCCAGGTCGAGCCCGCGCCGTCCGCCGCTGACGTACACCGTCGGCTGGGTCAGCGCCGAGCTGTCCACCACGGTCGGCAACGGCTTCCGCTGCCCGAGCGGGCTGATCCCGCCCACGACATAGCCGCTGCTGCGCTCGGCCTGCGCCGGGTCGGCCATCACCGCTCGCTTGCCGCCGGCCGCGCCGGCCAGGGCCTTCAGGTCGAGTTGCGCGGTGACCGGCACGACGGCTACCCAGAGCCGGGAATCGATGTCCGCCACCAGCGTCTTGTAGACCCGTTCCGGGTCGACGCCGAGCGCCTCGGCGGCTTCCTCGCCGAACGAGAGCCGGGTCGCATTGCCCGGACGACTGCGGTCGTCGGCGGTGAAAGTGTGCGCGGTGAAGGCCACCCCGGCGGCGGTCAGCGCCCGGGTCGCGGGGGTTGCGCCCCCCGATGCGTCAGCGTTGCTTCGCTTACCCACCGTCTATCCTCCCTTTCGGCGAAAGTGTGATGACCCGCCTGGGTCAAACCGCACACACACTTCGGGCGCGCGGGGAGGCGGGCGGTCTTAGTTCGGGGTCGGGGCATCGCGCAGCAGATCGACGGCGGGAAGCGCGGCGAAGGCATCGACCAGCCCGATCTCCCGGCGGAGCAGGACCAGCTCGGCCTGCAGCCGGTCGGCCGTGGTCCGGGCGGCCAGCAG
>DATINJ010000367.1:0-16715 GCA_035474375.1 Kineosporiaceae bacterium | reverse complement strand
CGGCATCAGCGCCGGGGCCATCAGCACCGAGGACAGGAACGTCAGCGGCATCGTCAGGAACTGGGAGACGCCGATCAGCGCTTCCTGCTGCCGGACCAGCAGGGCCACCGCGTTCGACAACGCGGCGAAGGCAAGCCCGAGCAGCACGGCACAGGCCACCAGCACCAGGAGGCCGAGCACCCCGCCGTCGAACCGGGCGCCGGTGAGCACCGCGATCACCAGCACGATCGCCGACTGAATCACCATCGTCACGCTCTGGTAGGCCAGTGCGGCGGTGATCAATGAGCCTCGGCTCAACGGCGACGTCAGGTGGCGATCCATCACCCCGCGGTCCATGTCCTCGATGAACGAGGTGCCAGCCCAGGCGGCGGAGAACATCGCCGTCATCACCACGATCCCCGGGGTCAGGTACTCCAGGTAGGAATTCGCCCCGAAGCCCGGCAAGTCGGCCAGCCGCTTGAAAAGCTGGCCGAACAACAGCAACCAGATCATCGGCTGGATCAGCGTGAACGCCAGATAGATCGGCTGGCGGCTGAGAGTGCGCAACAACCGCACGGTCAGGAAGGCGGAGTGCGCCAGGAAGCCGGCACGGTGCTGGGTCGTCGTCGCTGCCGGCGCGCCGGCCGACCGGTCCACGATGGTGGTCATCAGGCCACCGCCAGATCTGCCGAGGCGGCATCGGCCCGCTGGAACGAGCGGCCCGCGTACCGCAGGTAGACGTCATCCAGGGATGGCCGGGCCACCGACACCGCGAGCAGGTCAAGGCCTCGCGACTCCAGCGCGGACAGGACCGCCGGTAGGGACGACGGTCCGTCGGTCACCCGGGCCCGCACGATCGCGGCCTGGACGGTGACGTCCTGGACGCCGTCCACCACCCGTAGCAGGGTTCGTGCCGCCTCGGCGGCCTCGACGTCCGCGAACTCCAACTGGATGGTGTCGCCGTTCAACCGGCCTTTCAGCTCGTCCGGCGTTCCCTCGGCGACGATCGCGCCTCGATCGATGATCACCAGCCGGTCAGCGAGCCGGTCCGCCTCGTCCAGGTAGTGCGTGGTGAGCAGCACGGTCAGGCCCTGATCGGTGGCCAGCCGGGAGATCTCGGTCCACATGTCGGCGCGCGCCTCGGGGTCGAGGCCGGTCGTCGGCTCGTCCAGGAAGAGCACCCGAGGGCTGTGCACCAGGCCCAACGAGACGTCGAGTTTGCGCTGCATGCCGCCGGACCACTTGCCGGCCAGTCGGTGAGCGGCCTCGGTGAGGTCGAAGTGCGCCAGCAACTCGTCCGCCCGGCGCCGGGCAGCCCGACCGGACAAGCCGTGGATCCGGGCCTGCAGGACCAGGTTTTCCTTACCGGTGGCGACCGGATCGAAGCCTGGTTTCTGCGAGACGTAGCCGATCACCCGCCGGACGTCGTCAGGTTGCCGAGCCACGTCCAAGCCGGCAACGGTCGCGGTTCCGGAGTCCGGCCGCGAGAGTGTGCTGAGGATCTTGATCGTGCTGGACTTGCCGGCCCCGTTCGGGCCGAGCAGGCCGAACACCGACCCGGCGGGCACGCTGAACGAGATCCCGGTCAACGCCCGAACCGCTTTGTCGCCCTTGCCATAGGTTTTCACCAGTTCGCCGGCAGTTATCGAACTGCCCGCTGTCGCATCTGACATCTGTGCGCTCCTTCTCCATTCGGAACACGGCGGTAGCCGTGCGGGGAGGAGTCGGCGACGCGGCGGGTGGCAGATATCCTGGGTTTGCAGGCCTTCAGGTCCACGCCCGTCCGCGGGCTCGACTCGATGGTTTGGGCGGCCCCCGTCCGGTGTTGACGCACCGGGTCGCGGGGGCCGCCGCTGGTTACGGCTGGCCCTCGGCGTCCTCCATCCAGGCGAAGTCGGCTGCGAACTCGGCTCGCAGTGCCTCGTCAATCTGCTGTGGGCTGGCATCGGTGGCGCGCAACTCGTGCATTCGCCGCCAGAACTTGGTGCCGCTGAGCTGATCCGTTTTCAGCTCGTGCAGCAATCCGTGGACGAAATCGGTCTCCGCCACGAGCAGGGCATTCTGGAACTCCACCTCGATGGTGAAAATCCTCGGGAGGGACGACCCGAGGCTGGCCAGGACCGCCTCCAGCGAGCTCTGTTTCGCGCGGAGGCTGGCCAGTCGGATGTCCAGCAACCGGGTCACCTCGTCTGGCGGCAACGCCCCCATCAGCGAGAGCGCGGCCTCGAAACCGGTGAACTCCCGGGCCGGGGTGCTGATCAGCTCGCTCAGCCAGCCGGCCATCTTCACCCGACCGGCCTGGGTGATCGCGTAAATCGTGCGCTCGGGCCGGTTGCCCTCGCGGACCGTCTCCTGGACCGTGATCAGCCCGTACTTCTGCAGCGATGCGACCACGGAGTACAACGAGCCGTAGTTCAGCTTGATGCTGTCTTCCTTGTGCCGCTCGCGCAGCGTGGTCGACATCTCGTAGGGGTGCATCGGGCGCTCTTCCAGCAGGGCGAGCACTGCCAGGGCCAACGGGTTGGACAATCGAGCCGCACTCATCCTGTCCCCCAGTCTCCGGCCGCGTTCCGTCCGACTTAGGCTACCCGAGCCAGAGTACTCGAGGTCAAGTATTAGCCGCAGAATCCTACCCGCCCCGCACTCGCGGGCTCGGCGAGGTGTGGACTAGAGATAGAGGCCGGTTCCGGGAGCCGGCCTCGGGTCCGGTGCGGGGGTCACGCCATTCCGGACGGCGAAAAGTTCGGCGAGCGTCGCACCCAACGGGCCGAAGGCTGGGATCGAGCCGGCCGCAGCGTCGACACTGGCCGCCGGATTCGGCTGGGCCGCCAGCCACGCGGTGGCCTCGGCCTGGCTCAGCCGACCCACCTCGATCTGGGCCAGCGAGCGCCCGGGCCGGACGACGGCCGGATGCAGCGCGGCCAGGTTCTCGTTCGTGGTGATCGCCACCAGCACATTGCGACCCTGCCCGAGCAGCCCGTCGGTCAGGTTCAACAGACGCGAAAGATGCTGCCCAGCAGTCGATTTTGCTTCACCGCGAATCAGCTCATCGCAGTCTTCGAGCAGCAGCATCCGCCAGCGCGGGCCGTCCTCGTCGTCCTCGTCACCCTGCTCCTCCCCCAGCGCCACGTCGAGCAGGTAGGCGGGGTTGCCGAACAGCCGTTCCGGGTCGAGCACGCAGTCGACCCGGCACCAGCTTCGCCATTGCTGGGCGATCGCCCGCAGCAGCGTTGTCTTCCCGGTCCCGGGTGGGCCGTGCAGCAGCAGTAGTCGGCCGTTCACCGTGGCCGGGGTGAGGGCCATCAACGGCTCCAGCGCGGTTGCCACCCGCCCGGAGTAGTTGCCCCGGATCTGCGGCCAGGCGGACGCCTCGATGTCGCGCGGGATCCGGCGCGGCCCGCGCGAGGTCAGGTGCCAGAATCCGATCGGGACCCGCTCGTTGGTGGTGTCCACCGGCTCGACGGCATCCGCCGTGGCCAGCGCCAACTGCTCGGCGGCCAGTTCCGCCGTCACCGCGGTCACCGTCACCGTCGCATTCCGGTTGCGCTTCCAGCGGATCGACCGGACCGTGTAGCCCGCACCGACGGCGAGCACGCTGTGCTGAAAGTCGCTCTCCGCCTCGCGGATCACCTGAGCCGGCGCGGGGAGCAACCTGGCGGTGGGCCGGACGTTCTCCAGTTCCTTGGTTCGAGCGGCCGGCTGGCGGCCGGTCGAAAAAGCTTCCAGCAGAAGTAGATCGATGACGTCGTGCGGGGTATCGCTGTCGTCGACCGTGCCGGTCAGCGGCATCCCGGCGCTCGACTGCCCGGCCGCCGGGGGTACCTCGAGCAGCGGGCCACGCCGCGCCGCGGGCAGGCCGACCAGCGGCGCCGCGGCATGGCCGCGGAACCGTTCAGCTGCCTGGCTCGAATGATCCACACAGCTGAGTATGGGCAGCATCCGGCCGCCAGAAAAGCGAATTACCAGCCACGCGCTCACGCTGAAAGGGCAGGCACCGGTTGTACTGAACCGGTGGGGGTGGCCCATCCTGTGAGCATGCAGAGCTACGACGTCGCCGCGCTCCGGGCGCAGTTCCCCGCCTTGGCGGAGGGCGCCGCCCACTTCGACTCCCCGGGCGGAACGCAGGTGCCGGCGCCGGTGGCACAGGCCGTGGCGCAGACGCTGACCTCGGCGATCGCCAACCGGGGGCAGTCCACGACGGCCGAGCGCCGGGCCGACCAGATCGTCCTCGACGCCCGGGCGGCCCTGGGTGACCTGCTCGGAACCGATCCGCGCGGCATCGTCTTCGGCCGGAGCATGACTCAATTGACGTACGACGTCGCCCGGACGCTGGCCAAGAGCTGGCACCCGGGTGACGAGATCGTCGTCAGCCGGCTGGATCACGACGCCAACATCCGGCCCTGGGTCCAGGCCGCCGCCCTGGCCGGGGCGACCGTCCGGTGGGCCGACCTCGATCCGGCGACCGGCGAGCTGACCGCAGCCCACATCGACGCCGTGCTCTCCGAACGCACCCGGCTGGTCGCACTGACGGCGGCGTCCAACCTGATCGGTACCAAGCCACCGATCGCCGAGATCGCCACCCGGGTGCACCGCACCGGGGCCCTGCTGTACGTGGACGGCGTCCATTTCACCGCGCACTCATCGGTGGATATCGCGGCCCTGGGAGCCGACCTTTTCGCCTGCTCGCCGTACAAGTTGCTCGGACCGCATTGCGGCGTGCTGGCCGGTGCGCCCGGCCTGCTCCAGCAACTGCACCCGGACAAGCTGCTCCCGTCCTCGGACGCGGTGCCCGAACGGTTCGAACTCGGAACCCTGCCCTATGAACTTCTGGCCGGCTGCACCGCCGCAGTGGACTTCGTCGCGGCCCTGGCCTCACCAACCCTGGCCTCACCGACGCTGGCCTCACCGACGCTGAACCGGCGCGAGGCCCTGGTCACGGCGATGCAGGCGATCGAGGAGCATGAGCAAGGGCTGCAACTGCGACTCGAGGCCGCGCTGGCCACAATGCCTGACCTGGTGCTGCATTCCCGGGCCGCCAACCGAACGCCGACGCTCCTGGTGAGCATCGACGGCAGCCAGGCGGCGACCGTCCAGCACTTCCTCGCCGAGCGCGGCGTCAACGCACCGGCCGGCTCGTTCTATGCGCTGGAGCTGTCCCGGCGACTCGGCCTGGGCGACTACGGTGCTCTGCGGATCGGCCTGGCGCCGTACACCGACGACAACGACGTCGACCGTTTGATCTCCGGCCTGACGGAGTTCCTGAAATCCCGCTGACCCTCACCTTTGGGGGCGGTGCTGTAGCCAGAGGTATTCCACCGGTTGGAGCGCGTTCCACTCCTGCGCCAGGGCAGCATCAACCGGCCCGAAGCCGACACCTTGGTAACACCGCACCGCAATGTCATTGTCCGGGTGCACTCGGACGAAGACATCCGACCAGCCGGTCTTGGCTGCCTCGGCGAGCAGCTGGTGCACCAGCCTCCGCCCGCGCCGCTGCCCGCGGGCGGCGGGAGCGATGATGATCCGGGCCAGTTCCACCTCGCTCTCCTCGGCGTCGAGCCACAGCTCGCCATAGCCGACCGGGAGATCCTCCTCGACCAGCAGGTATCCGCACACGTCGGCGTCACCTTGCCATTCGACGACCCGCTCGGCCGGCACCGGGAACTCACCCTCCCCGCACCACATCACCGCCTCGTGGCGGGACCGGGCCCAACTCGCCACCAGGGCGGCGTGGGCCGACGTGCACGGCTGAAGGTCGAGGGTCACAGCTGGGTCGGCTGATCGATCCGAACCAGCCCGCAGGTCAGCAGGCCATCCACCACCGACCGTGCGGTCTGCGCGGATACCGCGAGGCGCTCGGTGAGCTCTGCGACTCGGATCCCGTCAGCGGCATGGACGGCGGTGAGAGCCCGCAGGACGGGGATACTCGCCCGATAGACCGAGCCGGCTGCGACAAAGGTGACGTCCCGGCCGAGGATCTCGAGCACGGCCAGGCCACCCGGAGCTCGGGTGCGCAGCAGCGCGGTGTCGGGATCCCAGCCGACCGACGGCATCAGCGGGGTCGGCGGGACGTGCGAGCGCAGGCAGAGCCGGTACACCTTGGCCGAACTCGGGTAGTCGCGGAATCCGAGGTGGCTCGGGGTGGATCGGCGCAGCCGCCAGTCCGTCGCCCGGCGCAACTTCATCGACAGCAGGGCGGAGCCACCGCTGGCGGGCTGCGCCGTATGCAGCATGGTGCGCGGCAGCCGCAGCGTGTCTCCGGCCCGGAGCACGGTGTCGAGCTCCGGCTCGGGGTCGGCGTCCGGCGGTTCGGTGCTGGCCACCGCGAACCGCTCCGCACCGTCGATCACGGTGATCAACACGTCAGATCCGGCACGTCGCCAGTCGTCGACGTTGCGTTCACGAGCGACCAGCAGGTTGCTACCGGCCAGTCGGCGACCCTCGAGCGTCGAGTCGTGGCGCTCTCCCCGGCCCTGCGCGGCCTTGGGTTCACCGTCGGCCACGAGCAGTTTGAGGACGACGTCCGCCCCGGTCACGGTGGCGATGTCGTCGGCGAACGGGGCCCAGCGCGGGCATTGCCGGTCGAACTGGCGCAGTTCGATTGCGACGTTCGAGGTCGCCACCGCGGCCCGGCGGGTAGGCGATAGCAGCAAGACGTCTGCCCCGGGGTCCGGCCGGATCGCGCCGTCCCAGGTGTCGACGTCCGGGGCAGCGAAGTACTGGTCTGCCGCGTCCAGCGCATGCGCCGGCAAGCGGCTCGCCAGCCGACGCCGGGCATGGTGCACCGCCGCCGAGCCGGCCTCGGCCACCTGGCGGGTCAGTGAATCGGTGGGCGGTTTGGGAGTGAGCTGAGGTACTTGGTCGGCAAAGAATCCGACCCCCGTTAGTGCAGTTCCATTACGAATTCCGGCCATGCTGAATACCGTCCCGCCGTCGATCGGGGTCCCCGTAACCCGGATCGCCGGAGCAGGGCTGCGATCTCGGGCCGTCGATCGTGGATCAAGGTGCTCGCCCGGCACAAGTCGACCGGGCATTCGATTTGGAGGTCTTAATTAGTTGCACTGGAGCGACTTTCGAGAAGCTTGACCTCGACGTAGCCTCCGTACCGTCGGGCAGCTCTACTGAGATCAGCTCCGCGACGTTGCCCGCGCTGCGAAGATCTTCCAGAACGGCCTGCACAGCGGCAAGACACGGCCCGGTATCGCTTACTTTAACCCTTTCCACCTCGGCTCCGACAGAGCGCTTGGCGTCCGACTTGGCTGCGCAGAGCAACCGAACCGGATTCGGCCGGGCCGAGCGATGCATTTGAGGCTGGAATTAAATTCGGTTATCCGGAAACGCTGGCGCGAACAATTAAATCGGCGCCAACAACCACCTGCTTTTCTGCCCGCCGTCTCGATCAGGCGCTCTCCCGGAGGACGAGTTGAGACGGATAAGCCGAGGCGAGCGGCAGCACCGACGACCCGAGGACGGCGGTGACCGCCGCCGCGGCAATCAGCTGCACCGGATGAGTGGCGGTGGTCAACGTGGGCGCCGTCGTGTCACAGATTCCGAAGACAGCATCGGTGTCAGGCCAGCGGCGCAGTGCCTCCAGGGCACCGGCATGCCCAGCGGCGACGGTGAAATCTCCCGGTAGGACCCGATCCCGCAGCCCGGCCGATCGCATCACCGCCTGGTAAGCCTCGACCGGGCGCCGAGCACAGGGCAACCACGGCGGGCCGGCCACCATCACGATCCGCCGTCGCCCGGTCGCCAGCAGGTGCTGGACCAAGGCGGCCGAGCCGCCGCTGTTGTCGACGAGCGGGTTGACCACGTAGCCGAGCCGATCAGCGGCCGAACGGACCCGAAGTCCCGCTTCGGCCGAGGCGGATCCCGTCCTACCACGCGGATTACCCCGATGGCCCTGTCCACTTGCGTTGGGACCGCTTCCAACAGCGAGGATGGTTGAGTGTTCACACCGACCGAACGGCCTGCCCCGTCCACCGCGTTCCGAGTGGTCACTGCCAGGAACGCGGTGGCCGCAGTCTTCTTCCTGAACGGGCTGGCCATCGCCTCCTGGTTCGCCCGGATCCCGGCCGCCAAGCAGGCGCTGGACCTGTCGGCCGGGAAGTTCGGATTGGTGCTGCTCGGGCTGTCCGCCGGCGCCGTGCTGGCGATGGTCACGGCCGGCGCCTCTGCGAGCCGGTTCGGTACCGGTCAAACCGTGGCCGGTGCCAGCACGATGGTGGCAGTCGGGCTGGTGGTGGCCGGGATCGGAACCGGGATGCTGAACTCCGTCCCGGTGACCGTGGCCGGGTTGCTGGCCGTCGGCTACGGGTCCGGCACCTGCGACGTCGCGATGAACGTCGAGGCGGCGATGGTGGAGCGACGGCTCGGCCGGACGGTGATGCCGCGTTTCCATGCGGCCTGGAGCATCGGCACGGTGACCGGCGCGGCGATCGGCGCCCTCGCCTCCCGGCTCGGCTCGTCGATCGAGGTCAACCTGATCACGATCGCGGTGCTCGGTGCGGTGGGCAGCCTGATCGCGGTTCGGTCCTTCCTGCCGGCGGGAATGGTCGCCGAAACAGCCGAAGGAGCGCCGGGATCCACCCGGATGCGCGCGGCCCTGTCCGCTTGGAGCGAGCCGCGGACGCTGTTGATCGGCCTGCTGGTGCTCGTGATGGCCTTCACCGAGGGATCCGCGAACGACTGGGTCGCCTTGGCGTTCGTCGACGGATACCGGATCAGCGAGGCGGGCGGCGCGGTGGTCTTCGGCGTCTTCGTGGCGGCGATGACCCTCGGACGCACGGTGGGCACGATCGCGCTGGATCGCTGGGGCCGGGTTCGGGTGCTGGTCGCCACCATGCTGCTGGCCGCAGCCGGAGCTACCCTCGCCATCCTGGCGGGCTCGCTCGCGATCGCGGTGATCGGGGTGGCGTTCTGGGGGCTGGGTGCCTCGCTCGGCTTCCCGGTCGGGATGAGCGCGGCAGCGGACGACGAGAGCCGAGCGGCCGCCCGGGTCAGCGTCGTCGCCCTGATCGGCTACACCGCGTTCCTGGCCGGACCGCCGGTGGTCGGGCTGCTCGGCGACCAGGTCGGCGTCCTCCGGGCGCTGCTCGTCGTCCCGGTCCTGCTGATCCCCGCCCTGGCCCTGGTTCCGGTCAGTCGGGAACCGACCAGGCGAGAACCCCTCGAGCAGTGATCAGGCCGGTTCCTGGACGACGAGCAGCCCGTCGTCGGCCTGCAGTGCCACCAGCGCCAGGGTGCGGTACCCGACCTGATCGAAAAGCACGGTGATCCGATCCGGCTCGTGCCGCATCACCACCCCGCGCCCCCACGCCCGGTGTTCCACCTGGGCGTTCACCGCGAAGGCGGGCTTGACCGCCGTCCGCTTGCCGGCCCTGCGACCCCTCGCCGTCCACCCTCTCGCCGTCCGAGCCCTCGCCGGTAGAGCCTCCGGCAGGCCGTTCAGGTAGCCGGCGGCCGATCCCGAGGCGCAGGTGTCGCAGTTGCCACACAGGTCCGGCAGCGCCTCACCGAAGTAGCCGAGCAGGAACTGCCGGCGACACCCGGTGGTTTCGGCGTAGCCCCGCATCATCTCGATCCGGGAGCGATCCACCCGGACATACGCCTCGGCGACCTCGGTGGCCTGCGTGACCGCCGTGTCGACGGCCAGCTTCGGATCGGTGTAATGCAGCCGGCCCTGCCCGTCGACGTCCACCGCACCGGCCTGTTCCAACAGGTTGATCGCGTTGGTGAGCCGGGTGTGCGACAGCTTGAGCTCGTCCTTGAGCACCGACGGGTCGACCGCACCCTCGGTCTTGGTGTGTCGCCGAACCGCTCCGGCGACGGTGGTCAGCACCTCGGGATCGCCTCCGCCGGAAGCGAAGAAGTTCCGCAACCCCAGATCCTCGGACCGGTAGCAGAGCAGCGCCAAGGCCGGGTCGCCGTCCCGACCGGCCCGACCGATCTCCTGGTAATACGAGTCGAGCGACTCGCTGATGTCGGCATGGACGACGAAGCGCACGTTCGGCTTGTCGATCCCCATCCCGAAGGCGGAGGTGGCGACCACCACGTCGATCTCGTCCGCGAGGAATCCGGTGTGCACCCGCTCCCGATCGGCCGCCTTCATCCCGGCGTGATAGGCGGCCGCCCGGCGTCCGGAAGCCCGCAGCATCTCGGCGTACTGCTCGGTGTCCTTGCGGGTCGCGGTATAGATCAGCCCGGAGCCGGTCAACTCTTCGACCTTTGCCACCACAGCCGCCTGCTTGCGCCGACCGTCGGTGAAGCGATCCACCTCCAGCCGCAGGTTGGGCCGGTCGAAGCCCTGGATGATCTGTACCGGTCGGCGCATCTTCAGCTTCTCGATGATCTCGGCTCGAACCGGGGGTGCCGCGGTCGCGGTCAGCGCGACGATCCGCGGCGAGCCGAGACGCTCCATCACGTCGCCGATCCGGAGGTAGTCGGGCCGGAAGTCGTGCCCCCAGGCGGTCACGCAGTGTGCTTCATCGACGGCGAACAAGGAGACCCCGGCCGCCGCCAACCGGTCGACGACGGCGTCGTTCGCCAGCTGCTCCGGCGCCAGGAAGATGAACTCCGCTGTTCCGGTGCGCAGCGACTCCCAGGCGTGGGTGGTCTGTTGGGCGCCCTGCGCCGAGTTCACCGCCACGGCCTCCAGCCCGGGTTTCCCACCGCCTCGGGCAGCCAGGCCCGCGAGTTGGTCCCGCTGCAGCGCGATCAGTGGGGAGACGACGACGGTGGGGCCGTCCAGCAGCAGACCGGCCAACTGGTAGACGGCGGACTTGCCGGACCCGGTGGGCATCACGACGAGCACGTCGGAGCCCTTCACCAGGGCCCGAACCGCCTCCGCCTGACCAGGGCGGAGCGTTCGCCAACCGAAACGATCTCTGGCGGTTCGACGGATGGTCGACGCAACGGTTCGTAGCACCCCAGGTTCTTACCGTGCGGGGAGCGTTCGGACCAGTCGGGACGCCCGATAATTTATTCTCCTGGTCACCCGGCGTGATAACTATGGTTGGCTCATGAATTAGAATGTGGGATGTTGCCTTACTGACCATGACCTTTCCGCCGCCATCCCGAAACACCTGGTGACTCACTGTGATATCCCGACGACGTGCCGTCGTCATTCCTGCCCTCTTGGTCGCCCTTACCCTGGCGACGACAGTGGCCGTTTGGTTCCGCTCCAACCAGGATCCGGCACCGATCGCACAGGATCGACTGGGCCCTGTACTGCTCGTTCCGGGCCGGAACGCCGACTCGGTGGGCCTCGTTGATCTGCAGCGCAGGTTGTTCCTCACCGGCCGCCGCGTGATCATCGTGTCCACCGGCATTGAAGACACCGGTGATCTTCGCGCCCAGGCCCGCCAGGTACAGGAGACCGCCGAGAACGCGATCGCGACCGGAGCCCCGTCGGTAGATATCGTCGGATATTCGGCCGGCGGCATCGTCACCCGGCTCTGGCTGGCCGAGGGCGGCGACGCCCTGGCCCGGCGAGTGGTGACCATCGCCTCGCCAAACCAAGGGGTCGCCGGAGACCCACTGAAGAACCTGGTCACCGAGAAGTACTGCGAGGTCACCTGCCCGCAACTGGAGCCGGGCAGTGCCCTGCTCAAGGGCCTGCCGGCGGCGAAGGGCCAGGCGCCCTGGCTCAACCTGTGGAGCACCCGGGATCACATCGTCGGGGAATCGACGGCCCAGTTGCCGGGCGTGCTGAACATCCCGGTGCAATCGATCTGCCCGAAGAACAAGTCCAGCCACGTCTCCGTGTCCAGCGACCCCGTGGTGGTCGGCATCGTGCTGAAGGCGCTGGCGCAGGCACCGATCACCGCCGCCCCGACCCAGCAGGACTGCGCCGCCCTGCGCAAGAGCGGCTCTCCCGACATCCTCCCCGGGGTCTCGCCGACGCCTGACGCTTAAAGCGCCCGCAAGCGGACGCGCTTACTCCGGATAGACGATCAAGCCTCGGATGTTCTTGCCGTCGCGCATGTCTTGGTATCCCTGATTGATGTCTTCGAGTTGGTACCTGGTGGTGACCAGCCCGTCCAGGTTCAGCCGCCCCGCCTGGTAGAGCGCGAGCAGCGCGGGGATCTCAGCGCGCGGATTACACCCACCGAAGATCGCCCCCTGCAGGTCCTTCTGGAGCAGGGTCAGCTGGAACAAGCTGAGTTTGACGTCCAGGTTCGCGGCGTGCCCCATCCCGGTGACCACTGCCCGACCTCCCTTGCCGGTCAGCGTCAGTGCGTCTTGGACGTCCTCCCCCTGAATGTCCCCGACCGCGATGATCACCTTCTCGGCCATCCGGCCCCGGGTCAGGTCGGCCACCGCGGCGGTCGCTTCCGCCGCGGTGGCATAGGTGTGCGTGGCCCCGAAATCCGTCGCCCACTTCCGCTTGGCCTCGACCGGGTCGATCACCACCACCGGATTGGCGCCGGCCAGAGCGGCGGATTGCACAGCGTTCATCCCGACGCCGCCCGCCCCCATGATCACGACGGTCTCGCCCGGACGGACATCGGCGACCCTGGTGACCGACCCCCAGCCGGTGGTCACCGCGCAGCCCACGAGGGCAGCGACCGCCAGCGGGATGTCCGGCTCGATCTTCACCACCGAGGCCTCGTGCACCGTGATGTACGGCGAGAACGTGCCGAGCAGGCACATCTGGACGACGTCCTGGCCTTTCGCGCTGACCCGGAACCCGCCGTCCGAGATGGCCGTGCCGGCCAGCAGGAGGGCGCCGAGGTCGCAGAGATTCTGGTGCCCGTTGGCGCACGGCGGGCACTTGCCACAGGCCGGGATGAAAGCGGTGACGACGGAGTCACCCACCTTCAGATCAGTGACTCCGGCGCCCACCTCCACGACGACGCCGGAGCCCTCATGACCGCCGAGCACCGGAAGCCGGATCGGCGTCGCACCGGTGACCAGGTGCTCGTCGGAGTGGCACAGCCCGGAAGCGACCAGTTGAACGGTGACCTCTCCCGGCTGCGGATCACCGATCTCGATCTCCTCGACCGACCATGGACTGCCGATCTCCCACAGAAGCGCGCCTTTGGTCTTCATGTCAGGTTCCCCTCTTGGCCGAAGGTGATTCCCGCCACGTTAGACACCCAGCGGCATCGTGTCGATGCCGTCGCTCCCCGCGATCAGGACTGCTTGGCCGCGAGAATATCCAGGTAGTGCTGGTTGTACATGATCCCGAGGATGTTCCCGAACGGGTCGACCACGGAGGCTGTCACGAAGCCCTCGCCGCGCTCCCGTACCCCGTCCAGTTCCTTGGCGCCCAGCGACAGCAACCGGTCGAACTCCGCCTGGACGTCGTCCACGTGCCAGTAGGTGATCGAACCGGACGGACCGGCCACCGCGTCGTACGGCGCGTAGCTCTTGTGCACCAGGCCGAACTCGTGCTGGTAGTCGCCGACCCGGAACTCGACATACCCAGGAACGTTGAAATACGCCTCCACACCGAAGACCTCGGTGTACCAGCTCTTCGCGGCGTCCAGGTCGTCGGCAAAGAACGAGATGTTGGCGAGTCCTCGCAGCATCAGATTTCCCCTCATCGCGGCTGATCGATTCTTCGATCTGGACTCATCCTCTCAACTAAACCGCTCATCAACTGAGCACTTTGTTTGCCAAACTTCAGGCATGCGCGCCGACCGCCTTGTGGCCACCCTCCTGTTGCTCCAGTCCCGGGGTCGAGTGACCGCCTCCGAAGTAGCCGGTGAGCTGGAGATATCGCTGGCCACCGCCCGTCGTGACCTGGAAGCGCTGTCGACCGCGGGGATCCCGGTCTACCCGCAACCCGGGCGCGGCGGTGGCTGGTCCCTGGTCGGCGGCGCGCGGACCGACCTCAGCGGATTGACGGCGTCCGAAGCGCAGTCGTTGTTCCTGCTGCTCGGACCGACCGCCGGAACCTCGATTGCCCCAGAGGTTCGTTCCGCGCTGCGCAAGCTCATCCATGCGCTGCCGGACACCTTCCGCGCCGATGCCGAGGCGGCCGCGAAGGCCGTGGTGGTCGACCCGGCCGGCTGGGGAAAGACCGGCCGCGACCTTCCCGAGTTCGTGGAGCTCCTGCAGACCGCGGTCGTCCGCCAGCGCAAGGTACGCCTGGACTACGCGAGTCGAACCGGCGAACCGACCCGGCGGATGATCGACCCGTGGGGCCTGATCGACAAGGACGACATCTGGTACCTGATCGCCGGGACCGAACATGGACAGCGCACCTTCCGGGTCGATCGGATCGTGGACGCCGTCCCGACGGATCTCGTCGCCGAACGGCCGGCCGAGTTCGATCTGGCGCTGGCGTGGGAACGGGTGGTCGGCTATGTCGAGGAGAAGCGCTCACTTCTGTCGGCGACCGTGCTGATCCGAACCAGGTTTCTAGCGGTGCTGCGCAACCAGTTCGGGCGCCACTGCGAAGTGCTGGACACGCTCGACGACGGGCGCTCCAGAGTGCGGGTCGCGGCACCCTCCCCGTTGATGATCGCCCAGCACCTGGCCGGCTGGGGCGAGATGGTCGACGTCGTCGAGCCGGACTCGGTCAAGGCTGAGCTCGCCCGACTCGGTTCGGAGCTGGTTCGCCGCTATGCCCGTTGATTTCGGTCAGCCTGATTTCGGTCAGCCCAGAACCGGGTGGCCGCCGCCCGGTTCGCCAACCCGTGGCGGTGGTAGATCCGGTGCAGGTGCTTGGACACGGTGGCCGGGCGCAAGCCGAGCCGGGACGCCACCTGAGCGTCGGTGAACCCCTGCGCCACCAACGCCAACACGTCCGCCTCGCGGGCCGAGAGGATGGCCGCCCGTGGGCTGCGAGCCGGGCCGGGGTGGGGCTCAGCGGGGCGCTGCGCTCCCAGACCGGGTGCCTGTTCCAGAGCCACCCACTCCAGGCGCGGCGACAATTGCAGACCCACCCCGCCGGTGAGCAGCCCGCGGTCCAACGCCGCCCGGACATGCGCACCGCAGGCCGCCAGCAGGGCCCGCTGCCGATCGGTGAACTCACCGGCGGTCCGGTTCAGTGTGAGGGCCTGGACCTGGTGCCCGCGAAAGGCCACCGGCAGGCACATCTGATCCGTGACGCCGCGCAGGGCATGCTGGTAGATCGGGGTCTTCCGCCAGGCCCGGCCGGTCAGCACGTCCGAGACCCGCAGCGGCGCCGGCGCCACCCGGCGACCGGCGGCCTCCAGCAGCGATCGGCGCAGTGGATGGGTCCGGCCCAGCATCGGGTACTGAGCCATCACCTCCGGATCCGGGCGGCTCGGCGGCCACAGCACGGCCACCTCGTGCTGGTCGACCAGATCGAGGTGGGTGAGCGTGACCGACTCGCTGCCGACCACCTCGGCCAGTCCAGCCAGCACCAGCGACTGCACCTGGTCGTGCCGGCGCGCGTGTAACAGATCGGTGGCGTAGTCCAGCACCGATCGAAGCTCAGCCGCGGTCCGTAGCCCCATTCGCGCTCCCCGTTGTCCCCGTCGCCCCCGCGACGTCCTGGAAATCAAGAGCCATCACGCGCCCGTCGAATACCTGTTGCTCAGTTCTATGACATTCCGGATTTCCCTCGGCCCGCCCGGATCTGATTCGGGACAACGCACCAAGACCACCTCACGAGGAGATCCACGCAATGTTTACCCTGAACACCGTTCACCGGAGCCTGATCACCGCCGGGGGCGCCACCGCGGCGCTCCTGCTGGCGACCGGCCTGGGAACGACCACGATCGCGGCGGCGGCTGAGCCGGCCAACCGGGCCGAAGTGATCAACAATCAGGTGCGCTACACCGGGGGGACCGACGACAACATCCTCACCGTGGCCTCGACGACGAGTCGGCTGCTGTTCAAGGACGTCGCACCGATCACCGTGGGTACCGGATGTTTCGACCTGGGCACCGAAGGCCACTTCTTCGTCGTCGGCTGCATCCCCCAGGTGAACCCCAGCAACGGCCTGCCGCAACCGTTCCGAGTGCAACTGAGCGCCGGAAATGACGTCGTCACCAACACCACCGCCCTCACGATGCGGGCGGACGGCGGGATCGGCAACGACCGGCTGATCGGCGGCAGTGGCACCGACATCCTGTCCGACTCGTTCGGCGGGGACACGCTCCAGGGCAACGACGGATCCGACACCCTGACAACCGACCTCAGTCAGCCGGACGGGCTGTCCGACACCCTCAGCGGTGGGGCCGGTAACGACGAACTGCAGGGCGGAGCCAACAACGACCAACTCGACGGAGGCTCCGGTACGGACGCGCTGTTCGGTGGTGGCGGTGGCGATCGGCTGGACGGCGGGTCCGGGTCCGGAGACGTCGTCAGTTATCTCGACAACGCACACAACAACATCCGGGTGGTGGTGACCCTGGACGACCTTGCCAACGACGGGATCTTCACCCCCGGAGTCGGCAGCGCCGAGAAGGACAACGTGCTCGACTCGAACGAGATCATCGCCGGCGGCAACGGTAATGATGCCCTGTTCGGTGACGAGCGGGCGAACAAGCTGATCGGCAACGTTGGTGACGACGCCCTGACCGGTGACCTGGGAGCCGACAACCTGGACGGCGGCGCCGGCAACGACCAACTCGCCGGCAACCAGTTGTTCGGTACGCCGGTGGGCGACGGTTCGATCGACACGCTCAACGGCAACGCCGGAACCGCTGACTACTGCCGGGTTTCAGCTGCTGAGCCGGACATCACCCTCGACTGCGAGATCATCGACCAGGACTGACCTCGCAACCGAACCGTGGTGGTGGGCGCGACTTGTGGTC
>DATINJ010000366.1:0-7073 GCA_035474375.1 Kineosporiaceae bacterium | reverse complement strand
TGATCGCGGCCTGTGGTGGGGGCAGGCGTGCATGATCGCGGCCTGTGGTGGGGGCAGGCGTGCATGATCGCGGCCTGTGGTGGGGGCAAGTGTGCATGATGGCGGCCTGTGGTGGGGCAAGCGTGCATGATCGCGGCCTGTGGTGGGGCAAGCGTGCATGATCACCGCAGGTTGGGCAGGGCCGAGTAGGCCGGCAGGGTCATTGGCGGACGGCATCGACTGTTCTAGAACTAGTTTTCCAGCAGTTCTAGAACAGTCGCGCCAATTCCTGCTACGGTCGAGGTCTTGCGTCGGCTGGACGATAGTCGGCGTCCCACCAGAACCATTGCTCGGCAACGAGAGTGAGTACCCAATGCCCGCGCAGACCATGTCCGTGACAGCGCCCGGATCAAGTCCAGTTCTCCAGACCGGCCAGGCATCCCTGATGTCCGACCCCGACGACCGTGGCCGGTTCGGCCAGTTCGGCGGCCGATTCGTGCCGGAGGCTCTGATTCCCGCCTGCGAGCAACTCGAGCGAGGATTTCGCGAGGCGTGGGCCGACCCCAGCTTCCGGGGCACGCTCACCCGGTTGCTTCAGGTGTATGCCGGGCGACCGACGCCGGTCACCCCGGCGGCCCGGTTGTCGGCCGAACTCGGCATCACTGTGCTGCTCAAGCGAGAAGATCTGGCGCACACCGGTTCCCACAAGATCAACAACGTGCTCGGGCAGGCGTTGCTTGCCCAGCGGATGGGTCGCACCCGACTGCTTGCCGAGACCGGTGCCGGTCAGCATGGCGTGGCCACCGCAACGGCCGGCGCTCTGTTCGGCCTTGAGGTGGTGGTCTTCATGGGGGAGCGGGACATCGAGCGCCAGGAGCTGAACGTCTTCCGGATGGAGCTGCTCGGCGCCACCGTGGTCCCGGTCTCGGCCGGTAGCCGCACCCTGAAGGACGCCTGCAGCGAGGCCCTGCGGCACTGGGTGGTCGAATCGGAGACCGCGCACTACTGTCTCGGCTCCGCGATGGGCCCGCACCCGTATCCCTGGATGGTCCGGGAGTTCCAGCGAGTGATCGGCGAAGAGGCCCGCGGGCAGTGCTCCGAACTGCTCCCGGCGGGGATCCCGGACGTCGTGGTGGCCTGTGTCGGCGGCGGGTCGAACGCTGCCGGGACCTTCGCCGGATTCGTCGACACCTCGGCCCGGCTGGTCGGGGTCGAGGCGGCCGGCGGTGCGGCGATCGGTAAGGGGGCGGTCGGCGTCCTGCATGGTTCGCAGTCCCTGCTGTTGCAGGATGAAGCTGGGCAAGTCCTTGAGGCCGAATCGATTTCGGCCGGGCTGGACTATCCGGGGGTAGGCCCGGAGCACGCCCATCTGGCCGACTCCGGCCGGGCCGAGTACGTCAGCGCCACCGATGCCGAGGTGGTTGACGCCGTCGTTCGGCTGGCCCGCAGCGAGGGCATTCTCGCGGCCCTGGAGAGCGCGCACGCCTTGGCCTGGGTACTGCGCGCGGCCGGCACCGACGAGCTGCCCACCGGTTCCACCGTGCTGCTCACCCTCTCCGGCCGCGGTGACAAGGACGCCGCTCAACTCGCCGGAATGAACCGTCCCGCTGCGATGCAGCGATGAGCGCCCAGAGCGAGCCCGCAGTCCAGCACCGGTCCGAAGCCCGGAGTGAGGGTGCAACCGTGCATGATCGCGGGAACGATGTCGGGCGTGATCATGCACGGTTGCCCGCGCGGGCAGGGACGGGAGGCGAGACGAGGGGCGAGTTGGAGACGCGGTTTCGGGAACGCCGGGACGCCGGAGCGTCGTTGCTGGCGCCGTACCTGACGGCCGGGGTCAGCGCCGACTGGCTGGACCATGCTCGGGCCTTCGCCGACGCCGGAGCCGACGCGATCGAGATCGGCGTGCCCTTCTCCGACCCGATGCTGGACGGCACGGCTGTGCAGCAGGCCTCGCAGCGGGCGCTCGAGCGGGGAACCACCCCGCACGCAGCGATCGCCGAGGCGAGCCGGCTGTCCCTGGGCATTCCGCTGATCGCGATGACCTATAGCAACGTGGTGCACCGGCACGGCCGGGCGGAAT
Organism: Kineosporiaceae bacterium; assembly: GCA_035474375.1. Lineage (GTDB taxonomy): Bacteria > Actinomycetota > Actinomycetes > Actinomycetales > Kineosporiaceae > JANNPJ01. Next base: position 5,011 of record DATINJ010000366.1, on the reverse strand, counting down.
TCTGCGACCGGCTCCGAACCGGGGGCTTCGCCGGGCTGATCGTGGTGGACACCCCACACGACGAGGCCGAGCCGCTGCTGGCGGCGGCCGGGGCACACGACATCGAGCTGGTGATGATGATCGCTCCCTCGACGTCCGACCGGAGAGTGCGGCAGATCACCGCGCTGAGCCGGGGTTTCGTCTACGCCGCCGCGGTGATGGGTCCGACCGGCGAACGGGACGGCGTCCCGGAAGCCGCAGTCCAGCTCGCCGCCCGAGCCCGGCAGCACACCACGTTGCCGGTGCTGCTCGGGTTCGGGATCTCGACGCCCGCCGACGCGGCGCGGGCCGCCCGCGTCGCCGATGGGGTAGCGATCGGCTCCGCCCTGATGCGCCGGGTGCTGGCCGGAGCCGGTCCGGCGCAGACAGGGGCCTATGTTCAGGCCGTACGCGCAGCTCTGGACGCCGATCGACAGCGCCCGGATCGATAGCCTGACCTGGATGACTACCGAGAGTGCCGCCGCGCCCAAGTACCGCCGGATCGCCGCCGATCTGGGGGAGCGGATCCGTTCCGGGCAGTATCCGGGCGGTTCGGTGCTGCCCTCGCAGCGCAGGCTGAGCGAGGAGTACTCGGTCACCTTGATGACGATGCGCCAGGCTCTGCAGGTGCTGGAGGCGGATGGGTTGATCGCCCAGCAGGCCGGCCGGGGGACGTTCGTCCTGCCGCTCCCGCTCTCGCATCACTTGCAGAGTCTGCGCAGTCTGGCCGACGAGCTGAGCGCCCAGGGGGTCGCCTTGCGGACGGACGTGCTCGGGCGGCAGGACCGCAAGCTACCCAAGGACGTCGAAGCCCGGGTGGGTGCCACCGCGGGGCGAGGGCTGCGCCTGGAACGCCTGCGTACGGTCGACGGTCAGGCGCTCGTCCATCAGGTCTCCTGGATACCCGAGCCGTGGGGGTTGCAGGTTCGCGACTGTGACTTCACGGTCGAGCCGCTGTACGCCGCGCTGAAGCGGGTCTGTGGTCTGGACGTCGCCCGCGCCCAGGAGACGCTGGTGGCTCAGGGCCTGTCCGAGCGACTCGCCGCCGCGCTCGGGTTGCCGGCCGGTCGCCCGGTGCTGGTGATGGAGCGGACCACGTACGACGACCTGGACCGGGCCTTCGTGGCGGATACCGCGGTGATCCTGGACGAGCGGGTCCGGGTGGTCACCGAACGACGTCCGGCCTCGGTGACCAACCAGTGGCAGCTCACCTGACTTAATGGGCACATGATCGTTGCCCCGCTTGCTTACGTCACCCGGTCCGGCTTCGTCGAGGGGGTGCATCACGGCACCGCCGTCGCCCTGGATCCAGATGGTGGCACGGTACTGACGCACGGCGACCCGGCCGCGCCGATGCTGCCGCGCTCGGCGCTGAAGCCCCTGCAGTTGTTGGCGATGCTCCGCGCTGGGCTGCAGTTGGACGGCGAACTGCTGGCGCTGGCTGCGGCCAGCCACTCCGGTGAGGCGTTCCACCTGGACGGCGTGGACCGGATCCTGGGTGCTGCGGGGCTGACCGAGCAGATGCTGCAAAACGTCGAGGACCTCCCGCTGGGACAACACGAAAGGCTGCGCTGGCAGCGCGAGTCGCGATCGGCGACCCGGCGGGCGCACAACTGCTCCGGCAAACATTCCGCGATGCTGGCCACCTGCCGGCAGAACGGCTGGCCGGAAGCGACCTACCTGGAGCCTGACCATCCGTTGCAGCGCCTGGTCGTGGACACGGTCGCCGAGCTGGCCGGTGAGCCGGTGGCGGCGACCGCGGTGGACGGCTGCGGCGCGCCCGCGCTGGCGATCAGCTTGACCGGCCTGGCCCGAGCCTTCGGCCGGTTGGCCGGCGCGGCACCGGACACCCACGAGGGCCGGATCGCGAGCGCCGTCCGGGAATATCCACAGTGGCTGGGAGGTACCGACCGGGAGGTCACCGAGCTCATCCGCGGCGTCCCCGGACTGATCGCGAAAGACGGCGCGGAAGCGGTTTACGCGGCTGCGCTGCCGGACGGTCGGGCGGTGGCCTTCAAGATCGCGGATGGGTCGACCCGAGCCTTGCAGGTGGTGATGGTTGCGCTGCTGCGACGGCTGGGGATCGAGGAGCCGACGATGACGGCGATGGCGACCGTCTCGATCCTCGGGCACGGCCGGCCGGTGGGGGCCGTGGTCCCCGCCGTGCTGTGAGGGCATCTGGCTAGCACCATCCACACCACCGGCATCATCACAATCGGGCCACAGGTGCTGCAGATTTGTGGCGCGCAGCTCCCAATGAGGGGAACCTTACTGGTCAGTCCGCCTTCATATGATTAACCTGCACCGAGCCACCCGCTCTGAAGGAAGATTTCCGGTTCAGCACTGCAAGGCCTGTCCACCAGTCAAGCCGCAAGGAGTTACGACCCAGATGACCGCGCCACTCGAAGTCTCCGGAGGTGCGGCCGAGGCATCGCCCGAGGCGGTGTTGGCGGGTGGCGGGGTGGCGATCGAGGGTCGCTCGCTCGGACAGATCGCCTGGGCGCGACTCAAGCGCGACCCGGTGGCGATTGCCGGTGGTGGGCTGGTTGTCCTGCTGATCGTGATTGCGATCTGCGCCCCGCTGATCGTGAAGGTGCTGGCGCACCCGCCGAACGAGTTCCACCAGGATCTGATCGACCCGAACATCTCCACGCCGATCGGTAACTTCAACGGCATCACCCGGCACTTCCTGTTCGGCGTCGAACCGGTGAATGGGCGGGACCTGTTCGCCCGGGTGCTCTACGGGGCGCGGATCTCGCTGCTGATCGCCTTCCTGGCAACCTTGCTCTCCGTGCTGATCGGCAGCTTTTTCGGGGTCATCGCAGGCTATTTCGGTGGCTGGGTAGACACCTTGATCAGCCGGACGATGGACCTGTTCCTCGCCTTTCCGTTGCTGGTGTTCGCCCTGGCTCTGGCGGGGGTAGTGCCCGACAAGGCCTTCGGGCTGAGCGGCGACGCGTTGCGGATCGTGCTGCTGATCTTCATCATCGGTTTCTTCAGCTGGCCCTACATCGGCCGGATCGTCCGGGGCCAGACGCTCTCCCTGCGCGAACGCGAATTCGTCGACGCGGCACGCAGTTTGGGTGCCAGGACGCCGTACATCCTGTACCGGGAGTTGCTGCCCAACCTGGCGGCGCCGGTGCTGGTGTACTCCACCTTGCTGATCCCGACGAACATCCTCTTCGAGGCGGCACTTTCGTTCCTCGGGGTGGGGGTGCGCGCGCCGACGGCCACCTGGGGTGGGATGCTCTCCGACGCCACCAGCTACTACCAGATCGCTCCGGGATTCATGCTGGTCCCGGGGTTGGCGATCTTCGTAACCGTGTTGTCGTTCAACCTGTTCGGCGACGGTCTGCGGGATGCCCTGGATCCGCGCGCCCGCTGAGGCCAGTGCTGACCGCAGCCAGCGAAAACCAAAGTGAACCTGTTCCTTCCAACGATCGACAAGTGATAGGTGGACGCGAAGATGACACGAAGGCGCACACTCGGTGCGATTGCGGCGGCCGCTGCGGTGGCGATGACCCTCGCGGCCTGCGGAGGTAGCAGCGACGGCGGCAACACGGACGACGGTTCGGGCGATTCCGCGAAGCCGGCGTTCAACGGGGCCGTGGGCAAGGTGGTCAACCCTTCGAAGGTGAAGGGCGGCACCCTGCGGATGGCCAACACCGCCGACTGGGATTCGCTGGACCCGGGCAACACGTACTACGCCTACTCCTGGAACTTCATTCGGCTGTACACCCGAGCGCTGACCGTGATGCAGGCGGCCCCGGGCGATGCCGGCGCCAAGGTGGTCCCCGACCTGGCCGAGACGCTGGGCGTCGCCAGCGACGGTGCGAAGACCTGGACCTACAAGCTGAAGCCCGGCATCAAGTATGAGGACGGCACCGTCGTGACGTCCAAGGACGTCAAGTACGGCGTGGAGCGCTCGCTGGACAAGGCCACGTTCCCGAACGGCCCGACGTACCTGAACGACTTCTTGGACGGCGGCAAGTCCTACTCGCCGTACAAGAACAAGGCCGCCGGTGGCCTGAAGTCGATCGAGACCCCGGACGACCAGACCATCGTGTTCCACCTGAGCCAGCCGTTCAGTGGTTTCGACTACTTCGCGATGCTGCCGGCCACTGTGCCGGTGCCGCAGGCGAAGGACACCGGGACGAAGTACAAGGAACACGTCATCTCGACCGGCCCCTACATGTTCAAAGAGAACAACCTGGGCAAGAACTTCACCCTGGTGCGGAACCCGAACTGGGATGCGGCCACCGACCCGAACCGGGCGGCGCTGCCGGACCAGATCGAGGTCGCGCTGAACGTGAACGCGGACGACGTCGACAACCGGCTGATGGCCGGTGACCTCGACGTCCAGGTGGACGCACTCGGCCTCGGCGCCGCTGCTCAGGGCAAGGTGCTCGCCAACCCGCAGGAGAAGGTCAACTCCGACGCCGCGACGCTGGCTCGCACCTGGTACACCTCGATCAACGGCAACGTCGCTCCGTTCGACAACATCCACTGCCGCAAGGCCGTCGAGTACGCGGCTGACCGGGTCGGTCTCCAGACCGCGTACGGCGGACCGATCGCCGGCGGTGACATCGCCACCGGTCTGCTGCCGCCGGTGATCCCGGGCTTCGAGAAGTTCGACCTCTACCCGGCCGGCGCCGACAACAAGGGCGACGTCGACAAGGCGAAGGCCGAACTGGCCGAATGTGGTAAGCCGAGCGGCTTCGCGACCAACATGTCCTACCGGGTCGAACGCCCGAAGGAGAAGGCCGCTGCGGAGTCGCTGCAGCAGTCGCTGGACCGGGTCGGGATCAAGCTGACCTTGAAGTCCTACCCGCAGGACGACTACTTCGCGCTCTACGCCGGCAAGCCGTCGTTCGCGAAGAAGAACAACCTCGGCCTGATCGTGAACGGCTGGGGTGCGGACTGGCCGGACGGCTACGGCTTCCTCAGCCAGATCATCGACAGCCGAGTGATCCGGGAAACCGGTGGTAGCTCG
>DATINJ010000365.1:0-7487 GCA_035474375.1 Kineosporiaceae bacterium | reverse complement strand
CCAGATGCGCCACCGCGGCCCGGACGACGCCGGCACCTGGTCCGACGACGAGGCGGTGATCGGCTTCCGCCGGCTGTCGCTGATCGACTGGGAGCACAGCCACCAGCCGCTGCCCTACCTGGCCCAGCGCTACCAGCTGATCTTCAACGGCGAGATCTACAACTACCTGGAACTGCGGGACCGGCTGCAAACCGAGTTCGGCGCGACGTTCGAGACCCAGGGCGACGGCGAGGCGATCCTGGCCGGCTACCACTACCTGGGTGAGAGCGTCGTCAACGAGCTGCGCGGCATGTTCGCCTTCCTGATCTGGGACAGCCAGGAGCGGGTGCTGTTCGGGGCCCGGGACCCGTTCGGCATCAAGCCGCTCTACACCTACACCGACGAGCGCGGCTCGTTCTTCGCCTCGGAGAAGAAGGCGCTGCTGGCGGTCGCCCCGGAGATCGCCAAGGCCGGCGACGCGGCGGTGAACACCGAGGCCCTGCAGCACTACCTGACCCTGCAGTACGTGCCGGAACCGGCCTCGATGCACCGCCAGATCACTCGGATCGACTCGGGCACCAGCTTCACGCTGCGTCCCGGCGGGGTCGTCGAGACGAAGCGGTACTTCACCCCGGACTTCCCGATCCGTCCGGTGGCCGAGCCCGACAAGCTGTACCACGAGATCGCCGAGGTGCTGCGGGACTCGGTGGCCAAGCACCTGCGTTCGGACTTCACGGTCGGCTCGTTCCTGTCCGGCGGCATCGACTCGACCGCGATCGCTGCGCTGGCCCGCGAGCACAACCCGAAGCTGCTCACCTTCACCACCGGCTTCCAGCGGGAGGGCTTCTCCGAGATCGACGTGGCGGCGGAGTCGGCGGCCGCGATCGGCGTCGAGCACATCACCAAGGTGGTCAGCCCGCAGGAGATGATGGACACCCTGCCGTTGATCGTCTGGTACTTGGACGATCCGGTGGCCGACCCGGCACTGGTGCCGCTGTACTTCATCGCCCGCGAGGCGCGCAAGCACGTCAAGGTGGTGCTGTCCGGCGAGGGCGCCGACGAGCTGTTCGGCGGCTACACCATCTACCGCGAGCCGATCTCGCTGCGGCGCCTGACCGCCGCGCCGGATCCGGTTCGCCGGCTGCTCGGGGCGCTTGGCCGGACGCTGCCGGAGGGGATGCGCGGCAAGGACCTGCTGCGCCGGGCCTCGATCGGCATCGAGGAGCGCTACTACGGCAACGCCCGGATCTTCCGTCCCGAGGACATGGTCGGGCTGCTTCGCACGTACTCGCCAGACGTCAGCTACACCGACGTCACCGCGCCGTACTACGCGGCTTCCACGCATCTGGACGACTCGACCCGGATGCAGTACATCGACCTGTTCACCTGGCTGCGCGGCGACATCCTGGTGAAGGCCGACAAGATGACGATGGCCAACTCGCTGGAGTTGCGGGTGCCGTTCCTGGACCGCGAGGTATTCCGGGTGGCCTCGGCGATCCCGGTGGAACAGAAGATCACTCGCGAGACGACCAAGTACGCGCTGCGCCGGGCGCTGGCCGAGATCGTCCCGGCGCATGTCTTGAACCGGCCCAAGCTGGGCTTCCCGGTGCCGACCCGGCCGTGGCTGCGGGCCGAGATGTACGAGTGGGCGCGCGACATCATTTCGTCGGCCGGCACTGACCACCTGATCGACACTCAGGCGGCGTTGCGGTTGCTGGATGCGCACCGGGACGGGCCGCATGACTACTCGCGCAAGATCTGGACGCTGCTGGTGTTCATGATCTGGCACGGCATCTTCGTCGAGGGGCGAATTCGTCCGGAGGTGCCGCAGCCCGAGTACCCGGTGGCGATCTGATGATCTTCCGGTGGCTGCGGCGCGACCGTAAGGAGCGGCAGCGGGTTGTCGGCAGCTCGGCCGCGCTAGGCCGGGCTGGGGTGGAGGGCTACCCCGGCGATTTCGTCGGTGCTGTGGTGCCTCGGTATGAGCCGCACCCGGACGGCCTAGCCGACCCGGGCGAGGTGGTGTGGGCCTGGGTGCCCTACGAAGAAGACCACAACCGCGGCAAGGACCGGCCGGTGTTGATCATCGGCCGGGACGGGGAGTACCTGCTGGGGCTGATGCTGACCTCGAAGGACCACGATCGCGACCACGGGGACGAGGCCCGGCACGGCCGGCACTGGCAGGACGTCGGCTCTGGCGACTGGGACGGCCAGCACCGGCCCAGCGAGGTGCGGCTGGATCGAGTACTGCGGCTACGTCCGGAAGGGGTGCGCCGAGAAGGCGCAGCGCTTAGCCGGCCGGTGTTCGACCAGGTCAGCCAAGCCTTCACCGCCCTGCGCCGCAACTAGCCTGCAACCGACTGCGGCTCGCAGTCCTGCAACCTTGAGGCTGGGCCTCCTCTCGACGTTACGCTAATGACTCAGCCACTACGACACCTTCTCGTTGTGATATTTCCAGCGAGCGTCAAGAGCCGAGGGCAAAAAAGCCAGGCTGAGGGCTGCGAGCGCGCCAGCGAGCGCGATAAGCAAAGTGCCGATGGCGACAGCGCTCCGCTGTCGGCTTACTATCGCTATCACTTCGAAGGGCGACTGTGGAGTCCAGCCCATGGTTGATGGCGTATTTACTTTCGGCTCCGAACTCGTCTCGTTATTCATCCAATCTGGATTTAATTGCACGTACTGACAGGCCACCGTTGCGAGAACGACTTCTGGAAAGGACAGGGGAATCCCGCTCCATTGCGTAATGGTTTGGCCCGCTTGGCTTGGTGAGCTGAGGTCCGGCAGGCTAGTGATGTGGTGGAACCGATCCGGCTTGGAGTCCGTCTGTGCCGGTCCTTGGAGAGTCACTAATATGCTCCCCTCCGAGGCGCTGACATCCCCACAAGGACCATAAGCCGTGGTCTCGCTCACCTTTTGAGGGATGCGGCCACCGATCAGTTGGCAGATTGGTGCACCAACAGCCGGCTTCTCGTCGGGCGACCTTACGCACCGTCGATATTCAGTGACCACTTCCGTGGATGCCGTCACAGTTGCCAAGACCGCGGAACCGGTGAGCATAAACACGAATTCATGGTCTTGTAGCGAGGGTTTGAACCTCAACTGATATGTGAGCTGCGGATGGTCGCTCTGTTCGACATAGGTGGTGATGGTGACAAACGATACGTCGACATCGGAGGACGCACCGCTTCCGCTCTGAACTGCTACAACTGCCGTACCGGGCACCGTACGGTTCGGTCCTGGATCCACGAAGGCTGGCTGAGCAATCCATCCACATAGAATCGCCGCAATCATTGCCACAAGGCACAGGAACAGTGTCCTGCGGCTTCGCTGCAATGATCTTCGAGCAGCGTTGAGTTTGGCATCGTGACTAGATCGCGATGCCACCGATAATGTCGCGATCTCACTCAGCATGTTCCCGAGTCGCTGGTTGATACTTTCAAGTCGCTCATCGACACCGAGGGCTTGTCGCCGACTGAAGCGTTTCCACACATCGCGATCCTAAGCGCATATATCGCGCACCACGTCTCAAGCTCGGGTTTCGGGCCCATGAAGTGACAGCCGGATTGATTTGGCCTGGCATCGCGTTTCAGACGCCCTTGCTGACGATGTCGACGCCGTTCTTGCCATGCGTGGTGACCTGCACCTGGGCGGTACCCGGTAAATCGAGTGGATCCGGGTCGGCTGGCACATTGGTCAGTCGACGATCATCTTCTCCAGGCCGAGATAGGTCCGCGCCGCCCAGGACACCGGATCGGCGGCGAAGTGGCGCTGCATAGCCCGGTCGTCCAGAGCGTTGGCCAGCGCCGCCATGATCATGGACTGGTCCAGGACCAGGTACCGGTGGCCGACCGCACCCGTCACCGGGTTGACCGCGTCGAAGAAGCCACCCACGCCGTACACACCGGGATAGTGCGAACGCAGCGCGGCGATGTTGGCAAACGCCTGCTGCGGCGCCACATCCAGCGCGAGGAAGGAAGCGTGCGGCGTGACCACATCCTCAGTCGCGCAGCCGTGGCACTGCGACAGCCCCTGGTTCGGGTGGCTGGCGTCCGCCCCGGCCCCGTAGTACGGGAACACCAGGCCCTCCACGCCGAACCCGCCGTAGCCGCCACTGTCGTCGGCCGTGCTGGACGGCGACATGCCCCAGACCGGATAGCCAAGCTGCTCCCTCGCGTACTTGATCTGCACCCGCGCGGTCCGCTCGTCTGCCAGCCCGAAGCTGTGCCGGCCCCACGACGTCTCCGGCACCACCTCGTTGGCCATCAGCCCCTCGAACATCCCGCCGGCAAAGGTCGGGATGAAGCTCAGGTCCGAGCCCGGGTAGACGTAGTGCCCCTCCCACACCGGGAACCGCTGCCCGGACTGCGGGTCCGCATAACTTACCCAGCTACCTGGCATCGGCCACTGCCCCTGCCAGGAGAAGTCCGGGTCGGTGGCCTGGCAGTCCGGGAACGGCGCCGGCGGCGGCAGCTCCCGCCAGCTGCGCCACCACACGTTGCCGGGCATCTGGTGCAGCCCCATCCCGATGTAGGCCGAGATTCGCGGATCGCTGTACAGCGCGCCGTTGTGGTAGTAGTGCGTCCAGTTGTCGCCCTCATCCGGCGGCAAGCCCGCGTAGTACCCGCCGTACATCTGCCCGGTCGGCTGGTTGCCGGCGATCGCCGGGTTGACGTTGCAGTGCGTCTCGGCCCGGTCGTCGTAGAACAGCCCGAAATCCATCTCCCCGAGCAGGGCGCTCGCCTGCGCGCTCACCCCGGGCAGCGCCTGCCGGACCTCGATCAGGCCCGAGGCGTACCAGCCGTTGTCGACGTTGGAGAGGAAGTAGCAGTTGTCGAACGTCGGCGTCGGCTCGGTGGTGCAGTCGATGTCGCCCGGGTTGCGGATCACGTGGCCGGTCGTGGTGTCGTACCACTGGAACAGGAAACCGTCGAAGCGCCTCAGCTGCGCCACCGCGGTCAGCGTGGCCCCAGCGAGCTCGTTCGCCTGCGCAGCAGTGATCAGGCCGAGGTCCTTGGCCGCCACCACCGCCCACAGGTACACCCCGATGTTGGCGGCCGAGGTGTACCTGCCGTACCCCGTCGGGGTCGCCGAGCCGCCGGCGAAGGTCACGTTGTCCAGCGGCAGGTGCGTCGCCGGATCGACGTCGACGCCGTAGAACTTCCAGGTGTCCCGGGCGATCGCCAGGAGGCTGGCCCGCTGTGCCGGACTCAGCCCGTGGAACCGCGCAACCGACGAACCAGACCCGACCGAACCAGACCCAGCGGGACCGGGCGCGGCGGATCCCGCGACGGGTAGCGATAGCAGGGCGATCACGGCCGGAACCATGACCAGCCAGCGCCGGGCGATTCTTGTCATCAGGTGCACCTACCTCGCATCAAAACCTGCCTCGAATCCCCCGCGTCGGTCCGGCACTGCGCCGAAAGCACCTACCCCCTGACCATGAACGACGTGGTCATGCTCGCCTTGGAGCTGTCGCCGACGTAGACATCGATCTGGCCGGGTTCGACCACGAACCGTCCGGAGTTGTCGTAGAAGCCGACATCGCGCCGGTCGAGCCGGAACGAGACGGTCTTGGTCTGGCCGGGCGCCAGGGTGAGTCGTTCGAAGCCGCGTAGCCGGCGAACCGGTTGCGAGAGACTGGCCACCGGATCGTGGATATACAGCTGCGCCACCTCATCCCCGGTGCGGCTGCCGGTATTGGTGACCTTTACGGTCGCCGTGACATGGCCCTTCGGCGACATCGACGCCGAGCTCAACTTCAACTCGGAGAATGCGAACGTGGTGTAGCTCAGGCCGTACCCGAACGAGTACAACGGGTCGCAGGTGTTCAGGTCGCGGTAGCGCGAGTTGTACTTCGACGCGATGTCGCACGGCCGGCCGGTCGGCTCGTGGTTGTAGTAGATCGGTATCTGCCCGACGTCGACCGGGAAGGACACCGGCAGCTTGCCCCCGGGGTTGACCTTGCCGAACAGCACGTCGGCCACCGCATTGCCGGCCTGGACGCCCGGGAACCACGCCTCCAGGATCGCCGTCGCCTTCGCCGCGACCTTGGTCAGCGTCAGCGGCCGGCCGTTGAACAGCACCACGGTGAACGGCTTGCCGAGTGCGGCGATCCGGTCGATCAGCTGCTGCTGGTCACCGGGCAGGTCGATGGTGCTGCGGGAGGCGGCCTCGCCGCTCATCTCCCTGGTCTCGCCGAGCGCCAGCACGATCTGATCGGCCGACTGAGCCGCTGCAACGGCGGCGTCGAACCCAGGACCGGCCGGACAGTCGTCGGCGGGCTTGTAGTCCGGCGGCTCGGTGTTTGGCAGGTCGCAGGCCTTGGTGAACGTTGTCGTCCCGGTGCTCTGCGCCTTGATCCCGGTGTACAGGGATACCGCATCCTCGTCGCGCCCGGTTCCCCACCAGGGCCCGAGCATGTCGTGCTGGTCGTCGCCCAGCGGCCCGATCACCGCCGTGTTCTTCGCAGGATCCAGCGGCAGCGCCGAGTTGTCGTTCTTCAGCAGCACCATCGAGCGGGCCGCGTCCTTGCGGGCGAGCGCCACCGCGTCCGGCCGCAGCTGCGCGGGCTCCGCCTTCGACACGTCGACGTAGGGGTGCTCGAACAGGCCGGCGCGGAACTTCACCCGCAGGATGCGCCGCACCGCGTCGTTGATCCGGGCCATCGAGATCCGATGCGAGGCAACCAGCTGGGCGCCGAAGTCCCGGATCAGCGTGCTGGTCATCTCCGAGTCCAGGCCGGCGTTGAGCGCCTTGGCCGCCGCGTCCGGGCCGTCCGCGGCGAAGCCGTGCCCGCAGTCGCCGGAGGCAGGGTTTACCGGCGGGCAGGCCCGCAGCTCGGCCACCGCCGCCCAGTCGCCCTCGATGAAGCCGTCGAAGTCCCACCGCTTCTTGAGGACGTCGGTCATCGTGTAGGGGTCGCCGCAGCCGGGCACGCCGTTGATCGAGTTGAACGAGCACATGAAGGTGGCAGCGCCGGCGTCGAGTGCTGCCTTGAAGGGCGGCAGGTAGAGGTTCCACAGCCGCTGGGTCGACAGGTCGGTGGTGTTGTAGTCGCGGCCGCCCTCCGGCTGGCCGTAGGCGACGAAGTGCTTCGGGCTGGCGATCTCCTTGTCGGGCCGGCTGTAGTCACCGCCCTGGTAGCCGGTGACGCGGGCGACCGCCATCACCGAGCCGAGGTACGGGTCCTCGCCGGACCCCTCCACGATCCGGCCCCACCGCGGCTCGTGCGAGACGTCCACCATCGGGCCGTACGCCTGCTTGAGCCCGACGGCGGCCGATTCCCGGGCGCCGATGGTGGCGTCGTCCTTGGCCGCCTGGGGATCGAAGCTACTGGCCGTCGCCAGCGGAACCGGGAAGACCGTCCGGAAGCCGTGGACCGTGTCGAAGGCGAACAGCAGCGGGATGTGCAACCGCGACTGCTCGACGGCGATGTGCTGGAGCCGGTTGATCGTCGCCGGATCGGTCACGCTCAGCACCGAGCCGAGGCCGCCGCGCACCTCGGAGTC
>DATINJ010000364.1:0-32972 GCA_035474375.1 Kineosporiaceae bacterium | reverse complement strand
GTAGTTCGGGGTGTACGTACTGATTCCTAGGCCCAGCAGAGTCCCATGGGTGTCATCGACAACCGCGCACCGCCAGGTTCCGGTGGCCGCGACCCGCCGGGCCATGCTGGCCACGATCGGACCGTGGCCTTGGAGATACCCTGGTTGATCATCATCACCGGTCAGAGTGCTGGCGGAAATCGTGATTAGAACCCTCGGATCGCGGGTGCCACTGCGACTTCGGGTTCTGTCGCTCTGGCTGGCCTGCCTTCCGGCGACGTCCTTCTCGTCGACCTTCCACGTGCTGGTGCTGTCCTCACCCGCGGCGGCGCCATCGGCATAGTCGTCGGTGCCGTCGGCGGTGGATGTCGTGGCGGTACTGCGGGAAGCATCTTCAGTGCCCGAAGTACTCGCATCGTCCGTGGATTTCATGCCATGCGTCGTCCCCCCGCCGTCCTGGGTTTCCTCGCCGTCCTGGGCTTCCGTGCTGTCCGGGACCCCTTCATGGTTTGAGTTTCTCGTGTCTTTCGGGGTTTCCGTGTCGTTGTCGCTGGTGTGGTGGTGCAGGTTGTCGCTGGCGCGGGTCAGGGTCTCGACTAGGGTGTCGACCCGTAACTGGTCCAGAGTGCGGGTATCTCCTGACCCACGGTTGTCGCGGGCATGGTAAGCCAGCCGGGTCAAGGCATTCTTCGCGGTCATGCCTTGATCGGCAGGTAGGTAGGCGGAGAGCCGGCACATGCTGTCGGCGTCCGGGATGTAGGCGAAGTGGCGGCGGGCTCGCTTGACTCGGTGCCGGAACTCGGCGGCTTGGGGGTTCGCCCGGATCTGGGCTTTCTCCCCAGCCTTTCGCAGGTTCGTGGTGGTCTGCCCGGCAGCCCCTTTGAGGAGTTCGGCTTCCAAGTCTTTGCCCAGCTTCTGCGGGTCGACTCGGTTTTCCGGCTCTAGGTCTGTGTTGGTGTCTTCCTGCGCAGCGACCAGTGATTGGGTCAACCGGACAATGGTCTCGGCCTTCGCCAGACTCAGCTCACCACGCAGCAACGCCTCCAGTGTGTCGGGACACTCCAGACACAAACCCAGCGCGGTATCGGTCAGGTTTCCAGCCTCGGAGCGGGACAACCCCAACTCCAACGCCACTTCCTCGGTCACCGCTCGCGCCCCCAACGACAACGCCTCGCGCCCGCGCGCGTGCCGACCAGTCAACTGAGTCACCGCGCCCACGGCCCGCCGTTGAGCCAACTCGGTAACCAGCAGAAACAGGCGCGCTTGCACCCGGGCCGTGCCCCTATGCGCGCCCTGGATCTGTGCCAGCAACCCGTCTTCATCCAGATCCGCTATCCGCGGGAGGTCATCACTTGGATCGAGTTCCTCCGCCGGGTCAGCCCAACCCAATGACTGCACCAACTCATCCGTCAGCAACCCATCCGCGAGCAACTCGGCAGCCAACACCTCCGCGTCTTGCGGATCGGCCGGATCTAGCCATCGATCCTGCACCGGCCACGGCGGCGATACTTGCCCGACCGGTTCTTGCCCGGCCAGTGCCTGTCCGACCGGTTCTTGCCCGACCTGTGCTTGCCCGGCCAGCGTTTTTCCGACCGGTTCTTGCCCGGCCAGCGCTTGTCCGGCCAGTGCTTGCCCGGCCAGCGCCTGTCCGGCCAGTGCTTGCCCGGCCGGCGCCTGTCCGGCCCGTTCTTGGCTGCGCGCGCCGGCCGGGCGGTCCTGCAGGGACCTCGGCGCGCCCGCCATCGGCGCGCCCGCCATCGGCCCGCCCGCCATCGGCTCGCCCGCCATCGGCCCGCCTACCATCGGCTCGCCCGGACCAGTCGCCGGCGCTGGCCTACCGAAAGCGCTTCGGTCAGGTGACATCTGCATCGGGACGGGGATGTCAGTAGAGGTTGGCGGCGGCTGCGGTGAAAATCCCCGAGTGGCCAATGCTTCGACCTCGTCCAGATCGGCTCCCTTGCTGAGCGCGGCGATCCAGGCTGGAACGGCCTTGCGGGAGCACGGATCGCTCAGGTGAGGGGGCAGTCGCAGGGCGATGAGCCCGGTGTCCGGGTCACCGCTCCGATATGCCTTCACCTCGATCATGTGTTCGATCGTGCCAGATGTTTACCATGATCGCCATAGCTAGACGAGTGCTGATTCTCGGGTAGAAACTATTGCGAGACAAGCAATTACGCGTGTTTGAGCTGGTGACAGCAAGGCGTCGGAGAGCTGAGCCGAAGACCTCGTCGGTGAGTATGTTTACCGGGTCGCCAGTGGTATCCATGGGTGGACGGCGTTGGAAGCCTGCGGGTCATCAGACGGCTCCTCGTCATCGGCCTTCTTGGCCGGGAACTCGAAGCGGCCGGGCTTCGTCCGGTCCTCATCCGGTGAGGTATTGCAGGAGAACGGTATCCGTGGGGGCCCGGCGGCATCACGATCACCTCGGGCCCGCATGCCCCAGGTAAACCATGGTCAAATTGTTGGGCGGACGCGAGAATGACAAGCTCTTCGGGAGCAGAGGTCACAGATCAACCAGGCGCCGGGCTCCACCGAGGCTGCCTGACGCGACCGATCAGTGGGTGGCAGGGCGCCGTCCAGAATGATCTAACGGTGATGGTGTTCTCGCTGGATTCCCGAGTGGACGCTCAGCGTGGCGACCGATTGCGCGAATGAGCATCCGTGGTCTCAATCGGTACCAGACTGCTTGGGCGCGGCTCGCTCGGCCGCGAGGAGATTCAGTGCCGTCACTAGCCTGCCAGTCACTACCATGGCTGCTCTGGCGTCAGTGTGCGCGAGCATCGGGGATCGGGGGAGTGCCATGGCAGGTGTTGAGGTGCCCTTTCCCGGTGCCCGAAAACGGCCGCCCTCGCAGGCTGACGTCGCGATGCTGGCCGGCGTGTCGGCGCAGACCGTATCCCGGGTAGCCAACGGTCTGTCCAACGTTGACGGGCAGACCCGGGAGCGGGTGCTCACGGCAATGCGCGAGCTCGGGTACCAGCGCAACAGCGCCGCGCGGGCCCTCGTGCTCGGCCGATTCCACATGCTGGGCGTGATCTCCTTCGACCTCAGTGCCCACGGCAACGCCCGCACCTTGGCTGCGATCTCGCGCGCGGCCCAGGCCGCGGGCTACTCGGTCAACGTCGCCTACGCCGAGAAGCCGACGGAAGACGCTGTCCAGCAGGCGTTCTTCCAGCTCACCGGGCAGGCGGTGGACGGGGTTGTGGTGATCGAGGCGCAGATTCTCGACCGGCAAGGGTTGCACCTGCCGTCGGCGATTCCGGTCGTCGTCGCGGACGGCGCGCAGAACAGCCCGTTCTCCTCGGTGGACAACAACCAGGCGGCCGGTGCCGGTGCAGCCACCCAGCATCTGCTCGACCTGGGCCATCGAACCGTCTGGCATGTCGGCGGCCCGGAAGACTCGTACTCCGCCCGACGTCGGGCTGCTGCCTGGCGCGGCACCCTCACGCAGGCCCAGGCGCCGGTGCCGCCGCAGCACTCGGGTGACTGGACCGCCGCGTCCGGGTACCGGATCGGAACCGAATTGGCCGCCCGAGACGATGTCACGGCGATCTTCGCGGCCAACGATCACATGGCGCTCGGGGTGATGCTGGCCCTGCACGAGGCCGGCCGCGACGTCCCTACTGAGGTGAGCGTCGTCGGCTACGACGACGTCCCGGAGTCTGCTTGTTTCATTCCGCCGCTGACGACGGTCCACCAGGATTTCGAGGAGATCGGCCGGCAGTGCGTCGGATTGCTGCTCGATCAGCTCGACGCCGGAGTGGGATCAGCGCAGGCCGTGGTCTCGGTGGCGCCCCGGCTGGTGGTTCGAGCCAGCACCGGGCCGCCACCGGCAGCGTAGCGGCCGGCCGGCACCGCGCCGGAGGGCCGCGGCGCAGACCTTGACACCCGATCAACCGTCGCCCACGCTCATCCCAGATCGGTCATGTTTGCGCTAACACGATGGAGTGTGCGTAATGCTGCGGTTGCGGATCGGGTCGGTATTCGTCGTCATGGCCTCGATGGGATTGACCGCCTTCGGGCTGACCGCACTGCCGGCCGGTCCGGCCCAGGCCGCTTCTTCGGCCCCTGCTCTGGTCACCACCCAAGCGCAGGTCATTGATGGCTTCGGTGCTTCCGGCGCCTGGTGGGTAAATGACCTGACCTCGTTCTCGGCCACTGCGAAGAGCCAGGTCGCCGACGCGCTGTTCAGTCCCAGCGGGCTCGATCTCAGCATCTACCGATACAACATCGGTGGCGGCGGAACCGGCGTCAGCACGCCAGCACGAGCACCGCAGAGCCTGATGACGGCAATTGGCAGCTATGACTGGAACCGGGATCCCGGTGGTGGGTACTTCCTGAAATCTGCCTCCGATCACGGTGTTCCAACGCTTATCGGCTTCGTCAACAGTGCCCCGAAGGACTGGACGAGCAACGCCAAGAGTTGTGGCGGAACGCTGGTTTCGGGCAAGGAATCGGCATTCTCCGGCTATCTGGCCGACGTCACCGCGCATTGGGCGAATGCCGGTGTTCAGTTCGACTACCTCAGCCCGATGAACGAGCCGGACGACTCCTTCTCTGCCTGCGGTCAGGAAGGCATGATCGTCCCGGTAGCTCAGCGGGCCGCCTTGATCAAGGCGCTTGGTCAGACCTTGGCCACCCGGTCCCTTTCCACCAAGATCATCGCCGATGAGAGCAGCAAGACCACCGATTTCGTCTCGCACACCCCGACCTGGATGGCTGACTCGACGGCGGCGGGATATGTCAGCGCGTTGGCACATCACACGTACGACTTCCCCAGCGACACCGCGCTGCGCAACGTCGCCGCCGTCGGGGCGACCTACGGGAAGCCGCTATGGATGAGCGAGATCTGTTGCCAGATAACCGGTACCACCGGCTACGGCCAGCAGTACGACCCGACCATGAATGGCGGGCTGGACATCTCCAACTACATCTTCCGGGCCTTCACCCTCGCCAACGACCGGTCCTTCCAATGGTGGACGGCGCTCTCGTCAGCGATCGGCTGCAAGGTCGCCAGCACGCCGGCATGTGCCACGGCCGTCAACTCCTCCGGCTGGAACGACGGGCTGATCTACTACGACCCGAGCTATGCCAGCAACGGCAACCAGTCTGTGTACTACACCAAGCGGTACTACGTCATGGGCCAGTTCAGTCGGTACGTTCGGCCGGGTGCGGTGCGCTACGACGTCAGCGGATCCCCGGCCGGTGTGCAGACGACGGCCTTCTGGCAGAACGGTGCGTGGACCGTGGTGGCCGCCAACACCAACTCGTCGGCCACCACCCTTGCCCTCGACACCGGTAGCGGCACCCTCACCCCGAGCGCCACGCATCGCACCAGTGCCACCGAGAGCCTGGCGAGCGTGGCGAACCCCACGGTCAGCGGCTCCGTGCTGACCGGGTCGCTTCCCGCCCGAAGCGTCACCACGTTCCAGTTGAGCAGCGCCGGCAGCCCAGGGAGCGGGGCGAAGACCAGCACCAGCACCCTGGTCGGCACCGGATCCGGCAAATGCCTGGACGACCCGGCAGGCAACACCGCCAACGGCACACAGATGCAGATCTACACCTGCGGCGGCGGGGCGAACCAGAATTGGACGTTGACCGCGGCGGGGGAGATCCGTGGTCTGGGTGACAAGTGTCTGGACGCGTCCGGCCAGGGCACGACCGCGGGCACCGCCGTGGTGTTCTATACCTGCAACGGTGGCCTGAACCAGAAATGGACCTTGGTGAACGGTGGCTCGCTCGTCGGTCGGCAGTCAGGGCTCTGCCTCGACGTCACCGGAGCCGCCACGGCCAATGGGTCCGTGGTCGCATTGTGGACCTGCACCAATGCCAACAACCAGAAATGGACCCGCGGTTGAGCCTGCGCTGATCAGGTCATCTGTACGGCTTCCCGGTGCCGACCGGCGGGCGGGCGAACCCTGACCGGGCGCGGCCGATGTGCTCCGAACCAGACTCGGATTTGATTTTTGGCTGAGGGTGAAGCGACCATCGCCCTGACATGCCCGATGCTCTCCGCTAGGTAGCGGTTGGTGCTGGAGGTGCCCGCGAGGAAGCATGCGAAGAGGGAGAGCGCGGATGTTACGCATCCACTTCACTGCTGAGGATCTCGCCCGGGTGCGGTTGGCCTCCGGGCCGGACCCGCTTTGGGAGACCGTGCTCACCCTGTTCCGGCTCCGCAGCCGGAACACGCCGCTGGCCTTCGAGGGCTGGCGGCGGGAGGCCATCGGCCGGTCGCAGCGGTCCGCCCTGGACATGTTGATGCCGCTCACGCCGGGTGGCTACTTCCCTGATTTCCTCACCCCCGGTGAGGCCGCCCTCGGCCTGGAAGCCGGCATCGATGCCGTGCTGTCCACCGGGATAAAACGGCTTCAAACCGAGATCAGCCTGCTCGAGGTGCCGAACCAGCGGCTGCCGCCGCAGATCCAAGCGCTGGCCGGTGGCGACGTCGAGACGCTCCGTCGACTCGGTGATGCGCTTCGTGACCATCATCGAACAGTGGTCGCGCCGTACTGGAGCGACGTGGAGGCGCACATCGAGGTGGACCGGCTGAAGCGCACTCGGGCCCTGATGGAGGGCGGATCCGAGCGCCTCCTGGAGAGCTTTCGCCCGAATATGCGCTGGTCATACCCGGTGCTGGAAGCTGACTTCCCGGTTGATCAGGACCTGTATCTGCAGGGCCGAGGGCTGCTTCTGGTGCCCTCCTACTTCAGTTGGAACACGCCCGATGCGCTCTACGATTCTTCGCTGTCACCGGTCCTGGTGTACCCGGTTCAGCATGATCTGAAGCTCACCGCCAAGGGGTCCGGTGCTGGCACCGGAGAGAATCTGTCCGCTCTGCTCGGAGCCACCCGGGCGTGGATCCTGGGTGCGGTGGAGGCTGGCTGCACCACCTCTGAACTCGCCCGTCGGGTCGGCGTCAACGCGAGCTCGATCAGCCAGCACACCGCCGTTCTGCGGGATGCCGAACTGATTCGCACCACCCGAATCGGCAAGGCCGTGATGCACACCGTGACTCCGCTGGGCCGATCCCTGCTGGAGATCAAGAACTGACCGAGCGCCGGGACGACGCCGACCGCGGCTTTGGGCAGCTGATTCGCCGACGGTTAGAGTCGGCAAGGATGACGAAGCAGAAGATTGTCCTCGACTGCGACCCCGGCCACGACGATGCCCTGGCGATGATGCTGGCGTACGGCAATGACCAGCTTGACCTGTTGGCGGTCACCACCGTGTCGGGAAATCAGGACCTGGCCAAGGTTACGTACAACGCTCGAGTGCACGCTCTACCGTAGCTGGTCGTGATCATGCGCAAGATGGCCAGGCCCGGTGCGGGCGATCTTGGCGTGGACAGTTCAGCGGGAGCGGGGGACGACAAGGCCGGTCTCGTAGGCGGTGATCACGGCCTGAGTTCGGTCGCGCAGGCCAAGTTTCGTGAGTACTCGGCTGACATGGGTCTTCACGGTTTCCTCGGTAACCACCAAGCGGGCGGCGATCTCGGGGTTGGACAAGCCCTCGGCAACCAGGCGCAGGACCTGCGTCTCGCGCGGGGTGAGCACGGACAGCGGCGTCAGGGAGGCGATCGATTCCGGTTGCAGCCGAGCGAATTCCCCGATCAGACGACGGGTAATTGCCGGGGCAAGCAGCGCATCGCCCGCGGCGATCACCCGCACGGCGTCGAAAAGCCGCTCGGCAGTGACGTCTTTGAGCAGAAAGCCGCTGGCTCCGGCGCGCAGCGCGTCGTAGACGTACTCGTCCAGGTCGAACGTCGTGAGCATCAGAATGCGTGGTCCGGCCTGGGTCGCATCGGAAAGTTGCCGGGTGGCCTCGATGCCGTCCAATTTCGGCATGCGGATGTCCATCAGGACGACGTCGGGCGACAGTTCGCGGCAGATGCGGATCGCCTCCACCCCGTCAGAGGCGGTGCCAACCACGGTGAAGTCGGCCTGCGTGTTGAGCAGCGCAGCGAATCCGGTACGGATCACCTGGTGGTCATCCGCGACGACGATCTGGATCGGCGAACTGGGGCCGGTCATCCGTTGGTCTCCGAGACTTTCGTGGGCAGGCTGACCGTGATCAGGAAACCACCGCCGGTCGCAGCACCGATCGAGATCTCGCCACCGACGGCCGAGACTCGTTCCCGCATGCCCAGTAGCCCATTGCCGGCACGGGGCTCCGCAGCGGGCGAGCCTGGCCCGTTGTCTCGGATGCGCAGGTTCAGGGCATCGTCGGTGTAGTGCATTTCCACGTCCACGGCGGCGCCTGCCGCATGCCGGCGGGCGTTGGTCAGCGACTCCTGGACGATGCGGTACGCGGCGAGCTCCACGCCTGGGTCGAGGCCGCCCGGCCGCCCGCTGACGATCAACCGGATGTTCGCGCTCGCGGTGTTCCGGGCTTCATCGAGCAGCTCATTGAGCTCTTGCAGACCGGGCTGGGGTTGCCGATCGGCGGCTTGGGTCTGAGCGTCGGCCCGCAGCACCCCGAGAAGCCGGCGCATCTCGGTCAGCGCAGCCCGGGCGGTGTTGCCAATGCCCAGGAGTTGCTTGGCGCCCTCTGCGGGCATGCCGGGTACAGTCAGCCGGGCCGTCTCGGCTTGCACCGCGATCATGGATACGTGGTGCGCGACGACGTCATGCAATTCGCGGGAGATCCGGGCGCGCTCGCCCCGTGCGGTGTGTTCCAGCAGCCGGCCGGCGATGGCCTGCTGGGCGGCGGTGTTCTCCAGGGATTCGCGGTGCGCCCGTCGGCTGATTCCGGCGATCGCCGCCACCGGGACCAGCGCGGCCAGAAGGATCGTGAAGACCCGGAGCTCTGGCTGCGCCGGACGGGCCGGCCCGGCGAGCGCGAGCAGCACGAACGGCAGGCCGAGCAGGCCCACCAGCACCCGCGATCCGCTGCGACCGAGCCGGTATCCGGCGAGCAGCGCGGCCGCTAGTGCGGCCAACGGCAGGGTTCGGAAGACCACCAGTGCCAGAACGTCCGCGCCGCAGAGGGCAACCGCGGCAGTCGAGGCTCGACCGAAGCCCAGTGGCACCGTGCTGGACAGGTAGAGCACGCACAACAGGACGAAGAATTGCGTGCCGACCTCGCCGGTCTCCGTTCGAACGACGGTTTCATTGGCGGTAATTCGCACGCTGGACCCGGTCAAGCCGGCGCGGGTGACCGAATCGACGTCGAATTTGAGCCGCACCAGCAGTTCGGTCAGGGCGAGCAGGCCCAGCAGCAGGGCTACTCCCCACCGACCCCGGCCTTCCCAACTCACCAACGCCACCCCTGCCAGATCGCCTGCTCGGCCAGTCGGCTGCATGGCGAGTCGCCTGCTCCGCCCTCCATTGTCCCGCCCGTCCAGTGCCTCGTCGTCCCTCGCGGGAGCGATCTCGCCGTCCCTCCTGTCAGGGACGCAGAGATGCCTCTGTCGCGTGACGATTGTTGCCCACGATTTCCCTAGCCTGCTGGATATGGAAGCAACCATTGAAGTCAACGGTCTGCGTAAACGCTTTGGATCGACGGTAGCTCTGGATGGCATGTCCTTTACCGTCAGACCCGGTCAGATCACCGGTTTCGTCGGCCCCAACGGCGCGGGAAAGTCCACCACGATGCGGGTCATCCTGGGTTTGGACGCCGTGGACGAGGGGGCTGCGCTGATCGGCGGACAGCCGTATCGCAGTCTTCGCCGCCCGTTGAGTCACGTCGGTGCCCTGCTCGATGCCGCCGCTCTGCAACCCAGCCGGACCGCCCGCAACCACTTGCTGTGGCTGGCCCACTCACAGGGAATGGGGGCCGGTCGAGTCGAGGAAGTGATCGCGCGGACCGGTCTGCAGTCGGTCGCTCGACGCAAAGCCGGCGGATTCTCGTTGGGTATGCGCCAGCGGCTCGGCCTGGCGGCAGCGCTGCTCGGCGACCCCCCGGTGCTGATTCTGGACGAGCCGTTCAACGGCCTCGATCCCGAAGGCATTGTCTGGATGCGCGGTCTCCTGGCGGGTTTGGCCCGGGAGGGGCGTGCGGTCCTGGTATCCAGCCACTTCATGAGCGAGATGCAGGACTCCGCAGGTCACCTGGTGGTGGTTGGCCGAGGCCGGGTGGTCGCTGACACCAGCGTGGCGGAGGTGATCGAGGCTGCCTCGCAGGGCCGGGTCACGCTGCGCACCACCGCCCGGTCGGCGGCGATGACGGTCCTGGCGCAGGCTGGGGCCACCGTGGCTTCCAGTGACGCCGCCACCCTGACCGTCTCCGGGCTGTCCTCGGAGCGCATCGTCGCGCTACTGCAGCAGAACGCCGTCCCGTTCTCCGAGGTGTCGGTCTACCGGGCCTCGCTGGAAGAGGCCTACATGGAGCTCACCCGCGACTCGGTGGAGTTCAGCTCGGAGGGGTTCGACGCCCCGCGCGTCCCGGCACTGAACGACGCAGCGAACGGGGTCGCGAACCAGGCAGCAGCGAAGGGGGCAGTGCGATGACGGCCACGATGACCCCGTTCCGCCGCGAGACGGAGGTCGGGCGCGACGGCTTCGGGCAGCTCCTGCATGCCGAATGGACCAAGCTCCGAACGGTCCGCGGCTGGGTGCGGGGCCTCGGCCTGGGAGCGGTGTTGATGATCTTGATCGGCTTGTTCGGTGCGGCGGCTGTCGAACTACCGAACGAGGCCTCCGCAGTTCCTTTGGGCCCGGACGGCGAACCGGTGCGGGACAGCTTCTACTGGGTCCATCAATCCTTGACCGGGGACGGCAGCATCACGGTTGCGGTGGACTCCCTGACTCAGCAGGCTGACACCGGGCCCGGGCGCCAGGACAACGTCACCGTGCCCTGGGCGAAGGCCGGGCTCATGATCAAGGAGAGCGTCGAACCGACCTCGTCCTATGCGGCGGTCCTGGCCACGGCCAGTCACGGGGTGCGGATGCAGTACGACTACACCCATGACCGGGCCGGCCTGCCCGGGGCGGTCTCCGCGGCCGCCCCGCGCTGGCTTCGGTTGACCCGCTCCGGCAACACCGTCACCGGTTACAACTCCACCGACGGCAGCCACTGGACCAAAGTCGAGACCGTCCGCCCGGCGACATTGCCGGCCACTGTCGAAGTCGGCTTGTTCGTCACCTCGCCCGACCACATCGAGAGCGCCCACCAGTCCACCACCTCCAGTGCGACCGCCCACTTCGGGTCGGTTGGTCTGCAGGACGGCTGGCAGGGTAGCGGCTGGGTGCCGGACCACGTCGGCGGTGGCCCGCAGTCGGCGGGTGAATCCACCGAGTCAGCAGGCGGATTCACGATTCGTGGGTCCGGAGACATCGCGCCGATCGTCGGCGGCATCGCTTCTCCGGGCAACATCGTTCCGCTCGGGAATTTCCTCGTCGGGACGTTCGCCGGGTTGATCGCGGTGATGGTGGTGGCGACGACGTACATCACCGCCGAATACCGCCGAGGGCTGATCCGCACCACCCTGACGGCGAGCCCGCGACGGGGTCGGGTGCTAGCGGCCAAGGCGATCGTGCTCGGTGCGGTGACCTTCGTCGTCGGTCTGGTCACTGCCGCGGTGGTGATCATGGTCTGTGAACCGATCGCGAAATCCCACGGCTTCACCATGTTTCCGGTTGACCTGTGGACAGAGCTGCGGGTAGTTGTCAGTACCGGCGCGCTCCTCGCGGTGGCCGCGGTTTTCGCCCTGGCCGTCGGGGCCGTGCTGCGGCGCAGCGCCGGGGCGGTCGCTTTGGTGATCGCAGCGATGATCCTGCCCTACATCCTCGCGACCTCGCCCGTCCTGCCTGCGGGCGCGGGGAACTGGTTACTTCGAGTCACTCCGGCCGCCGGTTTCGCGGTTCACCAGACGGTGCAGAAGTACCCCCAGGTCTTCACCTACTACACGCCGACCAGCGGGTACTTCCCGCTCAGCCCGTTGGCCGGGTTCGCGGTGCTGTGCGGCTACGCCGTCCTTGCCCTGGGTCTTGCCGTCGTCCTGCTCCGCCGGAGGGACGCCTGATGGCGGCCCTGCACGCGGAGTGGACCAAACTGCGTACCCTCGCCGGCAACGCCTGGTTGCTGCTCGCGGTTGTCGCCTTGACCGTCTCGGTCAGCGCCGGCGTGCTCACCGTCACCACGTGCTCGACCGGCGACTGTGGGGCGGACGCCGCGCGGGTCAGCCTCAGCGGGATCTACCTGGGACAGGTAGCCGTCGCCATCCTGGCGGTGCTGGCGGTGGGCGGCGAGTATGGCACTGGCATGATCCGGACCACGCTGACGGCGATCCCCGGCCGGTCAACCATTCTCGCCGCCAAGGCTGCGGTGCTGATCGCTGCGGTCCTGGTGGCCGGAACCGTCGCCGTGTTCGGGTCGCTGCTAGCTGGTTGGATCATCCTGCCCGGCAATGGTTTTACCGAAGATCACGGGTATCAGATGCTGTCTCTGGCCGACGGTCCGCTGCTGCGCGCCGGTATCGGATCGGTGTGCTATCTCATCCTGATCGCTTTGCTGAGCCTCGGCGTCGCTACCGCCGTCCGGGATTCTGCGGCGGCCATCGGCGTCGTTCTCGGCCTGCTCTACCTGTTCCCGATCATCACCCAGATGATTCGTGATCCGGAGTGGCAGCGACACCTCCAACAGATCGCACCGATGACGGCCGGACTCGCCGTCCAGGCCACCGTCGGTCTCGCCGACCTGCCGATCGCCCCCTGGAAAGGGCTGGGGGTGCTCGCGGCGTGGGCGGTCGGCGCGCTGCTCATCGGCGGATGGCTGCTTCGATCACGGGACGCCTGAGTTGGTGGAGCGCCGGCCAACCGCTGCAGCCACAGGAATTACATCGCCGGGTGTCGAGCGCTACTCGGTTTGATCGTTCGCCGGCCCGAATGGCTCACTCAATTCCCCTCGCTTCCCCGGGGCGCGGGCGCCATCGCGGTCTTGGGTCCGGCGCGTTGAGTATTCGTTGATTTGATGTGAAGCCGTCGACAAGAGATCCGAAGACCATGGTGGCGACGAACAAGAGAGGTAGACGTAGCCGGCGCCCGGGCGCCACGTGAGGGGACGGTACAGATGTCGATGCCACGGATCCAGGTCTGGATCTATGCGGAGGACCCCATCTCGCAGGCGGGGGTTGCCAGCCAGCTCCGGGCCAGACCGGAGGTCCACCTGGTGGCCGCCGGTGAGCTCGACCAGGCCGAGGTTGCTGTCGTGGTAGCCGAGACGGTCGACGAGAACATCGTTCGGGTGCTGCGAGCGATCCAGCGGGGGAGCGCTCCGAAGACGATCCTGATCGGAGCCGTCTTGGACGAGGAGGGCATCGTCACTGCGGCCGAAGCCGGTGTGTCTGCCCTGCTCCGCCGGGGTGAGGTCACCTCGGATCGGTTGATCAGCGTGATCGCGAAGGTCCGGGCCGGTCAGGCAGAACTGCCGGCCGATCTGCTGGCCGGCCTGCTCGGCCAGGTCGGCAAGTTGCAACGGCAGATCCTGGCTCCCCGTGGACTGCGGTTCTCCGGGCTGACCGAACGCGAGATCCAGGTCCTCAGGTTGGTCGCCGAGGGTCAGGACACCGGTGAGATCGCCCGGCAGCTGGCGTTCAGCGAGCGAACGATCAAGAGCATCCTGCACGACGTCACTACCCGGCTGCAGTTACGCAATCGTTCACACGCCGTGGCCTACGCCGTCCGGGAAGGGCTGATCTGACCCTGTGGCGGGCGCGGACGATCATTTACCCTGGTAATGCCGTGTTCGAGGGTGAGCGTGGCCTCCCGCCGGACCCGCCGACGGGTTGGAGCACGGGGGTGAGTCATGGTCGCCGTCCGCGATAGCCAGGCCGCCGCGAGCCTGGAGTCGCTGTCCTTCGCCGGCGTCGAGAGCAAGCGTCCGTTCTGTCAGCCGGTCACCGGGCGGCAACTGGCAGACACCTTCGGAGCGCCTCGATCGGGCGGTCGCAAGCACGAGGGCATCGACATCTTCGCGCCCGAGGGCACCCCGATCCATGCCATCACGAGTGGCACGGTTGTTCAGGGGTTCAGCAACGGGCTCGGCGGCAACGTGGTGCGGATTCAGGGCGACGACGGCCGGTTCTACTACTACGCCCACCTGAAGGGCGGCACCAGCAGCCACCTCAAGGTTGGTGAGCATGTGAATGCCGGTCAGGTGATCGGCGGGGTAGGCCACACCGGGGACGCCGCGGGCACTCCGAATCACCTGCACCTGCAGGTTCGCGAGGGCGGGGAATGGGTCAACCCGTTCAAGTTCATCAAGCCGTTGCCGGATCTCCCGGACGCCATGGCCGGGGCGACGGCGACTTTTGACGGTGGCCCAGTGGATCCGTTCGACATTGATCCAGGGTCGCCTCCTTCGGTCGCGGATGCCGACAGTGACGGGCTGATCGACCAGTTCGAGACGCTGTTCGGGACCGATCCCAAGCTGGCCGATACCGATCACGATGCGCTCTCCGACGCCTACGAGACCTCGGTCGCGCATACCGATCCACTGTCCGCGGACACCGACAAGGACGGGCTGACGGACTCCTTCGAGGTGGCGCAGCAGAGCGATCCGGGGCGGGCCGAGATTCCAGAAGCCGTGCGGGCCGCTCATTTCGGCGGCCTTGCCTCGCTGGACAGCGATGCCGACGGGCTCAGTGATGCCTTCGAGGATCGGGCCGGCACCGATCCGCTGCGCGCCGACACAGATCGGGACGGGCTCAGCGACGGTGACGAGGTTGCCGCCCGCAGCGACCCGCGCTCGATGGATACCGACAAGGACGGGCTCACCGATGCCTTCGAGGCCCAGCAAGGCACTCTCAGCGACGGCACGCAGCCCGAGGCCACCAGCAACGCGCTCGGCGGCAATGCGCTCGGGGGTGATCAGCTCGGCGGTAATCAGCTGGGTGGTGGCCAATTCGGCGGTGGTCCACTCGAGAATGATCAGCTTGTGAGTGATCAACTCGGCGACGCTCACGACGATTACGACGTCGACGGAGCGCATTGAGTCGACAGAACGCATTGAGTCGACAGAAACGCATTGACGAGGATCAGGTCGGAGTAGCGACGTGGCAGACAAGCTCAGCGCATCACAAATCTTCACCCTTCTGCTGCAAGGGGGCTTCAGTCGCGATCAAGCCCGGACGATGACGGCGATCGCGCAGGCCGAATCAGCCCGGGATCCGGGCGCGGTGGGGGATGTCGCATTGCAAAACGGCACGTGGGGGCCGTCGGTGGGGTTGTTCCAGATCAGGACCGTCAAGGCGGAGACCGGTAAGGGCACCGACCGGGACATTGAACATCTGACCGGCAACGTCCAGGCTCAGGTCAAGGCGGCGCTGCATATTTCGAACAACGGGACGAACTTCAAGCCCTGGAGTACTTTCACCAGCGGGTCGTTCCAGAAGTTCCTGGACACCCCCTTGCAGGCCGGTGTCGACGTGCCGGTCGGCTCGACCGCTGCGTTCGCAACCGGAACCGCCGGCCCGGACCCCTTCGCGATCGACGCCGGAAAGTCACCGATCAAGGTTGTCGACAAGGACCAGGACGGGCTCACCGACCGCTTCGAGAAACTGCTCGGGACGAACTCCAAGCTCGCCGACACCGATAGCGACGGGTTGTCAGACGCCTTCGAAAGCTCGGTCAGCCACACGGATCCACTGTCGAAAGATACGGACAAGGACGGAATCCTGGACGGCGTCGAGCAGGCCCAGGGCAGCGACGCCGGCCGGGTCGACGTCCCGGAGGCGGCCAGGAAAGCCGGGTTCGGAGGCTTGGAAACCCTCGATAGTGACAAGGACGGGTTGAGCGACGGGTTCGAGAAGCGGCACGGAACCAACCCGCTGGCCGCCGACACCGACAAGGATGGTTTGACGGACGGCGATGAGTTCTCTCGCGGCACGGATTCCCGCTCGGTGGACAGCAACCTGGATGGGCTGAGCGACGGATTCGCAGCGGCGAACAACCTGCAGGTCGAGAATCCAGCCGGGCTCGGTTCGGGTGGCCTGGGCTCGGGTGGCCTGGGGTCGGGCGGGCTCGGTTCGGGTGGGCTGGGGGCGGGTGGCCTGGGGTCGGGCGGGCTTGACCCCGAAGGGGACGGCCCAGGCGGGGGCGCGGCTGACGATCTCCTGACGGACGACGCGACCGACCACTACTGAACTTTCATGATCGCGAAGATTCCGTCGGCAGATGGCCGACGGGATCTTCACGCTCCCGGCAGAGGCTCTCAGGGCTGGGGAAGATCGGCGAAGATGCCTTCGATCGTCCGGATCACATCGCGTGCGGCGAGTTGCACCTGGCGCCCGGAGAACGGCGAACCCGCCAGGGCCTGCCAGGACTCCAAGGCGTGCAGGGCCGCGGCGGACAGGTCGGCGCTCGAGGCCTCCTCCGGCAACCCGAGCCGGGCGGCCGGGCTGTGCCCCGACCCGCCGAGCAGGCGCTCCATCTCGTCCCACCGCGATTCCTGGATCGCCAGCGAACCCGAGCGCAGGTCGTTCAGCAGCCGGATTTCCCGGAACTCGTGAGCAGAGGACGAGATCTCCTCGGCCGTCACCTCGAGCAAATCCGGTTCGGCGCAACCACCTCGGCGCACGACGGCTCGCACCGCCGACAGCGCGGATCGGGCCCGCAGCAATCGACTGCGCTGGGTGAATTGATGCAGGAGAACGTCACGTAGATCGCCAAGCCCGCTGTTGTCGGTCAGCCGGACGGCGAGTTCGGTGGCGGAGCGGACCTTGCCGGTGCGGATCAGCATCACCGCGAACCGAACCCCGAACAGCCCGAGCCGATCGATCAGATGCCGTCGCTCCAGCTGGGTCAGGTCGGTCCGCGAATGCTCGCCGATCAGCCGATCGGCGGTGAGCAGAAGATCTTCCATCACCTCGTCGGACAAGGCGGCGATCCGGGCCAGGGCCCGATACTCGTCCTCCCGCAGCGTCGTTCCAGCCTGCCCGAGCAGTCCGGAGACCGGGATCACCAGCGGGCACAGCCGTCGGATCCGTTGATCGTGCTGATAGCGGCCGGCCACTCGGGCAGCGATGTCCAGG
Organism: Kineosporiaceae bacterium; assembly: GCA_035474375.1. Lineage (GTDB taxonomy): Bacteria > Actinomycetota > Actinomycetes > Actinomycetales > Kineosporiaceae > JANNPJ01. The sequence goes on along the minus strand of DATINJ010000364.1, from coordinate 16,024 downwards.
GCGTCCAGCCGACAGCAGCCGATCTCATCCGCCCGAGACAACACCCCCACCGCGTTCACCGGCGTCCCCCGACCGAGGTCGTCGTCATGGAAGGCCTCCAAGAACCGGATGTCGCTGGCGTGCGCGTGTCGCAGGAGGTACAGGACGGCGTCCGCGGTCGGGGCTCGCTCGTCGTCCGTCGGCAGCAGGACGGAAACCCGCTCGGAGATCTCTGCGGACAGTGAGGCGATGCCGGGTGTGTCGATCAGGGTGATGTCGCGCAGTCGCGAAGAGGGCCAGGTGACCTCGAGGTGGTCGATCTCCTCCACCGGTGCGCCGAGGTCGATGTCCAACGCCCCGCCGTCCCGCCGGTACGGGCGAGGTTCTCGGCGACCATCGAGGTAGTGCACCAGCACCTGAGCGTTGTCCCCGCCGAGGTACCAGGTGACCAGGCGGGTGCATTCCCCGGCGTCGGTCGGTGCGAGTTCCTCCCCGATCAGGGCGTTGAGCAGGGTCGACTTGCCGGCCTTGACCCGCCCGGCGATGGCCAGCCGAAGTGGCTGAGACAGCCGCTCCAGGGCCAGCGTCAACTGCTCGCGGGCGGCGGTGTCCTGGGCTCGATCCAGTGCCATCCGGGTCAGCGCCCGGACCGATTCGGTCAGCGGATCCAGCGTCTGGGGATCGCCCATCAGGCCGGTCACGCTGGCTCCGTCCGGGGGATTGGTGTGTGGACGACGTCCATCAGCCGGGTCATGCTGCTGCCATCGCGGGTTGGAGCCGGTCGATTTCTCGGCTCCGCGCGGCCAGCTCGGCGGCCCGGGCTTCGCGCTCGGCCGGATCGAGTTGGGTCGCGCGCTCCACCGAATTCAACGCTCGCTGCGACGATGCGTGCAGCACCGCGGCTCTGGACTGGAATTCGTCGCGGAGTTCCCGCCGGGTGCGGCGAAGCGAGTCCATGCAGTCCTTGCCGAAGACGAACGTTGCCTCGTCGATGTACCGCCGGCAGGCGATCTTCGCCTGCTGGCGGCGGAAGACCAGCTGTCGCTGGCGTTCATCGCGGACCAGCTTGCGCCCGATACCCGCGCCGAGAGCCAGGGCGAGCGGACCCATCGTCGCGAGCAGCGCCAGGTTGCCGCCGATCACGCCGAAGACCAGGGCAGGCACCAGGGCGGCCGTTCGCCCGGCGAAGATCATCCGGGTCAGGCCCTGGCCGCCGACCGCCGGCTCGGATTCGTTCAGGGTCAGGCCGCGGAGCAACTCGGCGGGGGTGGTCAACCCGAGCGTGAGGGGCGCGTCCGATTCCAAGGCGAAGGACTCGGCGACTTCTTTCGCGAGTTCTTCGGCCCGTTGGCTCAACAGATCGTAATTCGCGGTTGCGGTCCGGACCACCTGCCGATGCAGCCAGATGTCGATCGCGGGCCAGGTCTCCTTGGGATCACCCTGGTCGATGACCTCATCGGCCTCGCGCATCAGGGTTCGCATGCGTTCCTGAAGATCGTGCTTGACGTCCGCGACGAGATCCTCGACGCCATCGAAAAGAAATTGCTGCCAACCGGAATCGCTGTCCAGGAGGCGGCGGGTGCGCTCCGACTTGCGCCGCAGCTGTTGCACCATCAGGGCTGAGGTCTCGGGTTCGGCGAGCGCCTTTTGCTCGGCGGTGACCTCGAGGCGGAGTTGCTCTTGAGCGAAGTCGAGATCTCGGGCGGCTGCGGTCACCGCCTCCGTGGCGGAGGCCTCGATCACATCGGTGCGCAGCCAGTCGAAGATCCCGGCGAACCCCGACTCCGCATTCAGCTCCGGCGTTCGCCAGGCGCGCAGCCGCAAGAAGGAGGAGACCGGCACCACCGGGACGTCGAGGCCGGCGGTCGCCAGATGCTGGCGATTCAGGTCGGCGATTCGACGCCATTCCGGATAGAGATCGGTCTTCGTGACGACGCAGATCGCGGCCGGGGCACGCTCCAGCGCTTGGCGCAGAAAGCCGAGTTCGGGGGCGGTGAATTCCTGGGAGGCGTCGGTCACGAAGATCATTCCGCAGGCGTTGCTGAGCGCGCTCAGGGTGGCCATTCCGTGCGCCGAATCCAGCCCGCCGACGCCTGGGGTGTCGACCAGGCAAACCCCGGTCTTCAGCAGCCGGTGCGGCAGCCAGACCTCGACAGACTGCAAACGCTGCCGACGCGCGGGTGCGGCGGCTTCGGAAACAAGATCGAACAGCCGATCGACGTCCACCTGCTCTTCCACCAGTTCGGAGGCAGGATCGTCGTCCCGGGTGAAGTGCGCGACCGCGGACGGGGATTCTCCGTAACGGACGACCGTCGGAACGGCCGTGACAATGTCGGCGTCAACTGGGCAGATATCCGTTTGCAAGAGCGCATTGATCAACGTGCTCTTGCCGCGTTTGAATTCTCCGACCACGGCGACCCCGAGCATTTGACGAGCCAGTCGGTCGCGCGCGGTCGCCAGGTGCTGCCCGACGTCCGGACGCTCGTGCTGTTCCGCCAGTCGCTGGCCTTCGGCGAGCGCGGAGACCGCACCCGCCAGCGCCGGAGGTGATTCCAGCTTGGGTGCAGAGACCTCAGGTATCTCAAACGCGGGGGTGGTCTCTGCTGGTTGGGGGTCTGAGGTTGCGATCGGCTCGGGCGCGGGGGCTGGCTCGGGCTCGGGCTCGGGGGCTGGCTCTGGCTCGGGGGCTGGCTCTGGGGCTGGCTCTGGGGCTGGCTCTGGCTCTGGGGTTGGGGCTGGAATTTTTGCAGGCGCGCTTTGCCAGCCGAGATAGTCGCCGCATTCCGGGCAGAATTGAGTACCTGCTGGATTCTCGCGGCCACAGTTGGCGCAGGCGATCATGACGGTCCTCCCCGAAGCCGTGGCGTCATTCTTGCAAACAAAGAGATCGGGGATGCAACAATTGTCGCTCCAGGGGAATCGGCACAAGTCGGGTGTTCTGGTCCGGGCCCCGACCCGCGAAATGAGGAATGCCATGGCGGGGGTGGTGTGCGGGAGCTGCGGCGCCAGCAATCGGGAAGGTCTGCGGTTCTGTGAGAACTGCGACGGTTACCTCGACTGGGACGGAACCAAGGCCGACGTCCCAGCGGAACCGGATACCCGATCGCAGCCCGAACCAGTGGTCTCCGCCCCGGTCCCTGAACCAAAGCCCGCTCGTCGGCCGGCTCCCGAACCTGTACCCGAACCTGAACCTGAACCGTTTCCCTCCGGTGGCTCGGCCAACCGACCCGTTGCTTCCGGGTCGGTTGGCGCACGGCATGCGTCGTCCGGAGCGGCGGCCCCGTCCGCTGCTGGTTCGGCGCAGTCCACGCTTCGGTTGATGCGAGTTTCCGCGACCGACGAATCGGCGTCCATCTGCCCGAACTGCGGCCAGGAGAACGATCAAGGACGCCGGTTCTGTGGCCGGTGTGGAGAATGGCTGACCACTCCCTCGGTTACTACGCCAGCCCCACCGGTTGCGTTCAAGGATCAATTGCGACGACGCTGGTTCGGCGATCGCGGCCCGTACAGCGGCAGTCTGAGCCGCGCCACCGTCGGATTCCGAATCCTGGTCGGCGTCGTGGCGGTCACTGTGCTCACCGCCATCCTCGGCCTGGCGAACCTGCACCCGATCCAACGGGTGAAAGACCAGATCGGTCACGTCCGGGGCACCGGCAGGGTGGCCGGGCTGACCGCGACCGCGCTGCCGGCCGGTGATCAACCCGACCCGACCGCCAGATTCGCGGTGGACGGCGTCCGGGCTCGTGGGTGGACCACCCAATGGACGGCGACGACGGACGGTGATCCGGACCGGGCCTGTCAAGCGCAGCCTGATCAATTGCAGCCGGGGGTAGCGCCGGCCGGGGCCACCGCCACCTCCTTGGCGATCGACTTCAAGACCGCCGTCGACGTCCGGGAGATCGGCTTCGAGGCTGGCCTGGTGGAGCCCGACGAACGGACTGATCGTTGGCAACCACAGACCCTGGAACTGCGCTGGAAGAACGGCGAGTGCCAGTCGGTCGACCTGAAGAACAGCCCTGACCTGCAACGGTTCGGTGTGCACGCCGGGCTGGTCGGCGGCGTGGTGATCACGATTGTGGCCGGGTATGCGCCGGCCGATCCGGGTAGTCGCCTTGACCTCGGAGAAGTGACGGTTTGGCAGCGCTGAGCGGACGGCGGGGCGGAGAGCCTCCCGGCTGAAGGGCTCGGGTCGGGCCGGGGGTGCTTGGCAGGGCTCGGGCCGGGCCGGGGATGCTTGGCTCAGTTTGATGCGAACTCCGGACGGCAGGTCGTGTCTTTGTCCGGTGTCACCGCCGCGCACACCCGCTCGGCGGTAGCTTGATCAGGTAACTGATCCACGACGACGACCATCCCGAGCCGGAACTCCGGCGGGAGCCCGTCCACCGGTAGTTGGAGAATCCGGGCGGCGGCGAAACCACTCTGCTGCGCTCGGTCTCGGAAGCGCTCGGCGAAACTCTGCTCCGGATACGGGCCGAACATCGCGACCCAGCCGCTGACACCGAGGTTTCCACCCGGGGGCGGGGAGGTCGTCGGCGGCTCCGTGACGCCTCCGCCTCCACCGCCTCCTCCGCCGCCGCCCCCGCCTCCGCCGCCCGCGGTGGCGGCAGCACTGGGCGGGGCTGTGGTCGCGCCGGCCCCGACGGAGTCCACGCAGACCGGCGGCTTGCTGGGCAGCGAGGCCTTGTTCGGTTCGCGCTTGGCCAGCACGCTCACGCAGTGCTGGCCGGCCGGGATGGCCACGATGGTGTCCGAGACCCCGGCTGGGCTCGGCTGCCCGACGGGCGCGTTGTCGACCAGGACGACGTGCTCGTTGCGCACGTTGCCGGTCCAGCTGACCTTGAACCCGGTCGGGGCGGGGACCGCCTGGACGTCGGTCGGCGGGGTCAGCGCGTCGTCCCGGGTGGTGGCGCACTTCACGGCGCTCGGCAGGCTCGTCTTACCGCCGCGGGCCGCGACCACGGTGTAGCACCTGCGGGTGAGTGGCTTCTTGACCTGGTCGGCGAACGCGGTCGCGCCACCGGCGACGAGGTTCACCTTCAGCGACGAGGCCGGGTCCTTCCGATCCACCTGTCGAACCTCGTACGACTCGGCGCGGTCGCTGGGGTTCCAGCGCAGTTGGATCACCGTGGCACCCGGCGCCGCGGCGGTGAGACCGGTCGGCGTCGCGGGAGCGACGTCAGCGATCGGCGCACCGTCGACCTGGTTGGTCTTGACCAGCATGGCGATCAGCCCGACGAGGCCCAGCACCAGCAGGCCGGCGAGCATCACGACGGACCGGGACAGGATCGGAACCTGCTGCAACGCGCCGTCCAGAACCGGGCGGCCCGGCTCCGGCACCCCGGCTCGGGCGGCCGCGGTGCGCGGGGTTCCGGTCGGGAGCGAGGTTCCGGACTCGCCGATCACCTGGAACGGTCGATGCGCCGGTGTTCCGCGCAGGGATGGTTTGACCGGGCGGACTCGCACCCGGGCCCGGGCGCTGCCGCCGACCGGTACCGAGACCTGCTCCGGGGTCAGCCGAAAGCCGAGCTGACCATCCTTGTCGCTGGCCGAGAGCCGCAGGTGGATGGCGGAGTTACCCCAGTTGGTGTACGTCACCTGGTGGCTGCCGAACCAGCGGCCGCGAGAGGTCACCGGCCGGATCGTCGCCTGGAGATCGAGGATCCGGCCGACCTCCAGGTCGCCTTCCTCGACCACGCTGCGGTGGGCATCCAGCGTGGAGACCGCGCGGACGCCGAACGGAAGCGCCGCGTCGGGGGCCTGAGCTCCGGCCGGCGGAGTGAGGACGACCAGCGCGGTCTCCTCCTTGGCCGGGTAGACCGCCAGCTCCGGGGGATGCACCTGCCACCAGGTCGGATCGAGACCGACCACGTCCAGCCGGAACGATTCCACCAGGTGGCCGGGGTTCTTGACGGTCACGGACAGCTGAGCCTGCCCGCCCGGCTCGACCTGCAGTCGGGTGGCACTCAAGGTCAGGACCGGCTCATCCACGCATCCAACGGTAGGGCCGGGTCGGTCGCTCGGACCAGGCTCCAGATCCGAATCGCGCGCTCGGCCCGGGGGTTCACCCGATCGGGCAATGCATTCTGCCCGACCGGTCGCCCGATTCCCCGCTGCCGGAACGCCGCCGACATGCGACGGTCGGCTTTCAGTCGTTCATTTTGCTTCGTTCAGCGCAAGACCCGAGCGGGCACTGTCGGGAGGCGCGACGTGATCCATGAGGTCGATCAGGGGTTGAAAGCGCTGATCCGGGCCGAGGCGTTCGCGGACAGCGAGATCGAGGTGGTGTTCGACGCTCCGACCAAAGATTGGGCCGGACGCCGCAACTCGCCGACGGTCGATGTCTACCTCTACGACATCCGGGAGGACATGCGCCGCCGCGAGCGCGGTCAGGTGAACGAGTACGACGGCGCGGGCCGGGTCGTGGGCCGCCATCTGCCTCCCCGGCATTTCAAACTCTCGTACCTGGTGACGGCCTGGACCCAGCGACCGGAAGACGAGCATCGGCTGCTCTCCACCTTGCTGGAATGCTTTCTTCGGCACGACGCGATTCCGACGGAGTACCTGGAACCCCGGCTGGCGGATCTCAGGCTGCCGGTGCCGCTCACCGTCGGCCTGCCACCGCCGGAGGACCGGGCGTTCGCTGACGTCTGGTCCGCCCTCGGCGGCGAGTTGAAGCCGTCCCTGGACATCGTGGTGACCACGCCTATCGACACCGGCCAACGTCGGCACACCGGTCCACCGGTGGTGCTGCCGCCGCGGGTCAGTGTCGGCGGCCATGGTGCCGAACTCCCCACCGAGCAGCGCGACGGCCGGCCCCGGCCGGACGCTGATCCGTCGTGACCACTCATTCGGCCGGGCTGGCACACCTGTTCTCGCGGATCTGGCTGGTAGAGGTCCGGGTCCGAGCTCTGGTGGAACACCGCAGGCAGGACGATCCGGCACCGGACGACCCGTTCCGCGGCCTGTACCTGACCGATGAGGACGTCGATCGGCTGCTGGCCGCGCGCTCGCCGTACCTCGCTCGCGACGACACCGAGCGGCTGGCCGTCGAGGAGGCCTGTGATCAGGCCGAGCGAGCCGGGACGCCGTCCCGGCTGCGGGCGGTCCAGCGCCGGTTCTACCTCAGCGACCTGGACGTCGAGATCTTGCTCGCCGCAATGATTCCGGACCTGGACGCGCGGTTCGAGCGGCTCTACGGCTACCTGAACGATGACGTCAGCCGGCGCCGGGCCACGATCGGACTGGCCTTGGAGGTGGCCGGGGTGCGCCCGACCTCGGCGTCCGCCCGGGGTCGGCTGGCCCCGGGAGCACCGCTGCGCACCCACCGGCTGGTCACCATCGAAGACCCGGAACGGCCCTACCTCTCGCGAGGGCTCCGGGTGCCGGATCGGGTCACCTCGCATCTGCTGGGTGACGACGAGCCGGAAGCCGCTCTCGGGGAGGTGCTGCTCGGTTTGCCGGACCGAACCGCCTCCGATCATTCGGCCGGCCCGGGTGACCTCGACGAGGTGGCCGGTGGCCTGGCTCGGGTGCTGGACGACGGCGTCCGGCTGATCTACCTGCGCGATCTCGGCCGGCGCACCGGTCGCCGGGTGGCGCAGGCCGCACTGACTGCCGCCGGACGCGAGGTGATCGGGCTCGACCTGGATCGGTTGGCCGGTCAACCGGAGCCGGAGGAACTGGTTCGGCTGGCCGGTCGGGAGGCCCTGCTGCGTGGTGCCGGAGTGGTCGCGGAACCCGTCGAGGCCCTGACCGGGGCCAACCCGGAGGCGCTGCGGCGGATGGCGAACCTCTCGGTGCCGGTGCTGCTGGTCGGTGACGTCAGCTGGGATCCCGGGTGGAGCCGGAACGTGCCACTGCAGACGGAATCCCCCGAGCTGGGTCCGCTCGAGCGCGAACAGCTCTGGCGCTCCGAACTGGCGACAGGCGGGCCGGGTGGGCCGGTGGTTGCACCCCCGCTGCACCTCCATCTCGGTCCGGAGCAGATCGGTCGGGCGGTGAACTGGGCCCGGTTGGCCGCCAACTTCGGTGGTGGGCCGGTGGACGGCGCGCTCCTGCAAGCCGGGGCCCGCGCGCAGAACGCCGCCGGGCTGGAGCGCCTCGCGCGTCGAGTCGAGCCCGGTGTCGGCTGGTCGGATCTGGTGCTGACGGATTCGGTCCGGGCCCAGTTGGACGAGCTGGCGGCCCGTGCCCGGCACCGAGATCAAGTGCTCAGCCAGTGGCGGATGCGCCCGGGAGGTGGCCGCGGGCACGGCGTGACGGCGCTGTTCGCCGGGGACTCCGGAACCGGTAAGACGATGTCGGCGGAGGTGATCGCCGCCGAACTGGGGCTCGACCTGTACAAGGTGGACCTTGCGACGGTGGTGGACAAGTACGTCGGGGAGACCGAGAAGAACCTGGAGCGGATCTTCAGCGAGGCGGCCGGAGTGAACGCCGTCCTGCTGTTTGACGAGGCGGACGCCGTTTTCGGCAAACGTAGCGAGGTGCGGGATGCGCACGACCGATACGCCAATATCGAAAGTGCTTATCTCCTTCAACGAATGGAGACCTTCGACGGGTTGGCGATCCTCTCCACGAACCTGCGGGCGAACATCGACGAGGCTTTCACCCGGCGGTTGGACTGCATCATCGATTTCCCGGCGCCCACCGCGGAGCTGCGGTTGGCGCTCTGGGAGCGGTGCCTGGCCGCACCGCTGCCACTCGGCGACGATCTTGATCTACCGTTCTGCGCGGAGGCTTTCGAGTTGACCGGTGGCAACATCCGTTCCGCCGGAATCACCGCCGCCTACCTGGCCGCGGCCGCCGATCGGCCGGTCGGAATGGCGCAGTTGATCGCCGCCGTCGAGCAGGAGTACCGCAAACTCGGTCGACTCGTGCTGGAGCGCGAGTTCGGTCGCTATCTGTCTCTGCTGCGTTGAGCATAGGTGTCCATGGCGTATCAGCTCGGGGTAGACCTCGGCACCACGAAGATCGCGGCCGCGGTGTGGGACGGCAAGCAGGTGCGTCCGGTACAGCTCGGCAACCGCTCTACCGCCGTCCCGAGCGTGGTGTTCCTCAGGGACGACGGCTCCTTGATGTTCGGGGAGGCTGCTCAACGCCGAGCGGACGGTGAGCCGAACCGAGCCGCCCGCGAGTTCAAGCGGCGGGTGGGTGATCCGGTGCCGCTCTGGTTGGCCGGCACCTCGTTCAGCGCCCAACGGTTGATGGCGCTGATGCTGGCCTGGGTGATCGACCGGGTCGCCGAACTGGAGGGCGAGCGGCCGACCACGGTCATCGTCACCCACCCGGCGAACTGGGGCCCGTACAAGCGTGAGAGCTTTCTCGGCGCGGTCCGGGACGCCGGGGTCGAGTCCGCCCGCCTGTTGGCCGAACCGATCGCGGCTGCCCTTCATTTTGATTCCGTCCGGCAGGTGGCGCCGGGAGCCACGATGGCGATCTACGACCTCGGAGGTGGAACCTTCGATGCGGCTGTACTACGCCGGGGGGCAACCGGTTTCGAGATCCTCGGCATGCCAGGCGGAATCGACAGCGTGGGCGGGATGGAGTTCGACGAGGCCATCCTCGGGCAGGTGTGGGCGGCGCTCGGGGGCGGCCCGGCGGCCACCGACCCGACCCGGATGGCGGCTCTGCGTCGCGAGATCGTTGAGGCCAAGGAGTACCTTTCCGAAGACGTCAGTGCCGACATCAGCGTCGATCTCGCCGCGGAGCGTCGTACCGTGGTGATCCGTCGGTCCGAGCTGGAGGAGCTGATCCGGCCGCTGGTCGATCTGACGATCGACAGCCTGGAGCGGTCCGTCAATCGGTCGGGCGCGACCACTGCCGATCTCACCGCTGTGGTGTTGGTCGGCGGGTCCTCCCGGGTTCCGCTGGTGCAGGAGGCGTTGAGATCCCGGCTGGGCCGCCCCGTCATCCTGGACAATCAGCCTCAGCTCGCGATCGCCCTCGGCGCTGCGCTCTCACCTCCGCCAGATGAGGCTGCGCTACCAATTGACGCTGCGCTACCTGTTGAGGCTGCGCTACCTGTTGAGGCTGAGTCGCCGGTCGAGGCTGCGCCACCTGTTGAGGCTGCGCCACCTGTTGAGGCTGCGCCACCTGTTGAGGCTGCGCCACCTGTTGAGGCTGCGTCGCCGGTTGAGGCTGCGCTACCTGTTGAGGCTGCGTCGCCGGTTGACGTTGCGCCGTCGATTGCTCCGCCGACCGAAATGTTGGAACCCATTGATCCACAGACCGAGCTGTTGGAGCCGTTCGACGCGTTGGTGTTTGCCCAGCGGCCATTGAAGAGACCAGCGGTTGATCCCCTGGCCAGACATGCCGAGGGACCAGCCGAAAGGAGCCATGCCGAAGGGCCGGCCGAAAAGCTCGGTTCGACCGCTGAGCCTGTCGGTGCGGACGAGTCGATCAGTGGTTGGTTTGCCAGCCTCAGCCCTCTCGGCCTGACGTTGTTGCTGATCGGCGTGGCGCTGGCCGTGATCGCCCTGATCAGCGGGATCAACGCGGCCCTCAGCGTCCCCGAGCGAGGTGGCGCAGAGTCAGGGGTCGACCCGGTGTCGCCGGGTGCGACTGCGGCCGACGCTCCTTTGCCGGTGGCGACGACCTGGCCGTGGCGGTTGCCGACTGCCACGAGTACGAAGTCGGCTCGAGCCTCGACCTCCCGAGCGGCTATCGCCCCGACCACGTTTCCGCGGGTGAGGTCGACCAAAACCGCCCCGGTACCAACCGCCAAGCGCTCGACCGATACCCAGCCGAGCCTCGATCCGACGCAGACCGTCCCCGAGCCGTCGGATCCCGAGCCCAGCATCACGGCCACCGAGTTGCCCGACCAGGGCGATGGTTGAGAACTGGCCCGGACATCAGCGATGTTCCCGTCATCTGCCCGGTAGCCACCGGATTTGCCTCCGTTGATCTTGGTTTCGGTGGCCAACGGGCAGGTGACGGGAACATCGCCGACGTCCGCGACGGAAAGACTCCGTCAAGAACCCGGCGGTCACCCGTAAGAATCTGAGATACCGAAGCTGTGCCCTTTCGGGCAGTTCCTCCGACCCGGACGGGCGGCTGCCAAGGCTTTGCGCCAACCAGTTGCGCTGGCACGCTGGAAAGACCACCTCACGTGGGGAGGATTCGCATGCACACGCATGACCAGGACGTCCCGGAGTCGATGCGACCGAAGGGGTCCCGGCTCGACAGCCTGGAGCACTCGCTGACGGCGCGGGCTGCCACCGAAGGCCGCTGGGACGCCGTCGGTGCCGAGGGAATGGCTCAATTACAGCGCGCCGCAGGAAATTCCGCGGTCAACGCGGCAATGTCTGGGGAGGAGGAACGCTCGCCGGTTCACGACGTCGTGTCCTCCGGGGGCGGCCGTCCGCTCGAACCAGAGGTGCGCTCGGATATGGAAGCGCGTCTAGGAAACGATTTCGGCGACGTCCGGGTGCACGACGACGGCCAGGCACACGATTCGGCCGTCGCGGTGAATGCCCACGCCTACACGGTCGGGTCGAACATCGTCTTCCAGCGCGATCGGTACGACCCTTCCTCTTCGGACGGTCAGGTGACGCTCGCGCACGAGCTCACCCACGTCGTCCAGCAGCGCAACGGTCCGGTCGACGGTTCGCCGGCTGCCGGCGGAATCAAGATCAGCGATCCGAGCGACCGGTTCGAGCGGGAAGCGTCGGCGAACGCAGAAAAGGTGATGTCGGCGCCCGCGCCGACGCCGGCTGCGGCGCCCGGCTCGGCCGTGCAGCGCGATGCCGAGGACGGATCCGTCGTCCAGGGGAGCTTCGCGGGCGCGGCCGTTCAGCGGGAGGGCGAGGACGAGGAAGAGGTCCAGGGCAGCTTCGCGGGCGCCGCCGTTCAGCGGGAGGGCGAGGAAGAGGAAGAGGTCCAGGGCAGCTTCGCGGGCGCGGCCGTTCAGCGGGAGGGCGAGGAAGAAGAGGAGGCTGCACCAGCAGGCTGATCCCGCACTCAGGCATACCTGGTTCGAGCCGGTCGATTACCTGGAGCGCCATGGTCGCCGAACATCAGCACGAGCGTCCGCCACCCCGGCTGGACCCGGTCCGGCCAGAGGCCGAGGCCGCTGCGGCTGGTCCTCGAACGACTCGATCACCGGAGTCGACTGCGACTGGCCGTGTCCGGCGCCCGGTCACCGTGCGTGGTGCTGCCGCGCTGCAGCGGCAGGCCGGAAATCGGGCTGTCTCTCGGTTGATCGCCAACCCGGCGGCTCCGGCTCAGCAACCGACTGGCGGACGCCCCGCCACGGCCCACGAAGATCCCAAGTTCGCGGCTCTGACCGGTGACGTCTCGGCCAAGCGCCGAACCCTGACCAGTCATCCGCCAGCCACGAGCGCTGCCGCCGCAGCCCAGGCGGCGGCGGTCGCACCGGCCGACGACAAGCAGGCACAGGGCAAGGCCGCACAGGCCGAGAAGATGAACGCCGCCAAGCCTGGGGAGTTCGACAAGGCCGCCTTCGTCGCCGCGGTCAACGAGGCGATCTCGGCGCAGGCGCCGAAGAACCTCGAGGAGGCCGATGACTTCGCCGGTTCCGGAAAGGCGGACGTCGTCAAAGGGCAGGTCGCCGGAAAGGTCGCCGGCGGCAAGCAGGCGTCGGCCGCCGCGATCGAAGGCGCCACCAAGGCGCCACCGGACACGTCCGCAGCCAAGACCAAGCCGGTCACCCCGCTCTCGCCGGACCGGCCGCCGGCTACCCCGGCTGCCCCGGACGCGAACAAGGCCGTACCGGACCCGGCGCCCGCCGCAGCTACCGACTTCTCCGCCGGTCCCAAGCAGGTTGACGCGGAAATGGCCGAGGCCGGGGTCACCGAGAAGCAACTGAAGGCCGATCCGGAGTTCGAGGGTGCGCTGACGGCCAAGAAGGAGGCCGAGCAGCACTCTGCGGCGGCTCCGGACAAGCTGAGGGCGAGCGAGGCCGGAACTCTCACGGCGGCCAAGGCGCAGGCGCGGATGAGCGGCGCGACGGCGATGACGGCGATGACCGGCGACCGGACCCGCAGCGGCGCCGGAGTTCAGCAGGGCCAGCAGGGCACCAAGAGCGCCGATGAGAAACGCCGGGCCGAGGCCACGGCCCGGCTGCAGAAGGTCTTCGACGCGACGAAGGCCGAGGTCGAGGCGATGCTCGCCGGTCTGGACAAGACCGTCGACGAGCAGTTCACCCGGGAGGAGAAGCAGGCCCGGGACGCCTTCACCGCCGAGCACAAGCAGAAGATGGAGGCGTACAAGGACGAGCGGTACTCCGGTTTGCGCGGCAAGGCCCGCTGGGTTCGGGACAAGTTCGCCGGCCTGCCGAGCGAGGCCAACCAGATCTTCGTCACCGCCCGGGCCGGCTATGTGAACCGGATGCAGGGTGTCATCTCGCGGATCGCGGACACCATCGGAACCACGCTCGGCAAGGCCAAGGCCCGGATCGCGCAGGGCCGCACCGAACTGCAGGCCGAGGTTCAGAAACTCCCTGCCGACCTGCAGAAATTCGGCCGGAGCGCGGCGGCCGAGTTCGCCGGTCGGTTCGACGAGTTGACCGAGAGCGTCAACGCCAAGTCCACAGAACTGGTGCAGACGCTGGCGTCGAAGTACTCGGAGGCGATGAAGTCCGTCGACGAGGAGATCGAGGCGGAGAAGGAAGCGAACAAGGGCTTCGTCGCCAAGGCCGTCGATGCGGTCAAGGGTGCGATCAAGACGATCCTGGCGCTCAAAGACTTGCTGCTGAATGTCCTGGCCAAGGCCGCGTCGGCGGTCATGACGATCATCAAGGATCCAATCGGATTCCTCGGCAACCTGATCAGCGCAGTGGGCTCCGGGCTCACGTCGTTCATCAGCAACATCGGCACTCACCTGAAGAACGGCCTGGTCGGTTGGCTGATGGGGGCGATGGCCTCGACCGGGCTACAGTTGCCGGCCAAGTTCGACCTCAAGGGCATCATCGGAATGATCGCCTCGTTGCTCGGGCTGACCTGGAACGCCATCCGGGGCCGGATCGTGTCCCGCGGGGTGCCCGACCAGGCCGTGACCGCGGTCGAGGAAGCTGAGCCGCTCGCCCAGAAGCTGAAAGGCGAGGGTGTCGGCGGCATTTGGGAGACCATTGTCGAGCGGGTCGGAGACCTCAAGGACAAGCTGCTCAGCAAGATCAGCGAGTACCTGATCCCGACCGTGCTGATCGCCGGGATCACCTGGTTGATCAGCCTGCTGAACCCGGCCAGCGCATTCATCAAAGCCTGCAAGATGATCATCGACTTCATCACGTTCATCGTCGAGCGCGGGGCGCAGATCGCGGCCTTCGTGAACTCGGTGCTGGACGCCGTGATCGCGATCGCCGGCGGTGGGGGCGGTGGCGTCGGCGCGCTGATCGAGAAGGCGCTGGCCGGCAGCATCCCGGTGCTGATCGGCGCGCTCGCGGCATTCCTCGGCATCGGCGGGATCGCGAACAAGGTGAAGGCGTTCTTCCAGTCGCTCAGCAAGCCGGTGATGAAGGCCGTCGACTGGGTGGCGGACAAGCTGGTCAAGTTCGGCAAGAAGATCTGGGGCAAGCTCAAAGCCGGTGCCGGAAAGCTGAAGGACAAGGTCACCGGCAAGGGGGCGGATAAGGCCAAGGATCCCAAGCAGCAGAGCCTCGATCTCGCGCTGGGCGAGTCCGAGGCGATGCTGTCGGCTGGAAAGCCCCGCACAGAGATCACCGCGGCGTTGCCTGGGATTCGGCAACGCTACGGGCTGCGGGAACTCGATCTGCGAATTGACACCTCAGGTGGCGAAGAGCGGGCCTATGTCGAAGGCAAGATCAACCCGGGCGGCCGGACCCGCGCCTTCCGGATCGATGCGGACGCCGGAGAGACCATTCAGTTACGTCATGTGGAGGGCAAGCAGGAACAACTCCTGATCCTGATCGAGGCTAGCCAGCGTGAGGTACTCAAGTCGGCTCAGTACCGCCCAGCCGGTCCGGCGTTGACCGCGATCAAGGCCATCGTCAACACGGTGGACCCGCACAAGCTCCGTGGCCGGCAGTTCGACGAAGCGTATGCGACCCTCAAGCAACAAGAGGCCGAGCTGGCGATCATTGGCCGAAAATATGGCTTCTGGCCGCTGCATGTCATCGCCGCACACAAATCGAAATATGTTGCTAACAACGAGATCATGCAGACTTATCGGGGAAACATTCGAGGCATGTTCTACGGCGGCTTCCGGGGAATCGCCGCATGGGAGAGTACCCGAATGGCGGCGCTCAAGGCAGAAGCAATGAGCCCGGCCCGCAGCAAAGATCCGACCGTGGTCAAGTACACGAGCACCGGAGGTGACCTGACCAAGCTCTACCATTGCCGCTACAAGGATCACGTAGTAGACGAAACGGTACCTGCTAATCTTCCCCAGATTGATCATGTGGTCGCGGTGTCTACTCACTGGAACACCGGGCATAAGGGGAAGCAGGGTAGCAACAGCGACCACAAGTCGAGGACCGATTTCTACAGTGACATCTCGAACTTGGAGATTCTCTGCGCCGACTGCAACCGGACCAAGGGCGGCGAAAAGCTGTACACGTTCAAGGTCGGCCCGGACTTCAGAGGACCAAATGAGTGATTCACCTGACGGCGTCCTGCAGCGAGACCAGGCTGCTGACTTCTTCCTTTGGCTTCCCCGATACGCGATTGAAGGTCGGTCGCTGACTTGCCTCGTCGACGTCTGCCGCGCGTCCAACTCGCTCATCGGGTCGGGTACCGGTGACCTGGCTCGCGAGCTGGCAGAGGCGTTGGGGCTGAACGGGAAAGAGATCGCTTCCTGGTCCATCGAACCTTTCAACACGCCTTTCTACGCCCACGACATCGATGCTGACGACCTGCTCGACTACATGATCCCGGCGTGGCGTTTGGAACTGCGCATCGATGACTGGGATGGTCCCGCGCCAGAACCGGTGGTGGGGCCGATTTCCTTCTGGGGGTACGACGAAACCTGGATCCGGGACCGCGCGCCGTGGGACTTCAGCGCCCACGAGACGATCGTCATCGCGCTGAACGGTCCAGATCCGGATCTCAGCTTCCTCGACGCCGTGCGC
>DATINJ010000363.1:0-11145 GCA_035474375.1 Kineosporiaceae bacterium | reverse complement strand
GCGCCGCCGAGCATCACGCCGTTCTTCTTGCCGAGATACTCGACCTCTTCGTCGGGCATGGTGGTGACCGCCTTCGTGGTCAGCCCCAGCCGCTCGACCAGCGGCCCCAGGGTGGCCAGCTTGTCGGCGATGGTGCCGTAGTCGCGCTCGACCACGACGAAGCCGGGCATGGTCTTGCCCGGAATCGGTTCCACCTCACCGGCTCGCCAATCCAGGACGACGCCACCGGGCTGGGCGGTTTCACCCGGCGTGTCGTGCTGCAGCGGGACGGCGACGAGGTCCTTGCGGACGCCTAGGTGGGTCTCGGCGAGCTCGCTGAACCGCTGCGCGACGGCCTGGAAGGCATCGAAGTCGGAGCGGGTCTCCCAGGGCGGGTCGATCGCCGGGGTGAAAGCGTGCACGAACGGGTGCATATCGGTGGAAGACAGATCGTGCTTCTCGTACCAGGTCGCGGCCGGCAGCACGATGTCGGACAGCAGGGTGGAGCTGGTCATCCGGAAGTCCAGCGAGACCAGCAGGTCGAGCTTGCCTTCCGGGGCCTCATCCCGCCACACCACATCTCGGGGACGGCGATCGGGAGGGGTTTCCTCGGCCCGGAGCGAGGAATGCGTGCCGAGCAGATGGCGCAGGAAGTACTCGTTCCCCTTGGCTGAGGAGCCCAGCAGGTTCGCCCGCCAGAGAGTGAGGACGCGCGGCCAGTTCTCCGGTGCGTCCGGGTCCTCCGCCGCCCAGTTCAGCCGCCCGGCCTGGAGTTCCTCGACGATGTGGGCGCCCGGCGCGGCACCCGCCGGAATCTCGTCGGCCAGGTCGAGGCTGTTGCGGTCGAACTGCGGGTAGGACGGCATCCAGCCGAGCCGGGCCGACTGCGCGATGGTGTCCGCCGTGTGCATCCCGGCCAGCTGCCCGGTGGCCAGCGGTGAGGTGAGCGCGTCGGCGCGATAGCCGTCGTAGCGCCATTGGTCGGTGTGGGTGTACCAGAACGCGGTACCGATCATCTGCCGCGGTGGCCGGACCCAGTCCAGGGCCATCGCCATCGTGGCGTGCCCGGTCAGCGGTCGGCACTTCTCCTGGCCGACGTAATGCGCCCAGCCGCCACCGTTGCGGCCCATCGCGCCGGTTAGAATCAGCAGCGAGAGGATCGCCCGGTAGGTGGTGTCGCCGTGGAACCACTGGCAGATCCCGGCACCCATGATGATCATGGTCTTGCCCTCGGACTGCTCGGAGTTGCGGGCCATCTCGCGAGCCACCCGCAGGCACTGCTCGGCCGGCACCGAGGTGAGTTCTTGCTGCCAGGCGGGGGTGTAGGGCTCGCTCGCGTCGTCGTAACCAGTCGGCCACGTGCCCGGCAAGCCCTCGCGGACCACGCCGTACTGGGCGAGCATCAAGTCGTAAGCGGTGCAAACCAGACGGCCGGCGATCCGGCGGACCGGCACTCCCCGATGCATCACCGCACCCTGGCCGTCGGCGGCGTCGAATCGCGGCAGCAGCACCTCCACGGCGCCCTCGCCGCGCGGATCGGCCAGCATCGTCATCTGCGGGGCGACACCTTCGAGATCCAGGTTCCACTTGCCCTTGCCGGAATCGGTGTGCCGGAATCCGAGGGATCCGTTCGGCACCACGACGTCCCCGGTCCGCCCGTCCACCAGCACGGTCTTCCACTGCGCACCCTCGGATCCGGCCGCACCGCCGGCCTCGTCCGGGGCCAGATCCGCGGCGGTGAGGAACTTGGCCGGAACGTAGGCGCCGTCCTGCTCCTTCAGCGTGACCAGGAACGGCAGGTCGGTGTACTTCTGCTGGTAGTCGACGAAGAACGGGGTCCGCTTGTCGACCAGGAACTCCTTGAGGATCACGTGCCCCATGGCCATCGCCAGCGCGCCGTCGGTGCCCGGCTGAGCCGGCATCCACTCGTCCGCGAACTTCGTGCTCTCGGCGTAGTCCGGCGAGACGGTGACGACCTTCTGGCCCTTGTACCGCGCCTCCGCCATCCAGTGCGCATCCGGCGTCCGGGTCACCGGGACGTTGGAGCCCCACATCATCAGGTAGGTGGCATTCCACCAGTCGCCGGACTCCGGGACGTCGGTCTGATCCCCGAAAACCTGCGGCGAGGCGACCGGAAGGTCCGCGTACCAGTCGTAGAACGAGGTCATCACCCCACCGAGGAGTTCGATGAACCGGGCGCCGACGGCATGCGACACCATCGACATGGCCGGAATCGGAGAGAACCCGATCACCCGATCCGGACCGTGCTCCTTGATGGTGTGGACGTGCGCGGCGGCCATGATCTCGACAGCCTCGTCCCAGCTGACCCGGACATGGCCGCCCTTGCCCCGCGCCTGCTGATACCGGCGCCGCCGGACCGGATCGCCAACGACGTCCGCCCAAGCCGCGACGGGGTCACCGAGGCGGGCCTTGGCCTCCCGGTAGGACTCGATCAAAAGCCCTCGGGCGTAAGGAAATCGCACCCGGGTCGGGGAGTACGTGTACCAGCTGAAGGCCGCCCCGCGCGGGCAACCGCGCGGCTCGTACTCGGGGGAGTCCGGTCCAACACTCGGATAGTCGGTCTGCTGGCTCTCCCAGGTGATGATCCCGTCCTTGACGTAGACCTTCCAGGAGCACGATCCGGTGCAGTTCACGCCGTGCGTGGAGCGGACGACCTTGTCATGGCTCCACCGGTCCCGGTAGAAGGCGTCGCCCTCGCGCCCACCGGTTCGCTCGACCAGCCGCAGATCCGCCGAGACTTTCGCGCTCCGGCGGAAGAAGCTGCCGAGCCTGAGGAGGGCCGCAGTGGCGTCCGAGTCCGGCCCTGGTGCGCTCACGAGGTCCCTGGTGGTCGCCATTGACTGGTCTCTTCCTTCAGTTGCGTGCGCTGGTTCTTGGGCTCTGCGGACTGGCCGCAGTTGAGCATGGTCGACGGGCCTGCCCAAGGATAAGAACCTGATGGCCCGGACGATAGGGACCTTAGGCCCGAGACCCGTGGTTGAACCGGAGGTTAGCGTCGTTGGAGCGGCCATCGAAGCGAATGGTGCTTCGCAATGTCCACATTCCTTCGTGTCTCAGAGAGGTTCGCCATGGCCAAGCCAACGGTAGAGGAGGGGGCTCGCCGGGTATTGGTGATGTCCACGCTGAGCTTCACGGTGATGTTCGCCGTCTGGTTGATGTTCGGAATTCTGGGTATTCCGATCCGCAAGGAGTTCGGGCTCAGCGACGTCCAACTGTCCTGGATCAGCGCCGTAGCGGTGCTGAACGGCTCGATCTGGCGGTTGCCCGCCGGGATGGTGACCGACCGGATCGGCGGCCGGAAGGTTTTCGCGGTGATGCTGGCGGTCACCGCCGTTCCCGCCTATTTCGTCTCCCAGGTGCATAGCTACGGGCCGCTGTTGATGCTGGCCTTCCTGGTCGGCTTCGCCGGGAACTCCTTCAGCGCCGGGATCGCCTGGAACTCCGCCTGGACGCCTCGACAGCGACAGGGATTCGCGCTCGGAGTTTTCGGGGCGGGCAATGTCGGCGCCTCTCTGACGAAGTTCATCGGGCCCGTTCTGATCGCCGGCACCACCGGGGTGACGTTCTTCGGTGTGCTGGACGGCGGATGGCGTCTGGTTCCGGTCATCTATGCCGCGCTGCTGCTCGGATTGGCCGTACTGACCTGGGTTCTCACCCCGCATCAGGATCGGATGCCCGGTCGTGGCCGCTCGCTCGCCGAGCAACTGCGACCCCTGCGTCAGCTCCGGGTCTGGCGGTTCAGCCTTTACTACGTAGCGGTTTTCGGCGCCTATGTCGCGCTGGCCGCGTGGCTGCCGAAGTACTACGTGGACAACTTCGATCTCAGCCTGGGGCATGCGGCGCTCCTGACCGCGACCTTCATCTTTCCGGCATCGCTGTTGCGGCCACTGGGCGGTGCCTTTTCCGACCGCTTCGGCGCGCGCCGAGCAATGTACTGGACCTTCGGCGTCATGCTGATCTCGACGCTGCTGCTGTCGATGCCGAACGGGCACATCACGGTCGAAACTCCCTCCGGGCCAAGAGAGCTATTGCCATACTCGATCGGCCTGTGGCCGTTCGTGGTGCTGGTCTTCATCCTCGGCTGCGCGATGGGTATCGGTAAAGCGGCTGTGTACAAGCACATTCCAGAGTATTTTCCGGCGGACGTCGGTGCGGTCGGCGGCCTGGTGGGGATGCTCGGTGGCCTCGGTGGCTTCTTCCTGCCCCCGTTGTTCGCCTACAGCCAGCGCTGGGCCGGATTTCCCTCCAGCACGTTCGCCGTGCTCTTCCTGCTGACCGCGGTCTGCTTGCTCTGGATGCACCTCACCGTCGTCCGAATGCTTCATGAAGAGTCGCCTGAACTCGCGACGCTTCTCGAATCCCCACAGATTGCACAACCATCCGCAGGCATCGCGGTCGTCGTCGATGCCGCTCGGCGTAAGCCTGAAGGAGTAGTCCGATGAGTACCACGACTGATGCCCGAAAGGGCGGCGAGTGGCTCGAAGCCTGGGATCCCGAGAACGAGGAGACCTGGGACCACGGGCGCGCCTGGTCCACGTTGTGGATCACTACGTTCACCCTGACCCTGTGCTTCGCCTCCTGGTTCCTGGCCAGTGCGATCGCTCCGAAGCTGACCAACCTCGGCTTCGACCTGAGCAAGGGGCAGCTCTACTGGCTGACCTCCTTGCCCGGCCTGGCCGGCGGCCTGATGCGGATCGGCTGGATGGTGCTGCCCCCGATGATGGGCACCCGCCGGATGGTCACCCTGACCACCCTGCTGCTCGCCATCCCGGTGGTCGGCTGGGGCGTGGCCGTGCAGGACCCGACGACGCCGTACTGGCAGCTGCTGGTGCTGTCGTTCATGTCCGGTATCGGTGGCGGTGCCTTCTCCGGCTTCATGCCCAGCACCTCGTACTTCTTCCCGCGTCGGTTGCAGGGGACGGCGTTGGGTCTGCAAGCGGGCATCGGCAACTTCGGTGTCTCACTGGTCCAGCTGTTGACGCCGTGGATCATCGGGTTCAGCCTGATCGGGTTCCTCGGCAGTTCGCAGTCGATGACCGGGCTGCCGGGCAAGCCGGCCAGCGAGGTCTGGTACCAGAACGCCGCCCTGATCTACATCCCGTTCATCATCGTCGGTGCGGTGCTCGCCTGGAGCCTGCTCAAGTCGGTGCCGATCACCGCGAACATTCGCCAGCAGTTCGACATCTTCCGCAACCAGGACACCTGGTGGATGACCCTGATCTACGTGATGACCTTCGGCACCTTCGCCGGCCTGTCGGCGCAGTTCGGGTTGCTGATGAAGAACCTCTACGGCGCGGGCAACACCGACATCGTGTCCGGCGTCGGCGCGAGCGCGCAGCTACTGGTGGATGGCTACTCGCTGCCGGATCCGGTGAAGTACGTCTTTCTCGGCCCGCTGGTCGGTGCCGCGGCTCGGGTGCTCTTCAGCCCGCTGACCGACCGAATGGGCGGTGCCATCTGGACGCTGATCTCGGGAGTGGGTCTGATCGGATCGATCGCCTTCACGATGACCGCGCTGAACCCGGACACGTCGTCGGCGGCGGCGCTGCAGCACGATTTCAAGAGCTTCCTCTGGGGCATGCTGACGATCTTCCTGTTCAGCGGTATCGGTAACGCCTCAACGTTCAAGCAGATGCCGATGATCTTCGAGCGCCGTCAGGCGGGTGGCGTGATCGGATGGACGGCGGCCATCGCCGCCTTCGGGCCCTTCATTTTCGGCGTCGGCCTCACGATCATGTCGCCGATGCAGTTCTACGCCATCGGGATCGCCTACGCCGTGATGTGTTGCGCGATCACTTGGCGACGGTACGCGCGGCCGGGTGCGCCCAAGCCGTCCTGACGCTGGGCAGTGCGACGTAAAGCCCGCACTGCCCAGCGTTTTGATTGCCTACTTGACGTTGGCGAGGATGTCGGCCCGGTACGCGGCCGGGGCGTTCGGCCCGATCGGCGTGACGGACAGCGCCGAGCGAAAAATCGTCGCAAAGCACCCATTACTCAATCACAGACATAATTTGTATTTGGGACCGTTGTGTCAAAAGCGTAACCGTTCACTCGCTGCTATCCCGCCAAGACTCTTAGTGATATCCGAGCTATTCTTGAGTTGCTGACGCGTGAGGGGCGCGCGATCGCAGAGGACAGCGAGGCGGCCGATGAACGATATTGCAGAGGCGACGGCGACGGCCTCCGATTGGGCGAAGTCCGAGGACGCCAGAATGCGCTGGCTGCTGGAGGCCGCCCCCGATGCCACGGCGATCGTGGATTCCGGGGGGCGGATCGTGACGCTGAATACCCAATTGGAGGAATTGTTCGGATACACCCGGAGCGAATTGATTGGTCGTCCGGTCGATGGCCTGGTTCCGCCACGCTTCCGGGCAGACCATCCTGAGCATCGCCGGGAGTACGTCGTTGACGCTCGGGCCCGGCCGATGGGTGCGGGGCGTGACCTTTTCGCCGTCCGTAGCGATGGCACGGAGTTCGCCGCCGAGGTGAGTCTGTCCTCGCTGCAGACTCCGGACGGGATCCTGGTCAGTGTCGCGGTCCGAGATGTTTCCGAGCGAAAGAAAGTAGAGGAGCGGTTCCGGCGCTTCGTCGAGTCGGCGCCGGACGCCATTGTGATCGCCCAGTCGGACGGCACGATCGTCGTGGTTAACGCGCAGACCGAGGAGCTTTTCGGATACCAACGCGACGAATTGCTCGGGGCCAAGGTAGAGATGCTGGTACCGGACAAGTTTCGGGAAACTCATGCGCAGCGTCGGCACGAGTACGAATCCGATCGCCAGGTCCGTTCCATGGGCGTCGACCTGGAATTGCATGGCCGACGCAAGAACGGTACCGAGTTCCCGGTGGAAATCAGCCTCAGCCCGCTGGAATCGGACGGCGAGATACTTGTTTCCAGTGCTATCCGGGATTTGACCGAGCGTCGCAGGCTGGATGAAGCGCGCTTTCAATTGGCCGCAATCGTCGACTCCACCGATGACGCTGTGATCAGCCTGTCCATGGCTGGGTTGATCACCACCTGGAACACGGCGGCAGCCGGGATCTTCGGGTACACCCTCGAGGAGGTGGTGGGTCAGCCGATGGCGATCCTGATGCCGGTGGGTTCCGCGGATGAAGTGCAGGCCAGGCTCGATCAGTTGGCCAACGGTGAGCGGGTCAGCACCCATGACGCGGTCCGGGTCCGCAAGGACGGCAGCCTGGTTGACGTTTCGATCAGCATGTCCGCGATCCGGGACCGCAGCGGAACGTTGATCGGCGCATCGAAAGTCGCTCGCGACATCACCGCGCGCAAGCAGATCGAGGCTTCGCTGGCCATGGCGATGGCGGCTACCGAGGCCTCCAGCAAGGCATTCGAAGCTTTCAGTTATTCGGTCGCACATGATCTTCGGGCACCGTTGCGCGCGATCGATGGCTTCAGCGGGGCGCTGGCGACCGAATACAGCCACGTTCTCGATGACACGGGTCAGGACTACCTGCGGCGGGTACGCACCTCGGCCGGTCGGATGGCCGATCTGATCGACAGCCTGCTTCGGTTGGCCCGAGTCACACACCAAGAACTCGGCTCAGCCGCGGTTGATCTCAGCGCGCTGGCCACTTCGGCCTTGGCTCGGCTGGCTCAGGAATCACCCGATCGGGAGGTCGTCGTCGTCGTCCAGCCCGGCCTGATCGTCCGAGGTGACGAGATACTGCTGGCCAACGCGCTGGACAACCTCTTCGCGAACGCCTGGAAGTTCACCAGTGACCGGGTTGAGGCGCGGATCGAGTTCGGCTGCGACGACTCGGTGTACTTCGTCCGAGACAACGGGGCCGGTTTCGACATGGCCTTCTCGGAAAAGCTTTTCGGCGTCTTTCAACGATTGCACAGCCCGAGCGAATTCGCCGGCACCGGTATCGGCCTGGCCACGGTGCAACGCATCATCCAGCGGCACGGCGGCCGGATCTGGGCCGAGAGCGCGGTGGATGTCGGCGCCACCTTCCATTTCACGCTGGGAGGAACCGGCCGATGATCACGAAGCGCTCACGAATCTTGCTCGTCGAGGACGACGCCAATGACGAGGAACTCACCTGCCGGGTCCTGCGGAAGGAGGCACTGCTGACCGACATCGTGGTGGCCCGAGACGGTGCCGAGGCGCTCGACTACATCTTCGGCCGCGGCGCCCACGAAGGTCGCGACGTCCTGGATCAGCCGGTGGTGATCCTTCTGGACTTGAACCTGCCGAAGATCGGTGGTCTCGACGTCCTGAAAGCTATCCGGGCGGATCCACGGACCCAGATCGTGCCCGTGGTGATCATGACGTCGTCCCGTGAGGACGCCGACCTGCTCCGCGGATATGAGCTCGGCGCCAACAGCTATGTGGTCAAGCCGGTGCAGTTCGACGAGTTCTCCGCAACAGTGAAGCAACTCGGCCTCTACTGGCTGGTGGCCAACGAGTTGCCGGGGCGGCCGACGGTGAAGAATTGAAGCACCGCCCGTCGTAATATGTCATTACCGATCAGCGTCCAACCGATCAGATTGATGACTCTGCGATGAGCGAGATCAAGCACCTTGGCGTGGACACCTGCTGGGATCTGTTGCGGTCGGTCCAGGTGGGCCGGCTTGCCGTGATCGTCGGCGAGCGGCCAGAGATCTTTCCGGTCAATCACGTCGTCGACCGGGGAACGATCATTTTCCGGACGGCGGACGGCACCAAGCTGGCCGGAGCACTCGGTGGCGCGCCGGTGGCCTTCGAGGTCGATGGCTACGACGAGGACGCCGGCGAGGCCTGGAGCGTGGTGGCCAAGGGGCAGGCGGAGGAGATCCGCCAACTTCATGACGTGATGGACACCGTCGACCTGCCGCTCGAACCATGGCACGGCGAACCGAAGCATCGGTTCATCCGGATCGAACCGGAAGAGGTCAGCGGACGCCGGTTCGCGGTCAGCGATCCAGCGGGCTGGGAATCTTTGCTGCGCCGGGCGCCTCGGGCGCCGCACGAATAGCGCTCAGCTGTGCCGCTTCGTGCAGAATGAGCGGTATGGCGAAGAAGAGCAAGAGCGCCGCGGCTGCTCCTTCCAAGAACTTGCGCGGCTCGGTGTACGAGGCTGAGTTGCTCCGCTTGCAAGCCGAATTCGTCATCGTCCAAGAGTGGGCCCGAGCGGAGGGCGCCCGGATCGTGGTCCTCTTCGAAGGGCGAGACGCCGCGGGCAAGGGCGGAACGATCAAGCGGATCACCCAGTACCTGAGCCCTCGGGTGGTGCGGATCGCTGCGCTCCCGGCACCGACCGAGCGCGAGCGCAGCCAGTGGTACTTCCAGCGCTATATCGAGCAGCTGCCGGCTGCGGGGGAGATCGTGCTCTTCGACCGCTCCTGGTACAACCGGGCCGGGGTGGAGAAGGTGATGGGTTTCTGCACGCCAGAACAACATCGGCGGTTCCTGCAGCAATGCCCGATCTTCGAGCGAATGCTGGTCGAGGACGGAATCCTGCTGCGGAAGTATTGGTTTTCGGTGAGTGACGCCGAGCAGCAGCGCCGGTTTCAATCTCGACTGCACGACCCGATGCGGCACTGGAAACTCTCGCCGATGGACCTGGAATCGATCACCCGGTGGGAGGACTACTCCCGGGCGAAGGACGAGATGATGGTGCACACCGACACCACCGAGGCGCCCTGGTATGTCGTCGAGAGCGACATCAAGCGGCATGCCCGGGTGAACATGATGGCGCACCTGCTCTCCACGATTCCCTACCGCCCGGTCGAGCAACCAGTGATCGCCCTGCCGCCCCGGCCGAAGTCGCAGGGGTACGTGCGGCCACCGAGAGAGATCTCCACCTATGTTCCCGACCATGCCGCCGCCTTGATTGATCGCGGCCAGGCCTGAAGGAGACGCCCATTTGACCGAGCGCAAGCCGCCCTGGATGCGGTCCGAGACCTGGATCGATCGCCAGATCCGAGAGGCCGCCGAACGAGGCGATTTCGACAACCTGTCCGGCGCCGGTAAGCCGCTGCCCAATCTTGACCGGCCGTATACCGCCGAACGTTGGGCGGTGGACTGGGTGCAGCGCGAGGGCGGTGACCTCCGGGGGCTGCTCCCGCCGTTGCTCGCGTTGCGCCGGGAACGCACCGAA
This sequence comes from Kineosporiaceae bacterium, assembly GCA_035474375.1. Lineage (GTDB taxonomy): Bacteria > Actinomycetota > Actinomycetes > Actinomycetales > Kineosporiaceae > JANNPJ01. The sequence goes on along the minus strand of DATINJ010000363.1, from coordinate 1,044 downwards.
CTGCTCGCCTCGCTGGCGCACGTGCCGTCCGAGGCCCTGCTGCGGGAACTGGTGGCGGACTTCAACCGGCGCCTGCTCGATACGTATCGACGCCCGATGCAGGGCCCGCTGGTTGCGGTCGGAGTGCTCGATGTCGAGGAGACGGTGGCTACCTGGCGTCAGGCCCGGCCCGCGCCGGAGCGCGCACCGACCACCGAACCGAAGCCGAGGCGGCGTTCGATCCGGTGGTGGCGGCGGTAACGTCGGCTCAGGGCGTGGGTGGGGTGCCGTACGGCGGGGAGTTGGGGTCGCGGACCGGTGCGGACGGGGTAACCCCGCCCTTGCGGCGCGCTCGGGCCTGAGACAGCAACTGCTGGGCCCGCGCCTTGGTCTCCGGTCGGCTGGCGTACTCCTTGGCCTGCTGCAGCAGCATCCGGCCCTGCGGGGTGGCGGCGAAGGCCATCGCTGCGGCGAGCAGACCCTTAGTCTTCTTGGCCATCTGTGGTGCCCTTCTGCTGAGGGTGACGACGGTGAACCTGACCCCCACCGTAGTGACTGCTGGGATCGGGGCCAATCGGGCAGCCCTGGATCGGCCTTGGATCAGCCCTGGATCAGCCCTGAGCTGGGGGAGCTCGTAGGCTGGCGGAATGCATCGCAGCCGGGTATATGGCGTTTTCATCGATGTGCCGACGGCCGACGCGGACCGGTCCGCTGCGTTCTGGGCCGAGGCCCTCGGTGTACCCGCTCGCCCGGTTGCCGGCGAGGAGCAGTTCACCAGGCTGGTCGACGCGCTGCCGGACCTGGTCACCGCGGTGCAGGCGGTTGATGATGCCCCGCGCTACCACGTGGATATTGAGACCGACTCGGTCGAGGCCGAGGTTGCCAGGTTGCTGCGATTGGGTGCGGTCGAGGTCTCGCAGTGGCTGGACTGCCACGTCCTGCGGGCTCCGGGCGGGCACTTGCTCTGCGTCATTCCGGTGCACAGCGAGCCGGGTTTCTTCGCATCGCGGTCCCGGGCCTGGCCGTCGGTCGAGGACTCAGCACGATGAGCGCAGTGGTGGGCGC
>DATINJ010000362.1:0-9734 GCA_035474375.1 Kineosporiaceae bacterium | reverse complement strand
ACGCCTACATCCGCGAGTCGACGGCCGCGCTCGAGGCGGCCGAGGACGGCCGCTTCCACCGCACCTTCCTCGAGGGTGGCATGCACGGCGCGTTCGCCGCCGGCGCGCGGAAGATCAACGAGTCCCGGGACGCCATGCGGTTGGCCACCGAAGAGGTCGAGGCGGCCCGCACGGCCCGTCAGTCGCTCGCCGACGAGATGGAGACTGCGGTGCTGTCGGCCTCCGAGCAGGTCGCCACGGCGGCCACGGAGATCGGCGCGACGGCGTCGGGCCTGGCGTCCTTCGCCAGCAACGCCGCCGACGAGTCCGGCCGGGCCACCCAGACGGTGTCCGCGCTCGACGCGGCGTCGGACGAGATCAAGCAGGCCGTGCGGCTGGTGACCCTGGTTGCCGCCCAGACCAGGCTGCTCGCGCTGAACGCGACCATCGAGGCGGCTCGGGCCGGCGAGGCGGGCAAAGGCTTCGCCGTGGTGGCCAGCGAGGTCAAGGACCTTTCCCAGGGCACCGCGCGGGCGACCGAGGACATCTCCCGGCGGGTGGAGGCCATCCAGACGGATACCGCGAATGCAGTGCTGGCCATCGCCGAAGCCTCCGCTGTGATCGCCCAGATGAATGAGTTCCAGACGACGATCTCCTCGGCCGTCGAGGAACAGACCATGACCACGAGTGCGATGAACGCCAGTGTCGATCAAGCCGCCGAAGGGTCAGCGCAGATCGCCGAGAACATCACCGCGGTGGCGAATGTTGCCCGCAGTACCACGCAATCGGTGCTGGAGTCGCAGCAGGCGGTGGCCAAGCTGTCCGAGATCTCGGACGAGTTGCAGGTGCTGGTCGGCCGATTCCGCTTCGACTGAGCTCCCCAGGCCCTGGTGGCTGCGCCGGTGGCGGGAGTTGCAGTTGCGCCAACTGAACGAGGCGGGATCTTCGTTGCTGGCTCTCTGGCCTGGGGGATGCTCGTTGATGGCTTCCGGCCCGACCGGTGGGACATTCTTGGTGCCCTCCTCTGTCTGGCCGGGGTCGCCGTCATCATGTATGCCCCACGAGCAACCGATCATTGACCGGTCGGCTGACTCTGGGTGCGCTGCGCCGCAGGAGAATGCGAGCTCCGGTGAACCGGGTCCGGCGAGGACAGGGGTTTCAGCCGCAGGCCCGTTTGACGCAACGGCCGAGGGCGTCGGCGTCGATCTCTTGGCGCTCTAGGAATGCTCGCACACCCTTGTCTTTCAGCAGGCAGAGCAGCAGTGCGCAGGTGTCGAGATGGGTCCCGCCCTCTCCGTGGGGGTTGATCACTTCGGGCGGTGGCTCGTCGCCTCGAGCCCAGACCGCGATCGTGCGTAGCTCCTCGCGGGTGAAGGCGGTGCCCCGCAGGTCCTTGCCGAGCGCGCTGATCAGCACCGAGTACACGCCCGAGACGGTGGTGGGGATCATCGCCTCGTACTCGCCCTCACCGGTCCGCGGCATCGGCACCACCTGGGTCGATCCGCCGGGGTCGGTGACCCGCGCAACGATGAGGGCGCTGTGGTCGAGTGGGATGCCGCTGTCCGTGAGGACGGCGCGCACTCGCCCCGGCGTGCCCGGCAGCCGCGATTGCTGGCTCACGTCGGCCCGCATCATCAGCCCGCTGCGGGCCTGCACGCTGACCGTGTACGGGACGCCGTGCACCTTGATGCCGATCTCGATCTGGCGCAGGATCTGCGCGGCCCGATCCTTGTTCTCCAGGTGGCTGAGCCGTTCACGCAACCGGCCAAGAAACGTGTCGACGCCGGTGCGGTCCACGCTCAGGACGACCTTCCACGCTCCGGCCGCCGATGGTGGGGTGAGCACGGTGGACGGGACGACCCTGAGGACCCGGTACGCGTCGCCGGTGACCTCTTCGGCCCCGGCTCCGGCGGTCAGCGTCGTCCCGTCCGGGGCGACGATCTCCACCTTGAGGGCGCCTGCCATCTCGCCCAGGACGAGGACGTCGGCGCGAATGTCGGCGTCGGTGAGCAGGAACGGAATACTCACCTGCCCACCCACCGGCACGACTCCGCTCGGATCGACGACGATCGCCGCGTTGGTGGCTCCGGCCAGTACCTGGGCGAAGTACTTCTGCAGCAATAGTTGGTCGTCGATCCCGGTGTTGCCGGTGAGCAGCAGGTAGCCTCCGGTCCCGTTGGCGATGTCGCTCAGCGCGCCGGGGTTGAGCTGGTCGGCCGTTCCCAGCCCGATGGCGAAGACCCGGCTGTTCACCGATGACGCCGCAGCGGCGATGGTCTTGTCCGCGGTCTCGTGGCCGTCGGTGAACACGATGGTCGCGGTGCTGTCGTAGTTCGCCGCGGCTGGTGTGAGTTGAGCGGCGGCTGTCTCGAGGCCGTCGCCGATGGCGGTCAGGCCGGCCGGGTTGGTAGTGGTGCTGGCGATCGCCGACGAAGCGTTGAGCCGGCCCAGACCGCCGATCATCGGGCCGGCGTCGATGACTGCGGTGGCCTCGACGGCGTCGGTGTCGAACCGGACGACGCCCACGCCATCGGTGGCGTCGAGCAGGCTGACGAACAGCGGTGCCGAGTCGTGCAGGACAGCCATCCGGTCCTTCCCGGGCAGACCCGAAGGGCTGCTCATGCTGCCGGAGCGGTCCAGCACCAGGGACGTGCCGACCGACGGATTGGGCACGACGGTCGCGGTGATCGGAATGCTGAAGACCGCGCCGGTGCTGGCGGTCGCGGTGAGCGTGCCGTTGGCCACCGATCCCGCGGCGCCGGGGGTGAACAGCACCCAGACCAGGAGGTCCTGCTCGGTGAAGGTACCTAGGTCGGGCGCGGTGACTGAGGCGGCCAGGAGGGAGAACGGACCGGTCACTGTGGAGCTCACGGTGACGCTTTCGCAGCCGTGGACGCGCAGGCGCAGTGCCCGGGCGGTCGGCAGGAACTCGACAACATCCAGGAACCGGATCGGATCTCCGGGGTTCGGGGATACCTGATCGATGGTCAGGGGCAGCGTGTCGTAGCAGGGTGGTGCCACCACGGACGGGTCACGGCAGGTCTTGACCTCGATCTGGGGCGAACTTCCCACCCAGGGCTCGATGGGGGCCCCGAACTCCACGGTCCCGTCCCAGGGCTGCAGCGGGGTCAGAATTCCGCCCTCGCCAGTCGTGGCGGACTGGTCGCCGTAGACCTGGTCGGGATCGAGACGCCATTCCTGGCCCGGTTCGGCCTGCCACATGGCGAAGAGCCGGTCGACGTTGCTGTGCAGCAGGTACACGAAGGGATCCTCGAACGAGGTATGCGCGTTACCGATGCTGCTGCCGCCGCCGAAGAACCCGTGTGCGGAGTTGTGTGAGTTCTCGACCGCCTGACGGAACGTGGTCCATTGCTGGGCTTGCGGCACCCCGTCGGCGCTGGTGAGGTTGCTGCTATCGCTGTCCACGCCGGGGGCACCCGGGATGCATGCCCGGGTGATCGACTGCGGCGGGTCGGCGGGGTCGCCGGTGTCGTCCCTGCTGCCGGCGAAGGTGTCCCCGTTGTGCAGCGACGCCAGCGGGCCGTCCAGCAACCCTGAGCTTGTTCCGAAGAGGGTCGAGGAGAGCAGGTTCACGGTACCCCCGGCACCGTCGGAGGCGGCCCGAGCGTCCTCCGTCCAATCCCAATAATGCAATGCGACATCGGGATTGGACTGCTGGAGCAGCGCCTCGTACCGGTTGCACAACTCGCGGTGCCACGGGATGAACGAGTTGCCACCGTGGTTGTGGGTGGCCTGATGTATTTGATCTTGCTTGTCCCAGTACGAGACACCATCCGAGTAGGTGCTCAAATCGGCGGCCAGGACGGCATTTATGTACGCCAACTGCTCGGCCGCGCTCAAATGGGCAAAATTTCGTCGAACAGGTCTGGCCATCGTGAACCCCCCAGAGTCGAATATCCTCGTCCATTGAGAGTCCAACGTGATGAACGCAGATACACCACGCGATGCGGATCAGAAACGGCCGTGGGATCTGAGCCCAGACAACGCCCTCACATCTCCAGCACCAGTCGCTCGCCCTGTGGTGCGCGCGAGACGCAGGGCAGCATGGAGCCGCCCGCGCGTTCGGTGGCGGTAAGCCGGTGGTCACGGTGATCGACCTGGCCGTGGGTCACCTGTACCCGACAGGTGCCGCAAAACCCTTGGCGGCAGGAGAATGGCAGATGCGGCAGGGCCTCGTGGAGAACCTCCAGGGCGGAGCGGTCGTGCGGCACCGGCAGCACCCGTCCGGTGTCGCCCAGTTGAAGTTCGAAGGGGTGGCCGTCCGTGATCGGGGGCGGGGCGAAACGCTCGAAGTGCAGGGCTGACGCGCGGCTTCCATCGAACGCGCGCCGAACGCCGTCGATCATCGGCGCGGGTCCGCAGCAGTACACGGCACCCGCCGCCGGGCTCAAGCTCAACAGGTCAGCTGCTTCGGGTACGCCGGACTCGTCGTCGGGACGGATGCAGACCCGGCCGGGGGCTGCGGCCGCGAGTTCGGCCAGCTCTGCCGCGAAGGGCATGCAGGCGCGGCTGCGGCCAGTGTGCACGAGCCTGAAGTCCAGCCCGCGTCGGGCCGCTTCTCGGGCCATCGGCAGGATCGGGGTGATGCCGATGCCGCCGGCGATGAACAGGACGGATGCTTCGGCGGCGAAGGGAAAGCCATTCCGGGGTCTGGCGATGGCGACGCGCATACCCTCTCCGAGACCGTCGTGTACCTCGACCGAACCACCTCCGCCATTGGCGATGCGGCGCACCGCGATTCGGTACCGGTACCGGTCGGCGGGGACGCCGCACAGGGAGTACTGCCGTTTGCGGCCGGAGGGCAGGTGCAGTTCGATGTGGGCGCCGGGCTGCCAGGGCGGGAGTAGTTCTCGTCCGTCCGGTGCTGCCAGCCGCAAGGAGACGACGTCCTCGGCCTCCTGGTATTTGGTGGTGACGATCAGTTCCCGGATCACGGGCATCTCATTGGCCGGCGGGCCCTTTGGAGAGCTGTTGCGCCGCGCGAGGGCCGTGACCGCGTTGTCGCTGAAGGCAGCCAGTTTCTGCATGAATTGGTCGCTGCGCGGTCTGCCGTACAGGTCCGGTGGTGGGATGAGGGGTGTGCTGGTGTCCCTGGCTTGTTGCTGGGTCATCGGGTAGCCGCTCGGGCAGCAGGGGACGCCGCCAGGTACGCGACGGCCTGCTGGGTCGAGCCCTCCTGGGTCGGGTGGTAGCCGGGGCGGAAGTAGCGCAGCACCGAGCGGGTGAACGCGACCGGCGGGGGCAACAGGTCCTTGCGGGCCGCGGTCAGGTAGTCGCGGAAGCGGACCTTGACTCGATCGTCGAGTTCGGGGTCGGCGCTCATCAGGAAGCGGACTCCGCGGATCCACAGCCGGATCAGCACCGGAGCGGTGACGAGCATGCCGGTCACGCGGCGCCGGTACCGGGGGTCGAGGTGCACCAGCAGGTCGAACGCAACCGAACGGTGTTCGACCTCCTCCGCGCCGTGCCAGCGGAACAGATCGAGCATCGCGGGGTCCGCCCCGGCCTGGTCCAGGTGTGCGTTGCTGAGAATCCAGTGGCCCATGAAGGCGGTGAAGTGCTCGAAGGCCGCTATCAGGGCAAGCCGTTGGAGGAGGTGCGCGTGGGTGGCGGCCGGCGTCAGTTCCGGCCGGTCGCCGAGCACCCTTCGGAAGATCCACTCGGACTGCCGGGTGTACGGGGACGGGTCCAGTCCTTTGGTGAGCAGGTGCTCCAGGACCTCCTGGTGTGCCTCGGCGTGCATCGCTTCCTGGCCGATGAAGCCGCGGACGTCCTCGCGCAACCGGTCGTCGGTGATCAGTGGCAGCGCTTGCTCGAAGGTGCGCACGAACCAGCGTTCGAGCTCGGGGAGCATGAGGTGGAGCACATCGAAGGTGTGGGTCGCGAAGGGCTCACCCGGCAGCCAGTGCAGCGGGGTGTTGTCCCAGTGGAAGGTGACGTCCCGGGGTTGCAGCACCAGGTCGTGGTGGTCGATGGGCCCGGACGGACGTTTTTGGGGGGCGGCTCGGAACATGACAGGTTCTCCCTCAGCGGTTGGCGAATTCCGCGATCCAGTAGGCAATCTCGTCGGGATGGCTGAGTTGTACCCAGTGTCCGGCGTCGATCGGGTGTCGCTGAACCTGGCCCGTCCAGCGCTCCACTCCGGACGACAGCACTGGGGTGACGCAGAAGTCGAGGGTAGGGATGATGAGCTGAATCGGGACGGTGGTCGCCCGGTCCCGGGGGCGCAGCAGGCGGGGCAGCAGGTTGGCGCGGTACAGCGCGGTGCCGACCACGGCGTCGCGGGCCAGCGTCGGCGCGGGGTAGGGGGTGTGCTGGGGCACGCCTTGAGAGCCGGTCAGGAAGGCGCGCCAGCGGTGACCCAGTGCTCTCCAGGTCAGGGCGGGCAGGAACGGAACGTGGAAGTAGGCGATGTACCAGGAGCGGGCGGCCTGGCGCAGCAGCTTCGGCAGGTCCGGGTGCCGCGGCCGAAGGCGGGTCCGGATCAAGTGTCCGACGTGGTCCAGGCAGGGTCCGGAGATGGAGGTGAACGAGGTGATCCGCCCGGCCAGGCGAAGACCGGTGACCGACTCCCAGGAGTGGATCGATCCCCAGTCGTGTCCGACGAGGTGCACCGGGCGGTCGGGGCTGACGGCGTCGAGGACCGCCGCCAAGTCGGCTTCCAAGCATGACATCCGGTAGGCCCGCAGACCTCTGGGCCGGTCGGAGGCGCCGGCTCCGCGAACGTCGAAGGCGGTGACGTGGAAGCGGTCGGCCAGGCGCTCGGCGACTGGGTGCCACACGGTGCTGGTGTCCGGATAGCCGTGGACCAGCACCACGGGAGGAGCCGTGGACGCTCCCCATTGGTAGGCGGCCAGCTCTACGCCGTCCGCAGCGATCCGGCGGGTGACCGGACCGGTCACCGGTCACTACCGGCAGGGGTGAGTTCGCCGTAGTTCAGACCGCCGTGGGTGAAGCCGGGCAGCACCGGCCACTGCCGCTTGAAGGGAGCCAGTTCCGAGGAGGGCAGGATTTGCAGCCACCGCGGATCGCGCGGGCTGCGGCTGGCGAGGGTCTTCTCCTTGACCATGGAGTCGTACTGGTCGAGAGAATCCTCGAGGGTGTTGGCGTTGGGCACCACCTCGTGGCCGTAGAACGCGGCGTGGCGGCGAACCCCGGGGATGCGAGAGAGTTCGGGCTGCCAATTGTCGGCCGAGATGCCGTTCTCGGAGGAGACCCAGACCCCGTCGGGGGTGTTCAGCACCAGGGAATGGTTGCCGTCGGTATGGCCAGGGGTCCACAGCAGGCTGACGCCGACACCGAGTTCGACATCACCGTCGAAGGCGGTGATGCGCTCGCTCGGCACCCCGTCCATGCCTCCGTCGACATACCAGGCCCACTGCATCGGATGCGGCGATGCGAAGGTGCCCAGTTCCTTGCGGTGCACCAGTAACTGCGCTCGCGGGAAAAGCGCTTCCCGGGGCGCCAGTTCGCCGGGAATGGTGCTGTTACTGCCCATGATCATGCGCACGTCCTGGACGTGCAGGTGGTCGAAGCTGACGAAGTCCACGTCCTCGGGTCGCAGGCCGCAGGAGGGCAGGACGGTCTCCGGGTCGTTGTAGAAGCGGGCGAAGACGTGGTCGGTGAGAAAGTCTCCTGCCAGGCGCTTGAGCTGGGCATAGAACGGCGCTTGAGCCGTTCCGGCAGCGACGGTCGGCTCCCACACCAGGGTTTTCAGCCCACCGTCGAAGCCGTCGAACTGCACGACGAGCATCCGGTTGACGATGCTCACGAACGGGTTGACGGAGAGCGCGGCGCCGTGGAAGCCGAACCGGGTGGGGTACGGGGCGGCGGCGATGTCGAAACTACGGACGGCGTGGATGCGGCCCTGCTGGACGAACCGCTCGCGGTAGGCGGTCGCGGCGTGGCGCACGGCGCGCAGCCGGTCACCGCGGGGCCATACGTCGTGCACATCGTCGAATTCGGGGATGGGCCGCAGGGTGGCGGCGTCCTGGGACTTCTTCTTGCTGGTCAACAGCTTTGGCGGAGTGGTCACGGGCTCATCCTTCGAGAGTGCGGGCGGTCCGGGTGCGCTGCTCGTAGGCCGCGCGGACCGACCGGTCGGACAGGGCGGCGAGTTGGTTGGGGACGAGGAGGCGATGCAGGGCGTCGCGGGCAGGGCCGGGCAGCAGCGCGGCCAACCAGGTCAGGGCGGCTACCTGGCGTGGAATGAAGACCTCGAAGCGCGGGCGAAGGACGACGTCGAGCACCACGTTGGCTACCTGATCTGTCGTCAGGCGTCGGGCGGGGCCGGTCGCGGTACCCACGGCCAGTTCGGTGTCCACGACGCCGGGCATCACCAAGGACACCTGCACGCCGGTGCCGCGCAGTTCGGCGCGGACGGCTGTGCTGTACCCGTGGATGGCGTGCTTGGTCGCCGCGTAGGTCGCCTCGCCGGCCGGGGCGACCTTGCTGGCGGCGGAGGCGATGTTCACCACGTGGCCGCGACCGCGCTTCTGCATCCCCGGGATCACGAGTTTCATGCCCCGCAGTACGCCGTGGACGTTGACGTCGAACTGGCGCCGGGCGGCCTCCTCCGGTTCCTCCTCGAAGGGGCCCACCCACATGATTCCGGCGTTGTTGATCAGGACGTCGATCGGCCCGAGCTGGGTCTCGACGGCGCGCAGGAAGTCTTCGAAGGAAGGGGTGTCGGTGACGTCGAGAGGCAGCCCGAGCAGGCGGTCACCGGGATGCGCGCCGATGGCCGCAGCCGTCTCCTGGGCAGCCGCCGCATCGAGATCTCCGATCGCCACGGCGGCTCCGGCTGCGGCGAGCCGGCCTGCAATGGCACGCCCGATTCCGCGGCCTGCTCCGGTGACTGCGATCACTCGGCCGGTCAGCGGTCGAGCGTGGGGGAGTCGGTCGCTGTCTCTCCGGGTGAACGGGTACCTGGGTGCTGCTGCCACGGTCGAGGCCCTTCGTTTGGGGCTGAGCATGAGGCGGAACGCTGAGGGCAGACGTCCCCACGCGAATCTGACACTTCGCCTTGTCAGATGAACTGACAAGATAGAGTGTCAGTTTCAGGGTGCGCGGATGTCAATACCTCTGCGAAGGGAAACATGACCAGCACAGAGACCGCCGGGCGGCGCTACGGCGGACGCGACGCGGCGCAACGGCAGCAGGAACGCCGGACCCGCCTCATCGAGGCAGGCTTGGAGCTGTTCGGCACAGTCGGGTACACCACGGTGTCCATCAAGCAGGTCTGCTCGCAGGCTGACCTGACCGAGCGCTACTTCTACGAGTCGTTCCGGGATCGTGAAGATCTTCTCGTCGGGGTCTACAACGACGTGGTCACGACGATCAGAGCCGAAACCACCCAGGCCATAGCCGCTGCTGTGCCCCAGGTCGACGTCCAGCTGCGGGCCGGCCTCGAGGCGTTCATCCGCACGCTGACCGGCGACGCCCGGATGGCCCGCCTGGCGCTCATCGAGGTTGTGGGCGCCAGCCCTCGCCTTGAAGTGCGCCGCCGGGAGGTCCTGCACGAATTCGCCGCACTGGTCGCCGCCGTCGTCGGACCGCTCCCTGACCCGGAAACCTCCTCCAAGCGGCTCGCCATGACCGCGATGAGTCTGGTCGGCGGAGTCAACGAACTCCTCGTGGACTGGACGCTCGGCCACCAGAACGCCACCGTCGAAGAACTGATCGACCTGTCCTACACCCTGTTCATCGCGGCCTACCGAGCCATCGGCGATCAG
>DATINJ010000361.1:0-15016 GCA_035474375.1 Kineosporiaceae bacterium | reverse complement strand
GCCTTCGGCCAGGTGTACTCGACGCTTTCCCGGCTGCAGCGCGACTCTCTGGTGCAGGTGGCGCATACCGAGTCCGGCGACGGGCCCGACCGGGTGGTCTACGAGCTCACCGAGCAAGGCCGGCAGCGAGTGATCGAATGGTTGTCCGACCCGGTCGATCCGGCGGGTGCCCACGCCGAGGAACTGATCCGCAAGACGCTGGCTGCCTACCGGCTGAACGCCGACCCCGACGGGTTGATGGCTCGCCAGCGCACCCTGCATCTGCGCCGGATTCGGGCCCTCGAGCCCGCCGGCCCGGCCGGGAGGGCGGGAACCGGTGCCACGGAACTGGCTCCCCGGTTGCTGGAGGACCACATCCGACTGCATCTGGACGCCGACCTCCGCTGGCTGGAGATCGCTGCCGACCGGATCCGCCGGCAGCCGGCGCAGCATCCCGGACTACCGAGCCAACCCAGCAAACCGATCCAGGAAATCGGACCAGGCGAGCTCGCCGAGCCAGTCGAAGCGGACGAACTAGTCGAACCTGGCAAGCCAACCGAACCCATCGGCCCAAGCGAACTCAGCCGGCCGACCGAACCCATCGAAGCAACCGAACCGAGAGCCGGGGGAACCCCAGCATGACCCAGATCGCCTCTGAGCACCCCGGTCAGAACGAGTTTGTCCTGGCAGTGGACGGCGTCCAGCACGCCTACCACCGGACCGTCGCGCTCCGCGGAATCAGCCTGACGGTAAGCCCGGCCGAGGTCGTGGCGATCACCGGCCCGAGCGGGTGCGGCAAGTCCACCTTGTTGCACGTCGCCGCCGGTCTGATCCGGCCGCAGAGCGGGTCGGTCCGGTTGTTCGGTACCGATCTGGCGAAGCTGAAGGACGACGAGCGCGCTGCGTTGCGGCGGACCCGGCTGTCGCTGGTGTTGCAGTTCGGCCAGTTGGTCCCGGAGTTGACCGGCATCGACAACGTGGCACTGCCGCTGCTGCTCGACGGCGTCGAGCCGGGCGCGGCTCGGAAGTTGGCCGGCGAGTGGCTGGACCGTTGCGGGGCGGGTGAGCTCGCCGACACCCGGCCGGACGAGATGTCCGGCGGGCAGGCGCAGCGGGTGGCGGTGGCCCGGTCGCTGATCACCAGCCCGACGCTGGTGCTCGCCGACGAGCCGACCGGAAGCCTGGACTCGATCGGTGGCCGGGAACTACTGGACCTGCTGCTCGGCGAGGTGCGAGCGCTCGGCGCCGCGCTGATCGTCGTCACCCATGACAACACCGTCGCGGCCCGGGCCGACCGCGAGATCCGCTTGTTGGACGGCGTTATCGCTTCGCAGTCGGTGCTGGTATGAGCACAGTCACCAATCCTCGAACCCGGCCGGGACGTCGATCCGGCGTCCGGGCGCTGCTGTGGCAGCTCTCAGCAGCGCACACCGATTCGGATCGGCGCAGATTCCGGCAGATCGTGCTCGCGGTCGCCGGGTGCGCGATGTTCCTGATCGCGGCGATCGCCATCGTCACCGCGCCGGATGTGGTGGGCCGAGACTACGGCGCCGACGGTCAGTCCTTCACCTCAGTGACTTTCACCGACGTCGAACCGCTGGCTCCGTTCGTGGGGGACCCGGAACTGCGGGGCGGTACCACCCTCGGTGCGGTGTTGCTCGCCGTTCCGTTCGTGCTGTTCGGGGTACAGGCCTTGAGAACCGGAACGGCGGCGCGCGAGCGCCGGTTAGCGGCTTTGAGCTTGGCGGGCGCGACCCGTCGTCAGCTTCGTCGACTGGCCTCTTTGGAGGGGACGCGCGCCGCCGTGATTGGTGCTCTGCTGGCCGGGCCCGGATACCTCCTGCTGTGGCTGGTATTCGGGAGGTTGCTGCCAGCCGGGGCGAAGATGCTGCCGGAACCCGGAGTCGCGGTGATCATCAGTTGGCCGGTGCTCGTCGTCCTGCTCACTCTGGCCGGAGCCGGGGCCGGGGCGCTCGCTGCTCGACCGGCGACGGTCTCACCTCTGGGGATAGTCCGAGGGCAGCCCGATCGGCCCGGAAAAGCCACTGTGGTACTGATTTTCGTGGCGATCGTGGTGCTGATCGTGGGATTGGCGGCGCTGGCTCGAGTGCTGCAGGAGACGCTGATTATCTCCGCAATGGCGGCGGCTGTCATCCTGCTGGCGGTGTCCGGCGGACCCTGGCTGATCCTGTTCGTCGCCCGGATGGCGGTGCGAGGCGATCTGATCACCATGCTGGCCGGGCGCCGATTGCTGGCGGATGTCCGCTCGCCCGGTCGGGTCGCCGGCGTGCTCTTCACTGTCGGGATCGTCGTCGGCGTGGTCACCGAGACGGCCTTGGATCTGATCACCCGGTCCAACGATGAGCTGGCCTTCTATCTCGGCGGGTTGGGGGCGGCCGGACTCGGCGCAATGCTGGCCGCGCTGGTCGCGACCGGGTCGCTGATCGTCGGGGTGACCGAGCAGGTCCTGCAAGGGCGCCGGGCAACCGCCGTCCTGGTGGCGCTGGCTGCCTCGACCGACTTCGTCTGCCAGGTAGTGCGCCGACAGCTGATCCTGGTCGCGGTACCGGCCACGCTTTTCGGGGTGGTGCTGGGCTGGCTGTTCATCGCCCTGCTGTCGGGCAGTCTCTTGCGACCGATGGTTCTGCTGGGGTTGCCGGTGGCCTTGGTGGTCTCCGGGTACGCGGCCGCTGCCGGAGCGCTCGTCACCGCCCGCGCCGTCCGCCCGGTGATCCGGGAGAGCTCGACCCCGGACAACCTCCGGGTGGCCTAGCCGGGGCGTCGCCGATCAGGGCGCGAGGGCCACCCGCACCTGGTCACTGGTGTCGGCACCACGGGTCGAGGTGCCGGGTAGTTGCGCCACCCGGTACAGCTTTCCCGCCGTCGGGGACCAGGCCAGCACGGACCCGCCATCGCGCAGCAGCACGGTCTGGTTCGATGACCAGCCGAGCGTCTCGCAGCACCCGTAGCTGCGGGTCGCCTTCGGACCGCCGAAGTCCAGCCGGAGCAGGTCCGTCACTCGACCGCTGGCGAGCTCTATCACTGCCACGGCCTGGGTGTCGTCGGGACGGAGGAACGCTGTCTGCGCCACCCGGCCGCCGGATTGCCGTGCCGTCCCGGACCAGGAGCCCAATTCGACATCCGTCCCGGTGCCCAACTCGCGCCGGGTCTCGCGACCGGCTTCGGAGCCGGATACCAGCACCGTTGCAGTGACCCTGACCAGAGGGTCTTCGGACTGCCCGGCGGCGATTTCGTGGGCCGGTCCGTCCAGCGGTGTGATCTGCCCATCCGCGACGGTCAGCAGCACGCTGCCGGCATCGCCACCCACCGCGATCTGCCCGCCGGCGGCGAGCCAGCGGATCGAATCGATCCTGCTGGTCGCGGACTCGGGCACGGCGAGGAGACGGCCAACGCCGGTGGCAACGTCCACCACCCGGATGCCAGCGGACTGCACCAGGGCAAGTTTGCGGCCGTCGGGAGAGATCGCGTCGCTGGTCAGTGCCCCGCCGCTGACCGAGCGCCAGTCGTTGCCCGGCCCGAGCACGAAAATTGGCCCGGTATCGCGCTGTACGGCGGCCACGGCACGCTTCAGCGGGGAATCCGTGAGCGCGGTGGCGGCCGTGGGCACCCGAGACAACTCCGCCAGGGGCGAAGCAAAGCTCGGCAGCGTAGTCACCTCGTCCCGGGCCGGGGCCTGCAGGATTCGTGGCTCACCGGGTGCGGCGGCCAGCGCCGTCGAGGTAGGCGAGGCTGGCTCGGCGGCCGGCCCTGCCGAACGGTCCGGGCCGAGCGCGCCGACCAGGGCGAAGGTCGTCCCCGCTACCAGCGTTCCGGCAGTCACCACGGCGAGAATTCGTCGGCGTCGACGGATTCGCACTGACTTTGTCCACGCCGTCCGGGCCATCGCCGGCCCGCTGACCTCGGCGACGAGGTCGTGCATCAGCTCACCGAGCCGGGAATCAGTCACTGGTCACTCCTGGAGTCAGCAGGGCGTTCAGTTCGGGAGCGTGCAGACGCAACCGGGACAGCGCGGCATGGGTCTGGCTCTTGACCGTGCCGATTCCGACGCCGAGTAGGTCGGCCGTCTGGTGCTCCGAGAGGTCCTCGTAGAACCGCAGGACCAGCACGGCCCGCTGCTTCGTGGTCAGCCTGGACAACGCGGCGCGCAGCGCCAGACGAGCGTCGGCGGCATCGGTTGGATCGGGCAATGGCAGGTCAACCACGACCCCGAGACGCTCTCGCCGGAATCTTCGGCGCCAAGAAATTGCGTCGCGGTAGAGGATGCGGCGCACATAGGCCTCGGGATACCCGTCCCGGACCTTCTCCCAGGACAGCGCCAGCTTGACCAGTGCGTCCTGCACCAGGTCCTGAGCGAGCTCGGGATCTCCGCTGACCAGCGTGGCGGCCCGGATCAAGGCAGGCTGACGAGCCGTGACAAAAGCCAGATACGACTCGTACCCGCCCTTCAGCACGGTGCCTCCCCGCTAGCGCCCGGTGTGCACTCCCATAACGCACCGCGCCCCTCGCCAGGTTGGCATTCTCGCCGAGGTTCCCGACCGCGGGGGTTCCCGACCGCTGGGGTTCCCGACGGGACCAGCAGGTAGTCGGCGCCGGCAGCCGGTAGGGCCGGTCAGGCGAAAGCGTCGTGGCCGGTCAGAGCTTTGCCGATGATCAGCTGGTGAACCTCGGAGGTGCCTTCATAGGTCAGCACGGTCTCCAGGTTCGCGGCGTGCCGCAGTGGGGAGTAGTCCGCGGTGATCCCGGAGCCGCCAAGGATCGTTCGCATCGTCCGGGCCACCGACAACGCCGTCCGGACGTTGTCGAGCTTGCCCACGCTGATCATCTCCGCGGTCACCTTCGCACCCGGCACCGCGCCGTCCTTGATCCGGCCGAGGTGCAGCGCGTACAGCACGGCCTTGGCATAGGCGGCAGTGGCGTCGGCGAACTTGGCCTGGGTCAGCTGGAAACCGGCGATCGGTTTGCCGAACTGCACCCTGGTACTGGCGTACTCCAGGGCCGCAGTCAGGCTGTCGCGGATCGACCCGGTGACGCCCCAGATGATGCCGAACCGGGCTTCGGTCAGGCAGCTGAGGGGACCACGCAGACCGATGACACCGGGCAGGACGGCGTGGTGCGGCAGCCGGACCCCGGTCAGCGTGATCTCTCCGGTCAGCGAGGCGCGCAGCGACAGTTTGCCGGTCACCTCCCGGACGGCGAACCCGGGGGAGTCGGTCGGGACGACGAAACCCCGCACCCCGCCGTCAGTTTGGGCCCAGATGACGGCCACATCGGCGACCGGCGCGTTGGTGATCCACATCTTGACGCCGTCCAGTATCCAGTCGGCTTGCTCGCCGCCGCCGTCACGGCGAGCCCGGGTGCGCATCGAGGACGGATCGGAGCCGGCGTCCGGCTCGGTCAAACCGAAGCAGCCCATGGCATCACCGGTGGCCATCCGGGGCAGCCATTCCTGCTTCTGCTCATCCGAGCCGAACCGATGGATCGGGTACATCGCCAGCGAGCCCTGCACCGAGACCAGGGAACGGATGCCGCCATCGGCCGCCTCCAGCTCGCGGCAGGCAATGCCGTACATCGTCGCTGTGGTCCCGGCGCAGCCGTAGCCGTCCAGGTGCATGCCGAGCAGACCGAGGGCGCCGAATTGCTTGGCCAGGTCGCGGGCCGGCAGTCTGCCGTCCAGATACCAGCTGCCGACGTGCGGGCGGACGACATCGTCGAGCATCGCCCGCACGGTGGCGGCGGTGTCGCGCTCGTCCTGAGTCAGAACCGCGTCGAGCGCGAGCAACTGGTCGGGAGTGCGCGGGGCCGGACGGGTGGGCGAGGAGGCATCGGACGTCGTCGTCATAGCCACATCATCCTGCCACCGCGGGGTTCCGCAGTGTGAATGCGCTCACGCCGAACGTCGGCGCCAGGGACCTCCGTTGCTCAGATCTCGATCTGGCGCTCCAGGTTGGTGAGCTTGTGGCGGGCCATCGCCAGGTTCGCCTTGCTCTTGTTCAGCGCCATGTACAGGAAGAGCCCGATCCCCGACTGGTCGTTGAGCAGTCGGATGATGTGGTACTGGCTGTCGAGGGTGATCAGGATGTCTTCGATGCCGTCGCGCAGCCCGAGGGCTTCCATGGTGCGGAGCTTGGCGCGGACCACCTCGGTGTTGCCGGCGGCCGCGACGTCCAGGTTGAGCGTGCCGCCGCCGGCCTGGCCGAGGGTCATGCCGCTGGTGTAGTCCACCAGCGCGACGCCGATTGCGCCGTCGATCTGCATGGCTTCTTTGAGGATGGTCTCGATGTTCGACATGTTGTAGTCCTTCCGAGCGGGTTCTGGGGTGGGCGGTAGAGCCGGGATCAGCTGCGGTGCGGGTGGGCGGAGGTCCTGTTGCGGAGTCGGCCCGGATGCCGTTGGTACCGGATGCCTTTGGGGCCGCATCTGGGACCGGGTGAGCGGTTGACCTGGCTGGGGAGACGCCGCGAGGGCCGCTGTCAGGGCCGAGGCGAGAGCAGAATCTCGTTCGGCTTCGGTTTGCGGCTCCATGTGCGGCTCCAGTTCGGCCTCTTCGGTGACAGCGGCCTCTTCGGTGACGGCGGCTTCTTCGGCGACGTCGGCCGAGAGTGGCACGGCGCTCCAGGGGCTTACTCGCGGTCCGCGATAGGGCAACGGTTCCCCGGCGCTGAAGGGAAAATTCTGTTCCTGTACCTCGGGCATCCGTAGATCGACGAGTTCGCCTGGTCGCAACGGAATGGGTTGGGTCAGGGGGTCGACTAAACGATCGGTCGTGGCGGACGGTTCTTCGGTCGCCGGTAATTCGGGTTTTTGGTCACTTTTGTTGCGGCGATACAGAAGGTCGACGAGGTTTCGCGAACTACTCATCGAGTCTCCCGTCATCGAGGCTCGCACGACGTTACCGCGCCTGCGTGGACGCCTATCAGAACATGGCTCGGCCCGACTTGGAAGGGTTATTGGCGGATAAAACAGGATGATCTACTTGGAGTGATGATAGAGCAACTAAAAGTTATTTCTGCCAACCATCTGCCTGCTGACCTGCATGTATCATGAATCCGGTAGCGCGCGAGGGAAATCGTTGGCTACGAAAAGGTGATTTTTGGTCGACGCCTTTCTCCCATAACGGACCTTTCTCACTAATGAGATTCTTTGCCAAACTTTTCTAGGCCCGGTATCCGCCAGTCGGCGGATACCGGGCCCAGAAAAAGGTTTCTGCAGCAGGTTAAATCTCGAGCTGATTCTCCAAATTGGCGAGCTTGTGGCGGGCTAGTGCCAGGTTCGCCTTGCTTTTGTCGAGCGCCAGGTAGAGGAACAGGCCGGCTCCGGACTTATCGCTGATCAGTCGCAGTATGTGATATTGCGTACTGAGCGTGATCAGAATGTCTTCGATGCCGTCGCGCAAGCCGAGGGCATCCATGGTGCGGAGTTTGGCCCGGACCACCTCGGTGTTGCCGGCGGCGGCCACGTCCAGGTTGAGCGTTCCGCTACCGGCCTGGCCGAGGGTCATGCCGCTGGTGTAGTCCACCAGCGCGACGCCGATCGCGCCGTCAACCTGCATGGCTTCTTTGAGGATGGTCTCGATGTTCGACATGTTGTAGTCCTTCCGAACGAGTTCTGCGGCGGGCGAAGGCGGAGCCTGCGCAGCTGAATCTGAGGGCTCTGGAACTGGGAGCTCTGGAACTGGGGGCGCCGGAATGGGGGGTGCCGCCACCTCCGGCCGAAATGGC
The DNA here is from genome assembly GCA_035474375.1 of Kineosporiaceae bacterium. Classification (GTDB taxonomy): domain Bacteria; phylum Actinomycetota; class Actinomycetes; order Actinomycetales; family Kineosporiaceae; genus JANNPJ01. Next base: position 7,298 of record DATINJ010000361.1, on the reverse strand, counting down.
AGGAGTTGCTCTCGGAGCACGATCTTCTGCAGCGTGTTCAGCTCATCTGGGCGCAGAGCAACGTGCTGCGGGTGGTTCAGCGGGTTCGCTGTCTCGGTTGGTGGACGCGCGGTTCTCGTCTCGGCCTTGGCGATTCGTTGCAGCCGATTGACGATCTTCCGCGAGGTGCCCATCAAGCCTCCAATCCCTCGGACCCACGATCGCTCGCGTTACCACCGTTGGGTCCGCACGGCTACCGACCCGGTCGGCCAAGCGGCGTTCCGATTCGGTCAGGCCTTCATCGGCACCGCGAGGCCAGATCTTTACCCCTCGATCGGGCTCGAACCTTGCCCCCGCTAGACAGGTGATCCGCCCCCCCGGCGGGGGCAAAGCACGTGTTCAACGGTCGCAAGGTATGCGCGAGACCAGGGCGGTCGACCCAGCCCGCCGGTGTCCAGCACCGAGCATCGCCGCTTCGCTGCGTAAGGGCCGACATTGGCAGCGTGACCGGGGCTGTTAGAGATCATCCGGACAGTGGATGATGCCGTGTCGTGGATGAGCAGAACTTTAGAGTGGATCTACGTGGGCTCGTCGAGCTGCTGAGCCATCACCTGTATTCCGGTCCCCAGGTGTACGTGCGTGAGCTGCTGCAGAACGCTGTCGACGCGCTCACCGCGCGGCAACGGCTGCAGCCGTGGTCGACGGGTCGAGTTCTGCTGATTCCGGCCGAGGTCGCCGGTGACGGGCAGGTGCACTGCCTGGACACCGGCATCGGACTGACCGTTGAGGAAATGGAGCGGTTCCTCGCCACCATCGGGTCGTCGTCCAAGCGTGACGAGCTGGGGTTCGCCCGGGCCGACTTCCTCGGCCAGTTCGGGATCGGGGTGCTGTCCTGCTTTCTGATCAGCGACGAGATCACGGTGGTGTCGCGCTCGGCGCACGGCGGCGGCCTGGTCCGCTGGCGCGGATCGGCCGACGGCTCGTACCAGGTCGAGGAACTCGATCCGGAACAGACCAGGATGGCGTTGGCCGCGCTGCCGGCCGCGGCGATCACCGAAGGAGTGATCGCCGGTGCGATGGTCGGTCAGGCCGCCGGCTCCGCCGCGGACCAGGCAGCAGGCGAGACAGCAGCGGGGATGGCTGGCGCCGGGGATCGGGTCGGCGAGAACTGGCTGATTGACCAGCCGGGCACCTGGGTCTCGCTGCGCCCGCGCTCGCGGATGCAGGACTGGGTCGGCCTGGCCCAGGTGCAAGCGCTGGCTGACCGGTACGCGCGGATGCTTCCGTGGCAGGTGGACGTCGCGCTGCCGGCCGGCGTGGTGCGGCGGGTATCCGCGCTGGCCCGGCCCTGGGAGGCGCCGGGTGGGGTCGCCGCGGCGCGCTCGGAACTCGAGGAACTCGTCGACGCGAAGGCACTCGCGGTGATTCCGGTGACCGTGACCGAGGCCGGGCTACGCGGAGCCGTGGTGATCCTCGGGCAGGCGTCCGCCCCGACCGCCCGGCAGTCGCACCGGGTGTACGTGAAGGGCATGCTGGTCGGCAGCGACGTCCAGGGAGTGCTGCCGGCCTGGGCATTCTTCGTCCGGGCGGTGGTGGACGCCGAGCACCTGCGGCTCACCGCCTCTCGGGAAGAGCTGTCCGACGACGACCTGCTGGAGCAGGTCCGGATCGCGCTCGGTGAGCAGGTCCGGCGGTGGATGCTGCGGACCGCCGAAGTGAATCCGGTGGTCTTCGAGCGGTTCCTGGCGCTGCACGCGCTCGGGGTCAAGGCGATCGCGGCGGTCGACGACGACCTGCTGCGCGCCGTCCTGCCCTGGCTGCGGTTCGAGACCACGGTCGGCCCGATGACCCTGCCGGAAGTGGTGGCCCGCTTCGGGGTGATCCGGTACGCGGCGACGGTGGACGAGTTCCGGCAGATCGCTCCGGTAGCCGCGGCGGCGGGCGTCGGCGTGGTGAACGCCGGCTACACCTACGACGCGGTGCTGATCGCCCGGCTGTCGCTGATCGACGCGGCGGTCGAGGCGCAGCTGTTGCTCCCCGGGGATCTGAACGCGCATGTCGAGGCGCCCCCCGAAGCGGTACAGCTGGCTATGCGCGGGTTCGTGATGGCTGCTCGCACCGTGCTCGATGCGATGGACGTCGAGGTGCAGTTGCGCTCGTTCGATCCAGTGAGCGTGCCCGCGCTGGTGTTGGACGACCGGGAGGCGCGGTATCGCCGCAACGCTCGGGCCGTCGCCGAGTCCGGGGAAGACTCGGCCTGGGCCGGGATTCTCCAAGCGGTGGATGACGGCGGAACCGATCGCAAGGTCCTGTTGATCAATCACCGCAATCCCACCATCCAGCAGATCGCCACGATCAGCGATCCCGACCTGCTCCGGCTGTCCGTCGAAAGTCTCTACTGCCAGGCCTTGCTGGCCGGTCAACACCCGCTCCAGGCGGCCGACACCGCAGCCCTGAACCGGTCGTTCCTGGGCCTGATTCAGCGCGCCATCGGTCACGGATGAGTGCGTCGGTGAACAGCTTGCGAGCCGAGCTGATGCATGCGGTGACCCTGCCCTACGGGTCGGCCCGATCGGCCGCCATCGAGGCCCTGGTCGAGGCCGCCGACACGGCCGGGGACAGCGCGCTGGCCCGCGACGTGCGGATCCAGCTGATCAGTTCTTACGGCCACGGCGGGGAACCGCTGAAGCGGTTCATGCCGTTCACCTGGCTGCTCGACCGGTATGACAGCGACCCCGGCAGCTTCGACAGCTCGGCACGGTGGTCACTGCTGTGGATGTTCAAGTGGGTCAGCGTGGGTGCGCTCAGCCATCCCGGCGTCTCGCTGAAGCACATCCGCCGCGGGCTGTCCGAGATGGAGGACCGGTACCGCGCGGTGGGCGAAGGGCTGGCTCCCTACTACGGGTGCCGGGTCCGGGTCGAGGCGCATGTCAACGGGCATGCTCAGGCCGAGGAGGACTATCAGGCCTGGACTCGGGCGCCGCGTACCGAACTGTCGGACTGCGAGCAGTGCGAGCCCACCGACCGGGTGCTGCATCTAGCCGCCACCGCCCGGCACGCCGAGGCGGTCCGCGAGGCACTGTCGGTCCTGCACGAGAGCACCTGGTGTCTGGAGCAACCGCAGTCGATCATCGCGAACTCGCTGGAGTCGATGCTGGCCGTCGGGCAGGCCACCCGCGCTGCCCAGGAGCACGTCCGCGGCGTCCGACTGATCCGCGGTAAACCCGGAAACACCTCGCTGTGGGCCAACCACATCCTGATCCTGGCTCGCACCGGACGGCTCTCGCGCGGGCTGGACCTGCTCGAAGATCACCTGCACGAGGTGGACGCCGCCCCGACCCCGCAAGATGCCATGCACCTGGCGGCCGCCGGGGCCCGGCTGCTGCGCGGTCACCTCGACCAGGGTCGAGGCGATCTGGTGGTGCAGACCAGAGCGGGCACCACCCGCTCGGAACCGGCGAGCGTGACCGAGGTCGAGCAACGGCTGACTCGGGTGGCCCGCGACCTGGCCGCCCAGTTCGACGTCCGTAACCAGACCGGCACGGTCAGCGCCGAGGTGGAACGCTGGCTGGACGCCGCCGAACTCCCCGATCTGCCGCTGGACGCGGTGACGTCCCGACCGGGCGAGGTGATTTCCCGGCGGCCGGCTGCGGCGTCACCCGAAACCTCCGCCAGCCGTTCCGGCTCGCCCAAGCCCACGCCGATCGCGGCGCAGGTGACTGCGGACGGGGCCCGGTCCCGCCTGGCCGAGCTGGCCACGGCTTTCCAGCTCAGCGAGCGCACCGGATCGAAAGCGCAGCGGACGGCCTGGTTGCGGGACTGGCCCGGGCTGCGGGCGAGCCTGCCGACCCAGCTGGACGCCACCGAACAGGTGACCGCAGCCCACCTGGACGCAGCCCTTGCGCTGGAGTGCCTCGGCGAGGAGGGGTCCGATGTCAAGGCGCTGCCGGCGGCGACCGTCCGGCTCCGGGAGGTCGGGCAGCATCCGCTGGCGGTCCGCTACGACCTGTTCGGCCTGGCCCAACGGCCCGGGGACAGCGACGAGGTAGTCGGCAGCGAACTGGACGCCCTGCTGGCCGAGGCCGATGAACACTGCACCCCGGCGGAGCGCGGCTGCCTGGCACCGCCGACGATCTCGATTCTGAGCTCCTTCCGAGTTCTGCGTTCCGATCCTGGAACGGCGGTGCGAGCGCGAATCTCGGCGACCCTGCAGGCCGGGATCGAGGTACTGCAACAGGTCGACGTCCCGGCGTTGACCGCCGATCAGCGTTGCGCTCTGGTGGCGCTGCAGTTGCATCGGTTTCGGATGGAACGGCCGGACGACGCGATCGAGCTGCTGCGCTCGGCGCTGGTCCTGCTGCCACCCGGTTGGCGGGCTCACGAGCGTGCCATCGCCGGGATGGCCCTGGCCAAAGAGCTCGCCGCGGTCGGAGACTGCGCGGAGGCGAGAACGCTGCTGGACGACGCCGCTGCGGACGCGCGGACGGCAGGCGTTCCGGCGGTCGGCGCGGACGCACTCAGGATGCTGGGCCGGGTGCACAGTCACACCGGCGACGCACCGGCGGCGTTGGCGGCGTTCGGTTCGGCGTGGCAACTCCTGCAGGGCATCGGCGAACCCGCGCAAATCGCTGAATCCGCCCAGGAACTGGTGGATGCGTTGCGGGCGGTCGGCCGGATTCCGGAGGCGGCCGAGCTTGCCGAGACGGCGCTGCAGCAGCTGGTGGAGCAAACCCGGCTCGACGAACTGGTCGCTGCCGGGGCGGAGGTCGCCGGTGTTGCGGCCACCGCTCAGGTCGCTGCCCGGCTGGCTTACGCCGGTGCGCTGGCGACCTGGGACCTCGGCGAAGACCGGCATGCTGCGGCGCTGGCCCGGCGGAGTGCGGCGTGGCACCGCTTCAACTCCTCGACCGCAGCCGAGGCCGAGGCGCTGACCTTGGCCGGTGGGATCGAGCCGGATCCCACCGAATCCGGCAAGCTGTTCGGTGCGGCAGCGCAGCTGTTCGCCGATGACGGTCGGTGGCACCAGGCCGCTCGGTGCCGGCGCCTGCTCGCGGGGGCAGTGTGGTTGGCCGACGGGCTGGGGCCGGCGCAGGAGTCGCTTGCCACCGCGCAGGCCACTCTGGAGGCCTACCTTCCACAACCGGGCGAGGAAGTCGATTACGCCCTGGAGAAACTCGCACTCACCCGGCAGAACGCACGGATCCTGGCGGCCGGTGACAGCTTCGGCGTAGCCCTCCAGGCTCTGGCCGGGATTGACCAGCAATACCGTGATCTGGGCCGGCCCACGTCGGCTCGCAAAGCCATCGGCGAGCAGGTCCAGATACTGATCCGGCTCGGCCGCCTCGAGGAGGCGCTGGGCCGGCAGGCGACGATCGCTGAGGAAGCCCTGCACGCCGGTGAGATCTACGAGGCCCGGGAACGAACCGCCGTACTGGCCCGAATTCTCGACAATCTGGGCCGTTCCGATGAGGCGGAGGCCGTCTGGCAGCGGTTCAGTTCCCAGCGCTCGTGATCGTCCACAAAAATGACGGGCCGTTCTCGTGACGTCGCCACTTTGATCCGCGAGGCCTGTCATCTTGTGCATGATCGTGAGTGCGGCAACAGAGAAGAGGAATCCGTCATGACTCAGTTGCGAGGCGAGTCGCTGGCCGCTCTCGGCGCGGGAATCGCCGTCCCGGGCTACCGCCGTGACCAGGTGAGTGTCGGGATCGTGCACTTCGGGGTGGGCGGGTTCCATCGGTCTCACCAGGCGATGTACCTGGACCAGCTGATGAACGCCGGACAGGCGATGGACTGGGGGATCTGCGGGGTCGGGCTGCTGCCCTCGGACCGGCGGATGAGCGAGGTGATGCGGACCCAGGACTGCCTGTACACCCTGGTGCTCAAGCTCGCGGACGGCACCTGGCAGCCGCGAGTCATCGGCTCGATCGTCGACTACCTCTTCGCCCCGGACGACCCGGAGGCGGTGCTCGCCCGGCTCACCTCGGCGACGACGAAGCTGGTGTCCCTGACGATCACCGAAGGCGGCTACAACATCGACCTGGCGGGCCGGTTCGTGGCCGATGCTCCCGCCGTCGTTGCCGACCTGACCAGCGGTGCGGCGCCGACGACGGTCTTCGGTTTCATCGTCGAGGCACTGGCCCGGCGGCGGGCCCTCGGTCTGGTCCCGTTCTCGGTGATGTCCTGCGACAACATCCAGGGCAACGGCCACGTGGCCGAACAGGTGATCACGGCGTTCGCCCGGCTGCGCGATCCCGAACTCGCCGAATGGATCGCGACGACGGTGGATTTCCCCAACTCCATGGTCGACCGGATCACCCCGGCAACCACGGACGCCGACCGCTCCGAGATCACCCGTCGCTTCGGGATCGAGGACGAATGGCCAGTTCTCTGCGAGCCTTTCCAGCAGTGGGTGCTGGAAGACACCTTCCGGGCCGGGCGCCCGCCGTTCGAGGCTGTCGGCGTCCAGCTGGTGAAAGACGTCGAACCCTATGAGCTGATGAAGCTGCGCCTGCTGAATGCCGGCCACCAGGCGCTGGCCTACGCGGGGTACCTGTCCGGGTATCGGCTCGTCCACGAAGCCGCCCAGGACCCGCTGATCACCGATCTGCTGCTGGGCTACATGCGCGAGGAAGCCGTGCCGACGCTGCTGCCGGTGCCCGGGATCGACCTCCCGCAGTACTGCCGCGAGCTGATCGAGCGGTTCGCCAATCCCGAGGTGGCCGATACCGTCGCCCGGCTCTGCGGTCACACGTCGGACCTGATCCCGAAGTTCCTGCTGCCGGTGCTCCGGCGGCAGCTCGATCTCGGTGGTCCGATCGAGCGGGCCACCATGGTCCTGGCCTGCTGGGCTCGCTACGCCGAGGGGATCGACGAGCAGGGCGAGCCGATCGAGGTGGTCGACGCGCTCAAGGACCGGCTGATGGCCTCGGCCCGCAGGCAAGCCGACGAGCCGCTCGCCTTCCTGCAGAACCGCGACGTCTTCGGTGATCTTGTGGACGACGAGCGGCTGGTGGCCGGTTACACGACGATCTTGGCGTCCCTGCACGAGCACGGCGTGCGGGAGACCTTGCGTCGCTCCGCGACTAAGAGGCTCCGGCAATAGGGCCATCGGCGTGGTCGGGCCCTGGCATCCCGGATGGCGGCGTTGTCGTCGATCGACGCCCAACACAAGGGCGTCTCACTCCTCCGCCTTGCCATCCGGGCGCCAGACCCCGACCACATCCGACGGCCCTATTGCCGGAGCCTCTAAAAGGTCCCAGATCAACCAGCGTTGACGGCCGCTTCCGGGTCGTGCCGATCGCCGGCTCGGCGCTCGG
>DATINJ010000360.1:0-24918 GCA_035474375.1 Kineosporiaceae bacterium | reverse complement strand
ACCCTGCGGCGCGAAGGCGACGTCTTCCCTCGTCGACCGTCCCGCATCTGCGATGGGGTTGCGTCTCCTCAGTCCAGACGTCACCACGCCTCCAGGCCCGCTCACTGTTGGCCCATGGTTCGCGGGCCCTCGTGAGGCCGGGCGGACTCGCTCACGCCTCTAGGTCATCGGCGACGGCGCGCAGCACGGTCGCGACCTTGCCGGCGGAGGAGCGATCGGGGTAGCGACCCCGGCGCAGCGCGTTGGACACGCCGTCCAGGAGCTTGATCACATCCTCCAGGATGACTGTCATGTCCTCGGGCGGCTTGCGGGTGGCCCGGGAGACGGACGGCAGCGGATCGATCAGCCGGACCGAGAGCGCCTGCAAACCCCGCCGACCTTCGGCGACTCCGAACTCAATCTTGGCTCCGGGCTTCAGCGTCGTCGTTCCCTCCGGCAACGCCGAGGCGTGGACGAACACCTCACCGCCGTCGTCGTTCGCTGCGAAGCCAAAACCGCGTTCGGCGTCGAACCACTTGACCTTGCCAGTCGGCACGTCTGTCCCCTGTCACGTGACCGGTATCGCAGCGGAGGCCGCGAGCTGCCGGTCGTGTTCACGATCTTTCAGTAGCTCCCAGGTTAGCTGTCAGTTGCGAACCCGCGAACGCCTAAACCCGGGCAAGAAGGTCGCGAGCCACTTCGGGAATCCCAGAAGGTCGTCCAGGATGACGTCGGCACCCGCCGCAGCCAGGGTGGCCGCGCTCTCCGGACCAGTGCAGACGACCACCGACAACGCCCCCGCCACGCGTGCGGCCTGGACGTCACCGGGGTGGTCGCCGACGTACACATCGGCGCCCTCAATGATCAACCGCTCCCCCTTGGCCGCCCCGAAGAGCCCACCGACCACAAGGTCGGGCCGAACGTCCGGCGCGTCGAGCCCGACCTCGGTCAGCACGTCCCGCACCCCGACTTCGGCCTTGGCGGACACCACCAGTAACCGGCCCCCGGCTTCCCGAACCGCCCGCAGGGCTTGCTCGGCACCGGGTAGCAACCGGGTCAGTGGCACTCCGATCTGCGCATACCGGGAGCGGTACTCCCGGACCACCCGGTCTGGATCGAGCTGCGGCACGAGTCCGGCGGCCGTGGCTTCCAGTGGCAATCCGATGTACGGCCAGATCTGCGCACGCGTGATCTGCACGGCCTCCCCACCGGGGCAGGCTGCGACGGCGGCCGAGAAGGTCGCGGCAATGCCATCGGCCGAATCGACAAGGGTCAGATCGAGATCGAACCCGACAACGAGCTGGTCATCTGGCACCCGCCCAGGGTAGGAGAAGATCGAACCGGAGCCGTAGCCGGATCTCAAAATCGCGACCGGCCCCGAGCAAGAAGCCAGGGGCCGGACACGGATGGAGCGGTTACTAGATCAGCTGAGGCTGGTGTACAGATCGCGGTAGCGACGGAAAGCGGTCCGCAGGTCTTCCGTCGATCCGCTCTCGGTACGCGTGCGCAATTCGCTCAGCGCCTTCTCGACCAGGGCGCCGGCCTCCCGAACCGTGGCTTCCGGGTCATCGACAAATCGTCCCTGAAGGTCACGCCAGTCGGCGTCCAGGCTGCCCGCCGCTCCCGCCGGGGACGAGGGTGTGGCGGACGTGTCGGTGGAGAAGGCACCGTCCGGCACCGGATCCTTGAGCGCACCGGTTTCGGTGTCCGGGCCGACGCTCAGGTCCGTGCTCTCGGTCCGGTTCGAGACGTCGTCGGTTCGCGGGTCATCGGTCCCCAGGTCGGGGCCGTCGGTCCGCGCGTCGGTGTCGTCGGTCCGCGGGTCGGTGTCGTCGGTTCGCAGGTCGGTGCTGTCACTCGAGGTGAACGCCGACGAGCGGTCGCCGTCCACGATCGTCACCGGCGCACTGTCACCGGCGGTGTCACGGTCGTCCGGGGTCGGCTCCGGTCCGGAGTCCTCCGGGAGCTGGACCGGGGTACCGTCCACCGTCGGGTCATCCGTCGTTCCCTCCCGGTTGGCCGGTGCTGGCTCGGTCCGGGTAGTCGATCCCCGCTCGTCGTAAGCGGGTGAATCTTCGTAGCGAGCGTCATGCGAGCTCATCGCGTCTCCTGCCGGTGCGTTGGCTGGGAATCCGAATTGGGACGATCCGTGCTCGACCGATTGGTAGTCGGGCGATCGATACTTGGGCGATCGGTGTCTTTGTCCTCGACGGCTTTGTCCTCGACCAGGGCCGCGAAGAGGGCTCGGTAGTGGACAAAGGACTGGCGCAGGTCCTCGGTGTCGACGCCACCGGTGGAACGGTGCCGCTGATGCGCGGCATGTGCCTCGCGGTAGTGCGACACGACCTCCGGGTGATCGGCGGCCACCAGGTCGGCACGCTGGTCGAAGTCCTCCACGGGGTAGCCGCGCTCGCGCATCAGTGTCGTGATCAGACCGTCAGCGGCATCCACCGCTTTGCCTGGCTCGTCGACGAACTGCGCTTGAATCGCCTCCCACTGGGTGCTGTAGCGGGCCCGCTCGGCCTCGTCGAGTTCACGCAATTCGAGCTTGTCCCGCTGTTGCGCGACATCAGCAAGGTGCGACTCGGCCGCGCGCTTGCTGTCTGCGCCCTCCACGGCACGGTCGTACTCGGGCCCGAACCGTTGCCGAAGCTGAGCACTGCGCTGTTTCTGGAACATCACAAAGGCGGCGGCGGCCAGCGCGGCCACCACCAGCACCACGAAGATCACTGTGACCGTTGTCATGCGTCCTCCTTCGACGCAGGCGCGACCGGACACCTGGTTGGACCCGGTCCGCTGCCTTGCCGCGATAATGGTCACGGATCGGGCATAGCGCCTTTCGAGATGATCCATCGGCCCTCCAGTTGGCCCTCCGGCGGAACACCGGCCCGGCTGAGCCGATTACCGTGGGGTCGTGCCCCCTTCCCCGCCGCGCAGCCTCGCCGACGAACTCCGCCGGTGGGATGACGCGACGCTGGTCGCACTTCTCGAGCAGCGCCCCGATCTGACCGCTCCGGTGCCAACCGATCTAGGCAGCCTGGCGGTGGCTGCGGCCAGTCGACTGAGCGTCCAGCGCGCTGTCGACGGACTGGACGCCAGCGCCCTGCAAGTACTCGAGGTGCTCGCGGTTCTGCCGGAGCCAGTCTCGGCTGCCGAGGTGTCTCGCCGCTGGGGAGCGTCGGCGACCGCCCCGCTCGCCGTGCTCCGGGGCCTCGCCCTGGTCTGGGGTGGAACCAGGTCACTCCGCCTGGTCCGGGCCGCGCGAGACAGCGTCGGCCCGTACCCGGCCGGGCTGGGCCCGCCGCTGGCCGATGCTCTCGGTCGCCGGTCACCGCAGCGACTCGCGCATGTGATCGAGGATCTCGGCCTGGAACCGGCCGGTGATCCGGAGACCGGCCTGGTTCGGTTGGCGGCTCACCTGGGCGACCCAGATACCGTGCAGGCACTCCTGAAGGACGCTCCCGAGCAGGCCCAACGCGTCCTGGACCGATTGGTCTGGGGGCCGCCGATCGGTGCCGTCCCGGACGCGGACCGGCCGATCCGGACCGGCAGCGCGGGCTCGGCGGTGGAGTGGTTGCTGGCGCATGGCTTGCTCGCGGTCGCCGATGCCGGCCATGTCGTGCTGCCCCGGGAGATCGGGCTGGCGCTGCGCAGCGGCCGGGTACATCGGCAGCCAGAACTTCGCCCACCGGCACTCAACCTGCGGGAACGACCGAAACAGCAGGTGGACGGGACGGCGGCGCACGCCGCCGCCGAGGCCGTGCGGCTGGTCGATGAGCTGGGCGAACTGTGGGGCAACACGCCGTTGCCGGTGCTTCGAGCCGGTGGCATCGGGGTCCGCGAGTTGCGTCGGCTGGCCAGTGTCCTGGACGTGGAGGAGCCAACCGCGGCCCTGGTCACCGAGGTCGCGCTGGCCGCCGGATTGATCACGGACGACGGCGAGGCCGATCCGACGTGGCTGCCCACTCCGCAGTTCGACCTGTGGCGAGCCGGTACCACCGGTGAGCGCTGGGCCCAGTTGGCGACCGGCTGGCTGGACACGCCGCGTGCGGCCGGCTTGGTCGGGTCCCGCGGCCCCAAGGATGGGCTGATCGCAGCGCTCGGTCCGGAGATCGAGCGTCCGCAGGCTCGGACCGTCCGCCAGCAAGCCCTGGCCGAACTTGCCACCGGCAGCCCACCGAGTACCGAGACGACCAGTTCGGCGCTCGCCGACCCGAACGGTGCCGATGTTCTGGCCCGGCTGAACTGGGCGGCCCCGCGACGCAGCAGCACTGCCCGGGCCGAACTGTTGGGCTGGGCCTTGCAGGAAGCGGCCTGGCTCGGAATCACCGGGCTTGGCGCTTTGTCGACCTTCGGCCGGGCCCTGGTGAGCACCCCGCAGGACTCGGGCCCGGCTGCGGCGATGCTCGATTCCACGCTTCCGGCTCCGGTCGATCATGTGCTGCTTCAGGCCGACCTGACGGCCGTCGCTCCGGGCCGATTGCTGCCCGAACTGGAGCACGAACTGACCCTGATGGCCGATATCGAGAGCCGCGGCGGGGCCGGCGTCTTCCGGTTCACCAGTACCTCGATCCGGAGGGCGCTGGACGCCGGACGAACCGGTGACGAGCTGATCAGCTGGCTCGGTGCGAACTCCCGGACACCGGTGCCGCAGCCACTGAGTTACCTGATCGCAGACAGCGCCCGGCGGTACGGTCGACTCCGGGTCGGCGCCGCGGGTGCTTACCTGCGGGCGGACGACGAGTCGGTGCTGGCGGAGGTGCTGGCGGACAAGCGGGCGGCGTCATTGCGGTTACGTCGGCTGGCTCCGACGGTCCTCGCCGCGCAGGCCGGTCCGGACGTCGTCCTGGCCGTACTTCGCGGGATGGGGCTGGCCCCGGCCGCCGAATCCACCGACGGCGAACTGCTGATCCGCAAGGTCACAGCCCGCCGGGCGACCGCCGGGCGGCCGTCCGGAACGCGCCGCTGGCCACCGCCGATCGCCTCCCGGGCCGGCCTGCTGAGTGCGGTTCAAGGCATGCGAGCGATCGACGCCAACGCCCGGCGACCGGTTCCGGAAGCGGATGAGAACGCTCCCGCGCTGGTACCGATGGACCCGGCCGGGGCCCTCGCAGTGCTCCGGGATGCACTCGCGGCCCGCCAGGACGTCTGGATCGGCTACCTGGAGGACGCCGGACGTCCGGTCCGGCACATCGTCGAGCCGTTGTCCGTGGAGGCCGGGCGGGTCCGGGCCCTGGAGCGTCAGACCGGACGAATCCGCAGTTACTCGGTGCATCGAGTGATCGCCGTCGCCCCGGTGGAGAAGGGTTCGCCGATGCCGACGGGTGGCGTTCCGGTCGCTCCCACCGCCACTGCGGAAAGCACCGGATGAGCCGTGCCGGATAGACTGGGAGGAGTGTCGCGGCGAGTTCAACGAGCGACCCCCGAACCGATGGCCGAGGCACTGCACCGACGGGCCAGACTCGCTCTGGTGGTCAACCTGGTGGTTGCCGTCTGCTGTTTCGGGCTCCTCAGCATCCCGGGTGCGATCGCCGCCGGAATGGCATTACGGGCGATTCCGGATGATCTGCCCCGCGCCGATCGACTCGTCCGTTGGTCTTGGGCATTTCTGGGTACCAACCTGCTGTTCTACCTGCTGCTCTTCGCCGTGGTTGCGACCATTGCCCTGATCGTGTTCCTGGCCAGCAGGTCGGGCGCATGAAACCGGGTTCCTGAGGAACGGATGTACTGAGTGAACGACGGACCACTGATCGTCCAGAGCGACAAGACGTTGCTGCTGGAGATCGACCATGATCAGGCTGCCGCCTGCCGACGCGCGATCGCCCCGTTCGCCGAGCTCGAGCGTGCCCCCGAGCACGTGCACACCTACCGGTTGACGCCGCTCGGGCTGTGGAACGCGCGGGCCGCCGGGCACGACGCCGAGCAGGTGGTCGACGTCCTGCTGGAGTACTCGCGCTACCCGGTGCCGCATGCGCTGCTGGTCGACGTCGCCGAGACGATGGCCCGGTACGGCCGCTTGCAACTGATCAAGGACCCCGAGCACGGGTTGATGCTGCACGCCATCGACGTCCCCGTGCTGGAGGAGGTGCTGCGCAGTAAGAAGGTGGCGCCCCTGGTCGGTGCTCGGCTGGACGCCGAGAACGTGCTGGTGCACGCCAGCGAGCGGGGCAACCTCAAGCAGGTCCTGCTGAAGCTGGGTTGGCCGGCCGAGGATCTAGCCGGGTACGTGAACGGTGAGAAGCACCCGATCAGCTTGATCACGGACGGCGGCTGGGTGCTGCGGCCCTACCAGGACGAAGCGGTGCAGAACTTTTGGCACGGGGGCTCTGGTGTGGTGGTGCTGCCCTGTGGCGCGGGCAAGACCCTGGTCGGCGCGGCGGCAATGGCGCAATCCGGGACGACGACCCTGATCCTGGTGACGAACACGGTCTCGGCTCGGCAGTGGCGGGACGAGTTGCTCGCCCGGACCAGCCTGACCGAGGAGGAGATCGGCGAGTACTCCGGATCCCGCAAGGAGATCCGTCCGGTCACGATCGCCACCTACCAGGTGATGACGACTAAGCGGAAGGGTGTCTTCGCGCACCTGGACCTGTTCGATGCCCGGGACTGGGGCCTGATCGTGTACGACGAGGTGCACCTGCTCCCCGCGCCGGTCTTCCGGATGACCGCCAGCCTGCAGGCTCGGCGTCGACTCGGGCTGACCGCGACGCTGGTCCGCGAGGACGGTCGGGAGGGCGACGTCTTCAGTTTGATCGGGCCCAAGCGTTACGACGCACCCTGGAAGGACATCGAGGCGCAGGGCTACATCGCCCCGGCGGACTGCGTGGAGGTCCGGGTCACGCTGCCGGAACGTGAACGGCTCGCGTACGCGGTCGCCGAGCCGGAGGAGCGCTACCGGCTGTGCGCCACCAGCACGTCGAAGTCCACGGTGGTTGAGGAGCTGGTCCGCCGGCACGCCGGGGAGCAACTGCTGGTGATTGGCCAGTACCTGGATCAGCTGGACGACCTGGGCGAGCGCCTGGATGCACCAGTGCTGAAGGGCGAGACCTCGGTGGCCGAGCGGCAGCGGCTGTTCCAGGCGTTCCGGACCGGTGAGATCTCCACCCTGGTGGTCAGCAAGGTGGCCAACTTCTCCATCGACCTGCCCGAAGCGAGCGTCGCTATCCAGGTGTCCGGCTCGTTCGGTTCGCGGCAGGAGGAGGCGCAGCGCCTGGGCCGCTTGCTGCGCCCGAAGCACGACGGCAAGACCGCCCGCTTCTATGCCGTGATCGCCCGGGACACCCTGGACCAGGACTTCGCCGCGCATCGGCAGCGTTTCCTGGCCGAGCAGGGCTACGCCTACCGGATCATCGATGCCGAAGATCTGACCGCCGAGCAGGCACCCGAGCCCACCGACTGAATTGACGGCGGTCAGCTGCCTGGAGCCAGTGATCATTTGACGGATTCACCGACTCACCAGGGGCTGACCGCCAGCGCGAACGGCGCACCTACGGACCCGCCTACGGCCAGGTAATCCGGGCGCTGCGCAGATCCAGCACCAGGGAACGAACGTACTCGAGCTCGGCCGCGAGAAGCTTTTCCTGGTAGTCGCTCTCGACGAGAAACACCGGGGCCAGGAAAGTCCGACCGTAAGCCTGCTCCTGCTGCAGTGCCGACAGTCGCGCCTCAAGGGTGCTGACTCGCTCGGCGAGCGCCTCGATGGCCTCCGCAACCGTGATGCTGGGTAGGAACGCGAGTGCCGCCGGAAATTCGGGGTAGTCATCGGCCGGCGCCGACAGCATCTCCCGCAACCATCGTTCCAGGGCCGAGCGCCCGAGTTCGGTGATTTGGTAGGTGGTCCGTTCCGGCCGGTTCTCGGTGCGCTCGGTCGACTCGACCTCGAGCAGGCCATCCCGAAGCAGCCGCTGAATCGTCTGATACATGCTGTTGCGCTGGCTGACGTTGATCACGTCGTCCTTGTGCCGCTCGACGATGAGCTGCTGCATCCGGTAAGCGTGCATTGGAGCCTCGGTCAGCATCGACAGCACCGCCAGGGCGAGAACGGACCGTCGCGGAGCTGACACGAGATGAGAATAACCGTGCCACCTTCATAGTCATTTTATGTATAGTCATTGCATGACTAAACGAGCAATCATCGTCGGCGGCGGGATCGCCGGCCCGGTGGCAGCCACCGCCCTGCAGCAGGTCGGCCTGGAAGCCGTGGTGTACGAGGCGTACGACTCTGGATCCGACGGGGTGGGCGCGTTCCTCACCATCGCCGCCAATGGGCTGGCCGCGCTCGAACCACTCGGCCTGACCGACGTTGTGGCCGCCCTCGGCATGGACACCGCACGGATGCATCTGATCAGCGGACGGACCGGCACGGTGCTCGGGTCCGCCGACATGCAGGCCCGAACCGTGGCCCGCAGCGACCTCTACCAGGCACTCCGGGCTGCGGCGATCGACCGTGGCGTCGAGGTGCGGTACGGCAAACGCCTGGTGGACGCCTCGCGCACCGCTTCCGGAGTGACGGCGCACTTCGATGACGGCACGACGGCGACCGGCGACCTGCTGATCGGCGCGGATGGGCTGCGCTCCCGGACCCGCACCCTGATCGACCCGAAGGCACCCGCCGCCCGGCACATCGGCCTGCTGAACACCGGCGGGCTCGGCCGCGGCCTGCGCCTGGCGGGCGAGCCGGGAGCAGCCAACTTCATCTTCGGCCGGCGCTGCTTCTTCGGCTGGCTCCTCGCCCCCAACGGCGATGTCTGGTGGTTCGCTAACCCGCCGTCCCGGAACGAGCCGAGTCGAGCCGAGTTAGCCGCCATCACCAGCGAACAGTGGCGTCGGCAGCTGAACGAACTCTTCGCCGACGACAACGGCCCGATGCTGGAGATCATCGCCGCCACCAACGACATCTACCGGCCGTGGAACACCTACGACTTCCCGCGCGTCCCGACCTGGCACAACGACCGGATGGTCATCATCGGGGACGCCGCACACGCCACCTCCCCGTCGTCCGGCCAGGGCGCCTCGATGGCGATCGAGGACGCCGTGGTCTTGGCCCAATGCCTACGTGACAACGCCGATCCCGGCCGCGCCTTCACCGTCTTCGAGACCCTGCGCCGGGAACGCGTGGAGCGCGTCGTCGCCCAGGGCAAGCGCAACGGCTCCGGTAAGGCCGCCGGCCCGCTAGCCGCCCGGATCAGGGACGCGATGATGCCGTTCATTCTGCGCCGGTTCGCCACCCCCGAGGCCCAGGCGTGGATGCACGACTACCGAATCGACTGGGCCACACCGGTCGGCTAGTTAGAGGGATCCCTGGGGAACGACCCATTCGACCGGTTGGCCGGTGACGGCGGCGATCCGGTCGTAGTCGCTGTCGTAATGCAGCACGGTCGCACCGTTCTGCTCAGCGGTCGCAGCAATGACCAGGTCAGGCAGCGAGAAGTTTCGGTGCTGGCTCTCGGCCGCCAATTGGATGTACACCTCCATCGCCCGGTCCATGGCGGCGGTGGTCACGTCAAACCACCGGTGCCCCTTGATGACGGTGGTCAGCGCTGCTGCTGCTTGAGGGTTGGCAGCAGTGTTGAGCCACTCCATGGCTGTCAACTGACAGAGCGCGACCCGCCCCTGAAGCAGCAGCCGTTCGTAGCGATTTCGAACCGCTGGCTCTCGCTCTTGATGAACCAAGAATGACGTATCAGCCAGGTAGACGACCCCAGCCATCAAACCGGCTCACGGCCTTCGGCCTCACGTCGCTCGGCCTCCACTTCAAGCC
The DNA here is from genome assembly GCA_035474375.1 of Kineosporiaceae bacterium. Taxonomy (GTDB): domain Bacteria; phylum Actinomycetota; class Actinomycetes; order Actinomycetales; family Kineosporiaceae; genus JANNPJ01. The sequence goes on along the minus strand of DATINJ010000360.1, from coordinate 15,179 downwards.
GAGCCTTCTCCGCCAGCTTGCTGAGATCTCGCCCCATGCCGTAGCGGAACGAGTTCTCAGACCCGGTGTAGTCAAACTCGACGGTGCCCAGCAGAGCCAGCATCTCGGCCACCTGCTTTCGGCGAGCCACTTCTTGCAGAGCCGCGTTGATCGTTGCCACTTTGGTCTCCGTTCCGAGCACCTCACGAGCGGCGGCCAACAACTCGTCGTCGATCTCCACCGTGATGCGCGTCATGTCAAAATCGTACGTCGGGAAATTGCCACATCAAGCATCGCCGTTCACGTCCTTTTGGTGCGTCGCATTGTGGATCTTGGTGTTCCAATTGACCCGACTATGGTGCACCTCGGAACTCCCCAAAGCAAACGGTTTGCTCCCAGGAAGCTCCCAGGAACCGGAGTGATACTTGCGCCGTGGCTGAAAAGACGTTTGAGGCGAAGTTGCTGGTCGTGGACGACGAGCCGAACATTCGCGAACTGTTGACGACAAGCCTGCGGTTCGCCGGCTTCGACGTGGTGCCGGCAGCGGACGGGGCTGAGGCGCTGAAGCTCGCCGAGCAGCATCGCCCCGACCTGGTCGTGCTCGATGTGATGATGCCGGACATGGACGGCTTCACCGTGACCCGGAAGCTGCGCGAGCGCGGACGGGACATGCCGGTGCTGTTCCTCACCGCCCGGGACGAGACCGGCGACAAGGTCACCGGGTTGACTGTGGGCGGCGACGACTACGTCACCAAGCCGTTCAGTCTGGAAGAGGTGGTCGCCCGGATCCGCGCGGTACTGCGCCGGACCGGTGTCGCCGCCGACGCTGAGAGCGGTCGGATGGTGTTCCACGACCTGGAGATGGACGAGGACTCGCACGAGGTCCGGCGGGGTGGACGGCTGATCGAACTGTCGCCGACCGAGTTCAAGCTGCTGCGTTACCTGATGCTGAACCCCAACCGAGTGCTCTCCAAAGCACAGATCCTCGACCACGTCTGGGCCTACGATTTCAACGGCGAGGCCGGGATCGTCGAGTCCTACATCTCGTACCTGCGCCGCAAAGTGGACGACGTCGATCCCCCGCTGATCCACACCAAACGCGGCGTCGGCTATGTACTGCGCTTGCCCCCGCAGGCGTGAGCCAACGAACGGACAACCCTGTCATGACCACCATCGAAGCCCATCCAGCGACCGGTGAGACCGGATCGGTCGTTTCACGTCCGCTTCGGGTGGATTCGCTCCGGGAACGTTGGGACGGTGTCCCACTCCGGGCTCGGTTGGTCGGCATCCTGGTGATCTTGCTGGTTTTCGCGCTCACCGTGACCGGCTGGGGAACCCAGCACATTCTGCGCAATTATCTGGTCGGCAAGGTCAACGATCAACTGGTCTCCAGCGTGCAGCAGGTTTTCGAGCAGAGCCAGCACGGCGGCTGGGGCAATCGCCCTGGTCAGCCGCTGGTGCCCACGGACTATGTCGTGTTGGTGACAGCCGATGACGGCACCACGGTCTACGACACAACGCAGTACGACGCGGATAGCCCGCAACCCAAGATGCCCGTCCTCACCAATGCGGAGGCAGCAAAGCGGGATAAGCCCTACCCCATCGGATCCATCACTGGTCCAGCCAAATGGCAGGTGATAGTGGTCCCCTACAAGGCGACCGACAAGCTCACCCAGGAGGTCACCCAGATCGGAAGCATCGCCGTCGCCCTGCCACTGAAGGGTGTCTCGGAATCAGTGGCCGCGATTCAACGGATCTTCATCCTGATCGGGCTCCTGGTCACCGGTATCTGCGCGCTTCTCGGCTGGATGGCGATCCGGCGGGCGTTCATCCCGCTCACCGAGGTGGAAGACACTGCGGCGGCGATCGCCGCCGGCGATCTCTCCCGCCGGGTACCCGACCACCCGGTGTCCACCGAGGTCGGTCGGCTGACGTCGTCCCTGAATGGGATGTTGGTACAGATCGAGAGCGCGTTTCGGGCGCAGGAGGCGTCCGAGCAGCGCACTCGGCGATTCGCCGCCGATGCCTCGCACGAACTAAGGACGCCGCTGGCCTCGATCCGGGGTTTCGCCGAGTTGTACCGGCAGGGCGCGGTGTCCGAACCGGAGGATGTGGCCCGGACGATGGGCCGGATCGAGGACGAATCCCGACGGATGGGCAGCCTGGTCGAGGATCTACTGCTGCTGGCCCGGCTGGATGAGCAGCGCCCTGCGCGGACCGATCCGGTCGACCTGGCCGTACTCGCCGGTGACGCCACCCACGATGCGCGGGGTCTGGCACCGGACCGAACCGTCCGCCTGGTCGGGTTGACCGCCGCACGCGGCCCCGAACCGGCAGTGGTGATCGGCGACGACAACCGCCTGCGACAGGTGGTCGGAAACCTGGTCGGCAACGCCGCCCGGCACACGCCGGCGGGAACGCCGATCGAGGTTGCTGTGGGGGTTCAGGACGGTGTCGCCGTCCTGGAGGTTCGTGACCACGGGCCCGGGCTCTCACCGGAGCACGCAGTCAAGGTGTTCGAGCGGTTCTACCGGGTCGATTCCTCCCGGGCGCGCAGCCAAGGCGGTGGCTCCGGGCTGGGCCTCTCAATCGTCACCGCAGTGGCCGCCGCACACGGCGGCCGGGTCGGGGTGGCCCCCACACCGGGAGGTGGCGCCACCTTCCGGGTGGAGCTGCCACTGGCTCCGACGCCGCCGAACGACACGATTCCGGACCTCGATCTGGACAGTGACGAGGGCATCGACCTCAGCGCTTGAGTTCGGACTCGTCGGCCAGAACGGTGACTCTGGGTTCATGATCCAGAGTTCGTCGGCGCGGATACCGCCCGCCGCGGGCTCGGAATGACAGCCCCAGAAGCGTACTTCCGCAGGTCCACCGAGCCAGTTGTCCGGACATTCCCAAAGTCAACGGACGAAAGCTGTCCGGACAAGTGATACCTGCCACATCGGACTCGTCCGCATTCGGTATGCAGCCTCTGGCCTGCGGCGATAGCCTTAGCAAGCAACAACGGCCGGGTTAGCGAACCGTTCTTGCGACGAGACCAATCGTTCCCCGTATCGAAACCCAGGGGTCACACGCTCCTGTCAAGGTGAGCGTGTGGCACGAGAACGAGCTCGACGTTCCACCGAGGGAGACTAGATGAATCACACGACGAATACGCCGGACAGTGACGGTAGTAGCGAAAGCCCGAAGATCGCCTCGCTGGCCAATCCACGACGTACGCGACTGGGTGCCGACGGCCGCCCGATTGTCGGCTCGGTAACCACCGCCAGCGATTGATCGTTCGACCCGCGAAGCGGTAAGCGCGCGAAGCCCCGGCCTGATGGCCGGGGCTTCGCCGGTTTCCCAGGCTTTTCACAGACGCGATGCAGGCAATCACGAGGCTGGCCCGGTGAACTAAGCATCGTCAGTACGCGGGCGACGAGGGTGAGAACGATGACGCAGACCACGAACAACGAGAATGACCATGGGTACGCCTGGGCGCGACGCCCTGGCAACTCGTCCGACTACACCGCACCGGCGCCCGCCGCGGACGCCACGGCCGAGTTCGCTTCGTCTGGCGAACAGCAGAGCCACAACTCGGGATCGGGCAACGCACCACAGGCTCGGTGGGACCAGCAGAATCAGCCGCCCAGCCCGCCACCGGGCTGGCCGCAGGCTTACCAGGCTCCGGTGACCGCCCCGGCCCCGTCCTACCCGAGCGCCGGCACGTACCCCGGCTCGGATTCGTACTCAGCCCCGTACTCAGGCTCGGCCTCCTACTCCGGCTCCGGCTACTCCGGGGCGAACTCCAACCCTTACTCGGGTGCGAGCGGGACCACGACCGTGCCCCGGATGCCGGGCGAGGCCTTCGGTCACACCGAGAGCGGTTCCGGTGGGCAGCCCCCCGCGCCCCCACTCACCAGTCGGCGCCAGCCGCGTCGTCCCGGCTGGGGCGGGGTGTTCGCCGTCGGCGCCGGGGCAGCGGCACTGTCCAGCCTGCTCACGGCGGGCATCGTGTTGCAGACCCAGGACTCGACGACGACAGTCGCGGCTGCCACCCCCAGCAAATCGACGGTCAAGGCGCCGGTCACCGGCAGCAGCGTCAACTCTCCGGACTGGGGTGCGGTAGCCGCAGCGGTAACGCCGAGCGTGGTCGCCGTGCAGGTGAGCGGGCAGAACGGCTCCGGCGAAGGTTCCGGGGTGATCCTCGACAAGGACGGCCGGATCGTCACCAACAACCACGTGGTCTCCGGCGTCGGCGCCGGCGCCACCGTGCAGGTGGTGCTCTCCGACGGGCGCAACTACAAGGCGTCGGTCCTGGGCACCGACTCCTCGACCGACCTCGCCGTGATCAAGGTGGCCAATCCACCGGCCGACCTCGTCCCGGCAGTGCTTGGTAAGACCAAGGATGTCGCGGTCGGCGACCCGGTGATGGCGGTCGGTAACCCGCTCGGTCTGGCCAGCACGGTTACCACCGGCATCGTGAGCGCGACCGACCGTCCGACCACGACCGCGGCCGAGTCCGCCGACCCCACCGGGGCCGGCGGCGAGCAGGTGGTCACCAACGCCATCCAGACGGACGCCGCAGTGAACCCGGGCAACAGCGGCGGCGCGCTGGTCGACGCGCAGGGCAAGGTGATCGGCATCCCCTCGTCGATCGCCAGCCTGAGCACGGGCGCCACCCAAGGGGGCACCCAATCCGGCAGCATCGGGCTCGGCTTCGCGATCCCGGTCGACGAGGTCAACGACGTCTCCAGCCAGCTGATCAAGGGCGGCAAGGTGTCCCACGCCTGGCTCGGCGTACAGCCGAACGACGGCACGGCCACCTCCGACGGCGCTACTCGAGACGCCGCCGTCCTCGAGGAGATCGTCCAGGGTGGACCGGCGGAGAAGGCCGGCCTGCAGGCCAAGGACGCCGTGATCGCGGTCGACGGTGACACCGTGAACAGCGCCTTGTCGCTGGTCGGTCAGCTGCGCGAACGGCAGACCGGGGCTGAAGTGACGCTGACCGTGGTCCGCGACGGCAAGACTCTCGACGTCAAGGTGACACTCGGAACCAAGCCGACCCAGAACTAAACGAGTCGGATCCGGGACGGACGCAGCTTGAGCTGCGTCCGTCCCGGATTTTGTGGTCTGTCCACACTGTTATCCACAGATTTTCAAGGCTGTGGACAGTGCCGGCGAGGGCGATCCGATTCCTGGCAGGGTCGTTCTCGGGTCGCCACGGCGGCGGTCCGAGGAGGGTGGATCAGATGACCAGGTTCGAGGTTGACAGCGCACAGGTAACCCAGGCCGGTGCTGCAGTACAGGCTTCCGCTCAGCAGATCGGCGCAGAGGTGGACCGGATGATGCGGCATCTGTTGGAACTGCAAGCCAGCTGGCGAGGCCAAGCCGCGACGTCGTTCCAACATGTCGTCACCGAATGGCGTGGTACCCAAGAGCGAGTCCGAGGCGCGCTGGAGGAGATCCAGGCGGCGCTGGCAGTAGCCGGGCGGCAATACGAAGAGGTGGAAGCCTCAGCAGTGCGGATGTTCGCCGGCTGAGCGGGTGGATCAGGCCCCGGCGCCCGACGGCATCGGGTCCGGGACCTCCCAAACCATCGACAGTCGGCTGCGCCCGCCGGGCGTTGGCATCAACACCCAGTGCGCGACCGGACGCAGACCCCTGGCGTTCCATTCCGAACTAGTGGTGCCCAGCGCGGAGTAACCGAGTCGCTGATCCGGAACCGTTGTCCTTGTGGTTTCCATCGATACACCTCTTGTTCATCTTGAATTCATCTTGGTCACCATAGCAGGAAGAGTTGGATGAAGTTGGGCTGACAGCAGCCCGACCGCCTGCCGACGACGCGAGGGAACGGCCTACGATCGTTATCGATCTGACATGCTGAGAGGGTTCGATAACGTTATCGATCACGCTCAGAGACCCACCCAGCACAGACCGACCTCGCACCAGACGCACCCGAGAATTACTGGAGGGCCCGATGGCCAGCACCCCCACCCCCGATGACCGGTTCACCTTCGGGTTATGGACGGTCGGATGGCAGGCCCGTGACCCGTTCGGGGACGCGACCCGGGCACCGCTCGACCCGGTCGAGTCCGTGCAGCGGTTGTCCGAGCTGGGCGCCTACGGCGTGACCTTCCACGACGACGATCTGGTCCCCTTCGGTTCCTCCGACTCCGAGCGGGAAAAGGTGATCGAGCGGTTCGAGGGCGCACTGGCCGAGACCGGGATGAAGGTCCCGATGGTCACGACCAACACCTTCACCCATCCGGTCTTCAAGGACGGTGGTCTGACCAGCAACGATCGTTCGGTCCGTCGGTACGCGCTGCGCAAGATGATGCGCCAGATGGATCTCGCCGGTCGGCTGGGCGCCGAGACATTTGTGATGTGGGGTGGCCGCGAAGGCAGCGAGACCGAGGCCGCGAAGGACGTCCAGGCGGCGCTGGAGCGCATGCGCGAGGGCATCGATTTGCTCGCTCAGTACTCCATCGATCAGGGCTACGGCCTGCGTTTCGCGATCGAGCCCAAGCCGAACGAGCCGCGTGGCGACATCCTGCTGCCGACCCTCGGTCACGCCCTGGCCTTCATCTCCACGCTGGAGCACCACGAACTGGTCGGGATCAACCCGGAGGTCGGGCACGAGCAGATGGCCGGGCTGAACATGGCCCACGGCGTGGCTCAGGCACTGTGGATGGGCAAGCTTTTCCACATCGACCTGAACGGTCAGAACGGGCCTAAGTTCGACCAGGACCTGATTTTCGGTCATGGCAACCTGCTGAACGCGTTCTTCCTGGTCGACCTGCTCGAGCACGGTGGCGTCAACGGTGGGCCGGCCTACACCGGGCCGCGACACTTCGACTACAAGCCGCTGCGTACCGAGGACATGACCGGCGTCTGGACGTCGGCGGCCGCGAACATGAGCATGTACCTGTTGCTGCAGGAACGGGCCAAGGCGTTCCGGGCGGACCCGGAGGTACAGGAGGCCCTGGCAGCCGCCAAGGTCGCAGAGCTGGCCGTACCGACCCTCGCGGACGGCGAAAGTTACACGGAGCTGCTGGCGGACCGCTCGGCGTTCGAGGAGTTCGACATTGACGCCGCAGGCGAGCGTGGCGCTGGTTTCGTCAAGCTGGCTCAGCTTGCCGCCGAGCACGTCATGAACGCCCGCTGATGAGCCTGGTCGCCGGGGTCGACTCCTCGACTCAGTCCTGCAAGGTGGTGATCCGGGACGCCGAAACCGGACGACTGGTCCGCGAGGGCCGATCGACACACCCGGACGGCACCGAGGTAGACCCGGCGGCCTGGTGGACCGCACTTGGCGAGGCGGTGACCGCCGCCGGTGGCTTGGACGATGTCGACGCGGTGTCGGTCGGGGCGCAACAGCACGGCATGGTCACTCTTGCCGCCGATGGCAGCATCGTGCGCCCAGCCCTGCTCTGGAATGACACCCGATCGGCAGCCGCCGCGCTTCGCCTGATCAGCGAGCGCGGCGGGCCGCAGTCGTGGGCCGATGCGGTCGGCAGCGTGCCGGTTGCCTCCTTCACGGTGACCAAACTGGCCTGGCTGGCCGAGCACGAACCGGAGAACGCGGCCCGAACCGAGGCGGTCTGCCTACCGCACGACTGGTTGAGCTGGCGACTGCAGTCGTCGGGAGCCACCGGCCCCGGGTTCGAGGCTCTGACCACCGACCGTGGAGATGCGTCCGGGACCGGGTACTTCGCCTCCTCGACCAACGAGTACCGCCGTGACCTGTTGATCAGCGCGCTCGGCCACGATGCTCACCTGCCGCGTGTGCTCGGTCCGGCCGACCAGGCCGGAGTCACCGCGGCGAAGGGCATCAGCAACGATGCCTTGCTGGCGGCGGGGACCGGCGACAACATGGCAGCTGCCCTCGGCGTTGGTGCGCTGCCCGGCGACGTGATCGTTTCGATCGGCACGTCGGGCGTGGTCTCGGCGATCAGCGATGTTGCAGCTTCGGACCCGACCGGCATCGTGGCCGGATTCGCCGATGCCACCGGGCGATATCTGCCGCTGGTCTGCACGTTGAACGCGGCCCGGGTTCTGGATGCCACCGCCACCCTGCTGCAGTGCAGCCACCAGGAGCTGTCCCGGCTGGCACTGAGTGCGCCGTCCGGCGCCGGCGGGCTGGTTCTGGTGCCCTACTTCGAGGGCGAACGGACACCCAACCGGCCGGGGGCCAGCGGCGCTGTCCACGGGTTGCGGTTGCACACTTCCACTCCCGCTTATCTGGCTCGGGCCGCCGTGGAGGGCCTGCTCTGCGGGCTCGCCGACGGACTGGATGCGCTGGTCGCACAGGGTGCACAGGTTCGCCGGGTGTTGCTGGTCGGTGGTGGGGCCAGATCGGAGGCGGTCTGCCAGATCGCTCCGGCCGTCCTCGGCTATCCGGTCCTCGTCCCGCCGCCGGGCGAGTACGTCGCGGACGGCGCCGCCCGCCAAGCGGCTTGGGCGCTGGCTCGATCCCGCGGCGAGAACTCCGAGCAGGCCCCGCCGTGGCCGCTGGAAGGGTCACGGACCTTCGAGGCGGACCGCACCCCCGCCGTCCGGGAACGCTACGCCGAGGTCAGAGACCTCACCGAGGTTTAGGGCGAACCAAAGGGCTGGGGCGGACCGAGGGCTAGGCGAACCGAGGGCGAACCAAAGGTTGGGCGGACTGAGGACCGGGGCGGACCGAGGGCTAGGCGGTCAGCGTGATCGACTTGCCGTCGACCTTGATCTCCTTGGCCGGGAGGGGCTTGGTGGCCGGGCCATCGGCGACGGAACCGTCGGCGATCTTGAACTTGCTGCCATGACACGGGCAGTTGATCGTGCCGTCCTCAATCGTCTTGACCGCGCAACCCGCGTGTGTGCAAATCGTCGAGAACGCCTTGAAGGTGCCGGCCTTGGGTTGGGTGACCACCACCCGCTTCTTGGGAAAGATCTTTCCCCCGCCGACCGGGATGTCGGCGGTCTTCGCCAGCGCCACTCCTGACCCGGCGCCTGCGGTGGCACCCGCTCCGGCTGCTTGATCATCGGCCGTGGCGTCGGCCGCGTCGGCTCCGCCATCCGAGTCGGCACCGTAAACCGCGCAACTGGTCAGCAGGGCCGCGGCGCCGGCCGCCGCACCGAGCGCCAGGGCGGTGCGCCGGGTAGTGCACGGCTCAGCGCAGGCGGACGGTTCCGTCGGGACGCTCACAGCTTTACTCCTATCGTGGTGAAGAACCAGAACGACGAGGTCAGCCACAACACCGTGAGAGCGGTGAAGACCAGCCCACCGAAGAGCGGGAGTGCCCAGCCGGGAACGCCGTGGCGCGGCAGGATCAGCATCTTGACGGTGAAGGCACCGAAGAAGAAGCAGCCGGCCAGCGAGTGCACCAGCGTTCGGGTGTCATAGGTGGCGAATCCCAGGGCGTACAGGCAATGCACCATGACCGGCAGGGTCAGCAGAAAAGCCAGCCGCCCGGACCACCGGTGCAGATTGCCGATCCAGGACGGCGCTCGGACGGCGGGGATCTTGCCGTACATCACCAGCGCCGACACCAACTGCACGACCGCAAGGACGGTGGCTCCGGTGGCCAGCCACACCTTGACCGTCTGCGGACCGGAGAACCCGGAGATGTTCACCGCGATGCCGGTCGGCTCATGCAGGTGGCCGTAGACACCGAGCGCCACCGACACGGCGATTCCGCTGGCGAGCGGGACCATCAGCCACGCCAGCGACCTGGCCGGCGACATCGCTTCGGTGCGCGGATCCATTGTCATGGTGCAACCTCCATGGTCACTTTTTCGCCGCTCAGCCAGTCAGCCGGTCAGCAGCCCGGTCAGCCGAGGGGTGAACCGTCGACGGCACTGGTTTCAACCGTGGTGCCATCGATGGTCACCGTACGGGTCTCCAGGTCGATCGGGGGGGCCGGTGTCTCCGTCCCGGCCGTGTTCAGCATGCCGACCTGCTTGCCCCGGTACACGATCCAGCCACCGACAACCTTGGCGTTCCGGACGTTGCGAGAAGCCCGGTAGAGCCCGGACGGGGCCTTGACCGTCTTCACCTTGAAGGTCCACTTCTGCCCGCTGGCCTTGACCGTGCCGGACAACCGACCATTGGCGTACTTCGCGGTCAGCGCCGAACCTCCCTCGCCCTTGAGAGACAAGGACGCGTCGTCCGCTGCGCCCTGCAGCCAGGCCTCGGCGGTCTTGCCGTCACAGACGTAGGCGATGGCCTTGCCGTTCTTGATCGCGATAGCGATCGAGGCGTCGCCACCTTTGACCGCTCCCGCGTAGGTTCCGCTCGGCGCCGCCTCAGCTTCGGGGCTGGCCTTGGCCGACTCGGTCGGCTTGGCCTTACCGGCCACGACTGAGCCGACCGGTGACGACGTCGCCACGATCCCGTCCTTGCGGACCGCGGTGACGCTGAGGGAAAGCAGGACACCGGCGACGGCCAGCCCGCCCGCCAGGGTCAAATATGGACCGTTGAGCTTCATTGAATGCTCCGAAGGATGTGGGTCGAACCGAGATCGGGGCTACCTTTCCCCCTCGCCTACGCGGTCAGGCGTGGTTTGGTTCGATCGCCGGCGATGAACTCCTGATACAACGCGAAGCTCTTCTCGGCGGCCGGCTCAGCGGCGTCTGTCATCCAGCCAGTCTCACCGGCCACCGGCACCGATCCAAGGACTTTGGCCTTTTCGGCCGGTTTCTCCTGGTCGGCACCGATCCGAGGGCCTCAGTTGAGGAGCACAGCGATCCGCTCGCGTACCCTGTCGGCGTGAACAACGTCCTCCTCGGTCTACCGGGAAGACGGCCTGGGTCCGCCCCGGCCGGTTCCGCCTCCGCCCCCGTCGCCAGCACGCGACCAGCCGACCCACGGTTGATCGACACGTTCGGTCGGGTGGCCACCGACTTGCGGGTGAGCCTGACCGATAAGTGCTCGCTGCGCTGTAGTTACTGCATGCCGCCGGAAGGCCTGGACTGGCTGCCGGGTGAGCAAGTGCTGAACGACGCCGAGGTGATCCGCCTGATCACGATCGCGGTGGAGCGGCTCGGCGTCGAGGAAGTCCGCTTCACCGGCGGCGAACCGCTTCTTCGCAAGGGCCTGGAAAAGATCGTCGAGGCCACCAGTCAGTTACGCACGGCCAGCGGCGCGACCCCGATCACTGCCCTCACCACGAACGGAATCGGCCTGGCCAAGCGGGCGGCAGCGTTGCGGGACGCCGGGCTCAACCGGGTGAACGTCTCGCTCGACACCCTCGAGCAGGCTCGGTTCCTGCAGATCACCAACCGAGACCGGCTGAAGGATGTGCTGGCGGGGCTCGCCGCAGCGGCCGAGGTAGGCCTGGGACCAATCAAGGTCAACACCGTGCTCCTGCCCGGGGTGAACGACGATGAAGCGGTGCCGTTGCTGCGGTGGGCGGTCGAACACGGCTACGAACTGCGGTTCATCGAGCAGATGCCGTTGGACGCGCAAGGCGCCTGGGAGCGCAGTCGGATGGTCACCGCCGAGCAGATCCTGACCGCCCTGAGCAGCAGCTTCGAGCTGACCGGGACCGACCCGGCACAGCGTGGCGCAGCACCGGCTCAAACCTGGTACGTCGGCCCGGAGAAGGGCACCCAGCAGGATGCCACCGAGCCTGCCGAGCGCCGCCCTCGAGTCGGCATCGTCGCCTCGGTGACCAGGCCGTTCTGCGGCGACTGCGACCGCACTCGGCTGACCGCGGACGGCCAGATCCGCGATTGTCTCTTCGCCCGAGGTGAGACGGATCTTCGGGACCTGCTGCGCGCGGGGGCCGACGACGATCAACTCGCCGAGGTGTGGCGGACGGCCATGTGGGGCAAGCAGCCCGGACACGGGATCAACGATCCGTCGTTCCTGCAACCGGACCGGCCGATGAGCGCGATCGGAGGATGACAACGCCGTGACCGAAGTGATCACCGTGCGCTACTTCGCTGGAGCCCGAGCGGCCACCGGGGTGGATGAGGAACAGTTGCCGGTCAACCGGCCCTGGCCGCTGGAAGAGCTTGCCCTGCACCTGGCCGAACTGCACGGACCAGCCCTGGAACGAATCCTGGCCGCAGCCTCGTTCTTGGTGGACGAAACCGCGGGGTCGCGCGACCGACTGGTACCGTCCGGCTCCGTAGTGGACGTTTTACCCCCTTTCGCCGGGGGTTGATCGCAACTATTCCTTGACTGTTGCAGGGCCGTTGTCTGGACGTGACCGCTGGGGCATCTCGGCTCGCGTAAACTGACCATGGAGCAGAGGGTGACTTCGACAGGTGGCGAGTGCCCCCGTCGGGCACACCCCCGCTGCGGTTCCGGTCGGTCAGCAGAGCGCCGACCCGAGTAACTCCGGCTTCGCGGCTGGCTCCCCCGGCAGAGTCGCCGTCCGCAATGGCCAGCACAGCGCAGTGCAGATACTTCCGCACGCCGCATTCAGCCAACCGACTCGGCAGGAGACATCGTTCGGTGACTCAGACGACGGGCCGTGGCCCCGGGCGGATCGGGTTGACCAAGGCGAGCGATGCCAAGGTCCTCGTTCCGTCGGCCAATCGCATCGACCTGCTGGCCCGCCTGAGCCGGCCTGGTTATGCCGAACTCCTGATCGGGCTGCTCGCTGCGGCGTTGTTCACCTGGCGGGTCGGCCGGGCGAGCCCCTGGTTCGACGAGGCCATCAGCCGAGATGTCACCTCGCGCTCGACGACCGAGATCCTCGACCTGGCCGAGCACGTCGATCTCGTACACACCACCTACTACCTGCTGGTTCATGCCGTGCTCGGGACCAGCTCCTCGGTTACGCCGATCCGGATGCTTTCCGTCGTGGCCGCCGCACTCACCGCCGTGCTCCTGGTTCGACTCGGCCGGGAGCTGGATTCGGCCCGGGTCGGCATTGCGGCCGGTCTGCTCTGGACGGTGGCGCCGCTGGTCAGCCGGTACGCCCAAGAAGCACGGCCGTACGCGATGGTGGCGCTCGCGGCCACCGCGGCCACCCTGGCTCTGGTTCGGGTCTGTCGTCGGCCATGGATACCCAGTCGTTTCGTGCTCTACGCCGTCTCGTTGGTGGTCCTCGGACTGTTGAACGTTGTCGCGCTGCTGCTCCTCGTCGTCCACCTGACGTACGTGCTGGCCACCTCGGCGGCCCCGGTTCGGCGGCGCTGGTGGCTTGCGGTCGCCGGTGCGCTCGTCGTGCTGTCCCCGCTGCTGATCGGCTCGGCCGGGCAGAGCGAGCAAGTCTCCTGGCTTCCCCGTCCGGCTCTGGACCGACTGACCGGCTTCCTGCTCGCCGAGTACTCGGTCGGTCTGCTGGTGCTGGGCCTGCTGGTGCTGGCGATCGCTGGGCTCGGGCGGGGCACTCACAGTCCGGCCCTCGGGCTCGGTTTGGCCTGGGCCCTGCTGCCGCCGGTGATCTTGTGGACGGTGTCTCAGGTGCACCCGCTCTACGACTGGCGCTACGTCTTCTTCACCGTGCCCGGTGTGGCGCTGGCTCTGGCCTCGCTGGCTACCCTGCTGCGGTTGCGCTGGATGGTGGTCCTGATCATGGTGTTGGCGATCGGCGGCTGGCACATGCAGAACGTGTATCGCTATCGGGCGTCCGGTCACGCGGAGGACCTGCGAGGCGCCGCCCAGGCGATTGATCAGGGCAGCCGACCTGGGGATGCCGTCTTGTTCCTGCCGGAGAGCCGGCGGGTGGTCGAGCAGGCCTATCCGGACGCCTTCCGTGGTGTCGACGACGTGTCGCTGGCCCGCGCTGCCGAGGACTCGGCCACCCTGCTCGGCGTCGAGATTCCGCCCGCTGAGTTGTCCGCGGCGCTGAAGGGCCGGACCCGGGTCTGGCTGGTCACCGGCCCGGCTCGGTACGGCGAGGTGGCCTCCCGGACAGACCTGGAGAAGGAGCGACTGCTCTACAACGGATACCGGCTGACCGGAGTCACCTTCACCCACAGCTACGAGGTGCGGCTGTACGAACGGGGTCGGTTGGCGGCCAACCCGTCCGCCGTGGCGGCCGCGAGCCCTTCCTCGTAGCCCGAGCTACCCGAGCTATCCCGAGTTGTCCGCCGTCATCCCGAGCACCGGTCCACCGATGGCCGAGTTACCCACCTATCGCGAGGTCCAGGCTGCCGCCACGCGACTGGCCGGAACCGCGCATCGGACTCCGGTGCTGCGCTCGCGTCTGCTGAACCAGCAGGTCGGCGCGGACGTCGTGATCAAGTGCGAGAACTTTCAGCGGATCGGTGCCTTCAAGTTCCGTGGGGCCTTCAATGCGCTGGCCCAGTTCACCCCGGACCAACGCCAAGCCGGAGTGGTCACCTTCTCCTCCGGCAATCACGCGCAGGCCATCGCCTTGGCCGCCCGGTTGCTCGACATCCCGGCCACCATCGTGATGCCGCTGGACGCGCCCACCTCGAAGGTGACCGCCACCGAGGGCTATGGCGGCCGGATCGTCACCTATGACCGCTACACCTGCGATCGCGAGGAAATCGGCCGGGCGTTGGCCACCGAGCACGGTCTCACCTTGATCCCGCCCTACGATCACCCGCACGTGATCGCCGGGCAGGGCACTGCCGCCAAGGAACTGTTCGAGGAGGTCGGTGACCTCGACACGCTGCTCGTCCCGCTTGGTGGGGGTGGTTTGCTGTCCGGTTCGGCGCTGGCTGCCCGGGCGCTGTCACCGGCCTGTCGGCTCTACGGCGTCGAGCCCGAAGCCGGCAACGACGGCCAGCAGTCCCTCCGGAGCGGGGAGATGGTGCGGATCGACACGCCGCAGACGATCGCGGACGGCGCACAGACCCAGTCCCTGGGACATCTGCCCTTCGAGATCATCCGGCGCGAGGTCGAGGACATCCTGACCGTCGCCGACGCCGAACTCGTCGAGGCCATGCGCTTGTTCGCCGCCACCCTGAAGATTGTCGTCGAACCCACCGGTTGCTTGGGGTTGGCCGCGCTACTCCGGCTCGGTCGCGAGGGCGGCCCGGCACTGCGCGGCCGACGGATCGGGGTGATCGTCAGCGGCGGCAACATCGACCTCGACCGGTTCGCAGCGCTGCTGGCCACGCGGCCGGACAAGGGCTAGGGGCAGTCGACCCATTCGTCGGAGCCGTCCGGGAAGACCTGCCGCTTCCACACCGGTAGCTGCCGTTTCACCTCGTCCACCAGCCGCATTGCGGTGCTGAAAGCCTCAGCGCGGTGCACCCCGGCGACCGCTACCACCAGTGCGGCGTCACCGACCGCCAGCGGACCC
>DATINJ010000359.1:0-33813 GCA_035474375.1 Kineosporiaceae bacterium | reverse complement strand
TTACATGCAGTGACGGATTACCCGGTTCGGCATGGTCCGGAGGGATGGACATGCCCCCAGTCTGGCCCCGGAGTCGCAGCCGGACGACGATCTGCGCTGGAATGACTCCACCAAGTACTGATGAGTTCGACAAAGCCAAGGAGAGCAGTCAATGACCGACTTCGTGCCCGGACTCGAGGGCGTCGTGGCCTTCGAGACGCAGATCGCCGAACCCGATCGGGACGGCGGCTCGCTGCGGTATCGCGGGGTGGATCTCGTCGACCTGGCGGGAAAGGTCTCCTTTGGGCAGGTCTGGGGCCTGCTGGTGGACAACGCGTTCAATCCGGGGCTCCCGCCCGCCGAACCGTTCCCGCTGCCGGTGCACACCGGCGACGTCCGGGTCGACGTGCAGAGTGCACTCGCCCAGCTGGCCCCGCTCTGGGGTTTCCGGCCGCTGCTCGACATCGATGCCGCACAAGCTCGCGAGGACCTCGCCCGCGCCTCGGTGATGGCACTGTCCTTCGTCGCCCAGTCGGCCCGGGGTCAGAACACGCCGATGGTGCCGCAGCGCGAGGTCGACCGGGGCGCCACGATCGCCGAACGGTTCATGATCCGCTGGCGGGGTGAGCCGGATCCGCGTCATGTCGAGGCCGTCGACGCCTACTGGGTGTCTGCCGCCGAGCATGGGATGAACGCGTCGACGTTCACCGCTCGGGTGATCGCCTCCACCGGGGCCGACGTCGCGGCGGCGCTCTCCGGCGCGGTCGGGGCGATGAGCGGACCGCTGCACGGTGGCGCGCCGTCGCGGGTGCTGCACATGATCGAGGCGGTGGAACGCACCGGTGACGCTCTCGGCTACGTGAAGGACATGCTGGACCGGAACGAGCGGTTGATGGGCTTCGGCCATCGGGTCTACCGCGCCGAGGACCCGCGCGCCCGAGTGCTCCGACAGACCGCCGAACGACTCGGCGCGCCGCGGTACGAGGTGGCCCGCGCCCTCGAGGAGGCCGCCCTGGGCGAGTTGCACGCCCGCCGCCCGGACCGCGTACTGGCCACCAACGTCGAGTTCTGGGCTGCCGTGGTGCTGGACTTCGCCGAGGTTCCGGCCAGCATGTTCACCCCGATGTTCTCGTGTGCCCGGACCGCCGGCTGGTCCGCGCACATCGTTGAGCAGAAGGCCACCGGGCGGTTGATCCGTCCGTCCGCCCGGTACGTCGGCGAAGGGCCGCGCGGCGTCGAGAGCGTGGTCGGCTGGGACGCCGGGCGGGCTGCCGGCTGAGATTCCCCGTTCGGAGCCGAAGCTCGCGGCGCGAGGTGCGCGCCGCGAGCTGAGCAGTGTCGGCGGAGAAAGGGTTCGCCGGGAAGGCCTAGTGGTGCGGAGCTCGATCGTCTCCTGTGCCGGAGGTGGTCATGAATCCGCATGACGAAGAAGCGTTCCGGGTGTTCGTTGACACCCGGTCGCGAGCATTGCTGCATACCGCCCGGTTGCTGACCGGCGAGGCGCACGCGGCCGAGGATTTGGTTCAGGAGTCGCTGGCCCGGCTGATCCCCCGCTGGGGGCGGGTGGACGCGCCGGAGGCCTATGTCCGGGTGACCATGCACCGGCTGCAGATCAGTCGCTGGCGGCGGCGCGCAGTGCTCACCGAGAACTCGACCGGTGAGCAGTTCGAGGGCCTCCGCTCCAGTGATCACAGTGACGCCGTCCAGGACCGGGTGGTCCTGACCCGAGCGCTGGCCCGGCTCACTGCGCGCCAGCGATCGGTGCTGGTCTGCCGGCACATCGAGGATCTGGGCGAGCGGGAGACCGCCGAACGGCTCGGAATCCGGGTCGGCTCGGTGCGCTCGATCAACCAGCGGGCGTTGCGGCGGCTGCGGGCCCTCACCCCAGAACTGGCCGACTTCCGGCCTGGCGCCGACATCGGGGATCCCGACCTGGTCCCGGTATCTCGCCCCGGCACCGTCATCCCTCGCTCGGCTCCCGGCACGGAGGTCTCGCTGTGAATCATCTGGAAACCGCTCTGCGCACCCTGGCCGATGATCCGTTCGGCGAGCCTGCACCGGCCAACCTGGCGGACCGGGCGCTGACCCGAGCTCGGACGCGGCGCTCCCGGCGCGGTGCGCTCTCGGTCGTCGGCGCGGCGACGGTCGCGGTACTGGTCGCCGTCGGCTTCAACGCCGCAGCCAACCGGCCGCACCCACCGGCTCAGACGCCGTCCTCCCCCGCCACCCCGGCGTTCGCAAAACCCCGGATGAACGTGCTGCTGATCGGCTCGGACGCGGCGTCGAACCGAGCCGGCATCCGGCCGGACACGATTGTGCTGTCCAGCATCGATACCCAAACCGGGGCGACCACCCTGCTGAGCTTGCCGCGGGCCATGCAGTGGGTGCCGTTCCCGGCCGGGACCCCGGGCGCCAAGGCCTGGCCGAAGGGCTTCGGTTGCCCCGAGGCAGGCCCCGGGAACGAGTGCCTGCTGAACGCCGTCTGGGCCTGGGCCGAAGGTTCCAAGGAGTACCGCGACCTGCGCAGTCCCGGGCTGACCGCGACCAAGCAGGTGGTCGAGGGGATCAGCGGGCTGAGCGTGGACGAGACCGTAGTAGTGAGCATGCAGGGCCTGGCCGACCTGGTGGATGCCGTCGGCGGGGTGGACGTGATGGTTCGCGAGCGGTTGCCGATCGGCGGCAATTCGGTCAATCACACGGCCACCGGGGGCTGGATCGAGAAGGGCCGGCAGCATCTGGACGGCAACCAGGCTCTCTGGTTCGCCCGGTCGCGCTGGACTACCAGCGACTACGACCGGATGCTTCGCCAGCAATGCCTGATCAGGGCCGTGACCCAGCAGGTGGACGCGCGGACCACGCTCACCCGCTACGCGCAGATCGCCCGCGCTCTCCGACGCAATCTGAGCACCTCGATCGGGTCGAGCGAGCTGGCCCGCTGGGTGGACCTGACAAAGCGGATGCAGAATGCGCCGATCACCATGATGGACACCCAGGTACCCGGCGGCAGCGTGCATCCGGACTTCGCCGAGATCCGGCGGCGGGTCCGGACCCTCACCACGACGCCCCGCCCGGCAGCCTCTGCTGCCGTGCCCGATCCCACCGGCACCCCTGGTCAAGCGATCGCAACCACGCCCCCGGGCAGCAAGAAACAATGGCTGCGCGAGGGCACATGCTGAGCTGAGAGACTGGCGGCCCACCGTTCCCGAACCGAAGGTGCGTGCCGTGAGTACCTCGACCGATGCCGCCGAGATCACCATCCCGGCGGACCTGCTGCCCACCGACGGCCGCTTCGGCTCCGGGCCGAGCAAGATCCGGCCCGAGCAGGTGGACTATCTGAGTTCCATCGCGACCAGCGTGCTGGGCACGTCACATCGCCAGAAGCCGGTCAAAGATCTGGTGCATCGGGTTCGGGTCGGCTTGGCGGAACTGTTCGCCCTGCCCGAGGGGTACGAGGTGGTGCTCGGCAACGGTGGGTCGACGGCGTTCTGGGACGTCGCGGCCTTCAGCCTGGTCCGCGAGCGCGCTCAGCACGTCGCGATCGGCGAGTTCTCGGCCAAGTTCGCCCAGGTCACCGACCGGGCACCGTTCCTCGGGGCGGCCACGATCATCAAGGCCGCCCCGGGTGAACTGGCAGCGGCGACTGCCGAGGACGGCGTCGACGTCTATGCCTGGCCGCAGAACGAGACCTCTACCGGGGTGATGGCCCCGGTCCAGCGGGTCCCGGGTGTCACCGCTGCCGGCGAGGGCGGTCCGTTGATCCTGATCGATGCGACCTCGGGGGCCGGCGGACTGCCGGTCGACATCGCCCAGACTGATGCCTACTACTTCGCGCCGCAGAAGTGCTTCGCCTCGGACGGCGGGATCTGGCTGGCTGTTCTCTCCCCCGCGGCGCTGCAGCGAGTCGAGCAAATCACGGCGTCCGGGCGGTGGATCCCGGACATCCTGGATCTGGGCATCGCGATCGACAATTCCCGCAAAGACCAGACCCTCAACACCCCGGCGGTGGCGACGCTGGCGATGCTCGCGGTCCAGGTGGAGTGGATGCTCGCTCAGGGCGGCCTGGACTGGGGAATCTCCCGAACCCTGGACTCGTCGTCCCGGCTGTACGACTGGGCGGAACGGACGGCGTACACCACGCCGTTCGTCACTGACCCGGGCGCTCGCAGCCGCGTGGTCGGCACCATCGACTTCGACGACGCGATCGACGCCGCGGTGATCGCCAAGGTGCTGCGGGCGCACGGGGTGGTGGATGTCGAGCCGTACCGCAAGCTCGGGCGCAACCAGCTCCGAATCGGGATGTATCCGGCAGTGGACCCGACCGACGTCACCGCCCTGACCAACTGCGTGGAGCACATCGTCAGCCAGTTGACCCTCCGCTGAGCTTCGCCTGGCCACTCGCGCCTAGGGACCTGGCGGCCAGGCTCTAGCCCGATCGCGGGTTTTGCTAGCGGTCAGGCGACTCACAGGTTATTGTCTACTAGTCCGATAGGAATAATGCCCAGCGCTCGCGCAAGATCATGAGGAGCTCCCCCCGATGAACGTTCTCCGCCAGCGCCGTGGCCGGGTGGCCGCCGTGCTCGCCGTGGTCGCTGCCACCGCACTTGGGCTGAGCGCCTGCGGGTCAAACTCGAGCGGGTCCACCGGCAGTTCGTCCAAGCAGCTCAACCTGGTCGGCTTCTCCGTGATCAAGTCGGCCTACGACGAGCTCGGCACCTCGTTCGCGAAGACGCCCGCCGGTAAGGGCGTCACCTTCAAGAGTTCGATCGGTGCGAGCGGCGCACAGAGCCGGGCCGTGATCGCGGGCCAGAAAGCGGACATCGTCGCGCTGTCGCTCAGCCCGGACGTGACCGCCATCGCCGACGCCGGCAAGATCGACCCCAGCTGGGACAGCGGCCCGACCAAGGGCATCATCTCCGACACGGTGGTCGCGATCGCCGTCCGCAAGGGCAACCCCAAGGGCATCAAGGGCTGGGCCGACCTGATCAAGCCCGGCATCGGCATCGTCAGCCCGGACCCGGGAACCTCCGGTTCGGCCAAGTGGAACCTGATGGCCGCCTACTCCCAGGCGCTCGGCCCGAACAAGGACGAGGCCGCGGCCAAGACGTACCTCGGCAGCTTCATCAAGAACGTGGTGAGCTGGAACGAGAGTGGCCGGACCGCCACCGACGCCTTCGTCAAGGGCACCGGCGACGTGCTGATCTCCTACGAAGTCGAGGCGATCGCGGCCCGCGCGGCCGGCGTCGAACTGGACTACATCGTCCCCGACTCCACCTTCCTGATCGAGAACCCGGCCACGGTGACCAAGACCGCACCTCCGGTGGCATCCGAGTTCCTCAAGTACGTGGCCAGCGCTGACGGTCAGAAGATCCTGGCAGGCAAGGGATTCCGGCCGATTGATCCGAGCGTGACGGCGACCGAGGTACCTGGCGCCAACGACCCGGCCAACCCGTTCCCGAAGGTCACCAACCTGACCACGGTCGCCGACCTCGGTGGCTGGTCCGTCGTCAACGATTCGCTGTTCGACAAAGAAAAGGGCCTCGTAGCCCAGTTGCGGAAATAACGATGAGCTCCACGCAAGCCCCCCAGACGGGGACCGGGGGCGCCGCAGTTCCGGCGCCCCCGCGGCGACGACCGCGAAGTGTCGCCTCTGGCCGGCTCACTCCGACGTCCGGCCTCGGGCTGGGCGTCGGGGTGCTCTGGCTGTCCTTGATCGTGCTGTTGCCGATCACCGCGATCGTCGTCACCTCGTTCCAGAACGGCCCGTCGAGCTTCTGGGACAGCGTGTCCGACGCTGAGGCGCTGGCCACCCTCCGCCTGACCGTCGGTGCCGCATTGCTGGTCACGCTGCTGAATGCGATCCTCGGGACGCTGATCGCCTGGGTCCTGGTGCGCGATCAGTTCCCCGGAAAGCGGATCATCGAGGTGATCATCGACATCCCGTTCGCGCTGCCGACGATTGTCGCCGGCCTGGTGTTGATCTCGCTCTACGGCCCGCAGAGCCCATTCGGAATCGACCTGGTCGGCACCCGCAAGGGGGTGTTCCTGGCGTTGCTGTTCGTCACCTTGCCGTTCGTCGTCCGCTCAGTCCAACCGGTGCTGATCGACATGGACCGGGACGTCGAGGAGGCTGCCGCCTCGCTCGGTGCCGGCGGGTTCACCACCTTCCGACGGATCATCCTGCCGACCATCGCCCCGGCGATCCTGGCTGGTGCGGCCCTCTCGTTCGCCCGGGCGCTGGGCGAGTTCGGCTCGGTGATCTTGATTTCCGCCAACCTGATTGGCAAGACCGAGGTGTCCTCGGCGTACATGCTCAAACTGATCGAGTCCGACGACACGGTTGGCGCTGCCGGGGTGGCAACGCTGCTGCTGGTGGTGGCGATCGTCATCCTGGTGCTGCTCGATTCCCTGCAACGAGTGGCGGCCCGCCGTGACTGAGACCCTGGTAAAGGCACCCGAAGCGGCCGAGTCGCCGAACGTTCCGCGGGCGGTGAAACGCCGCCGCCGGGGCAGCCCCGTCGTCCGCTGGACGCTGCGGATCATCGCCGTCGGTTACGTGCTCGGCCTGGTCGCGCTGCCGGTAGTGACGGTCACCCAACGGACGTTCGGGAATGGCCTGCAGGCGGTTCTCGACTCGCTGCAGAACCCGGATCTGATTTCCGCAGCCAAGCTCGGATTGTTCGTCGCGGTGACATCGGTCGTGATCAACACCGTGTTCGGGGTCGGCATCGCGGTGCTGCTGGTCCGCTACCGATTCCCCGGCCGGCGACTGCTGAACGCGGTGATCGACCTGCCGGTGTCGATCTCCCCGATCGTGGTTGGCGTCGCGCTGATCCTGGTCTACGGGCAGAACGGCTGGTTCGGTGGCTGGCTGGAGAGCAACGGCATTCAAATCATCTTCGCTACCCCGGCAATCGTGATGGCCACGGTGATCGTCGCGCTCCCGCTGGTCGTCCGCGAAGTGATTCCGACCCTGGAAGAGGCCGGTACCGAGCAGGACCAAGCGGCGCAGTCGCTCGGCGCGAACTCGGTCCAGCGGTTCTTCCGGATCACCCTGCCGACGATCAAGTGGGCCCTGGCCTACGGCGTGGTGCTCAGCCTGGCTCGCTCGCTCGGCGAGTTCGGTGCGGTCCGGGTAGTCAGCGGCAGCGTGCCCGGGGTCTCGCAGACCCCGACCTTGTTCGTGAACGACCAGTACCAGGAGTTCGGACCGGTCGCCGAGCAATCTGCCTTCACCGCGGCCTTCGCGCTGATGCTGATCGCCGTCCTCTTCATCGTCGTGATCGCACTCCTCCGTCCCAAGGAGAAGACCCAGTGAGCATCATCGTTTCCGGTATCAACAAGAACTTCGGCGACTTCGTGGCGCTGGACAACGTGAATCTCGAAGTCCCCCGGGGCGGGTTGACGGCGTTGCTCGGTCCCAGCGGTGGCGGAAAGTCCACCCTGCTGCGGATCATCGCCGGGCTGGAGTTCCCGGACAGCGGGCAGATCGAGATCGAAGGCAAGCCGGCTACCTGGCTGTCCCCGCAGAAGCGCAGCGTGGGCTTCGTCTTCCAGCACTACGCTGCCTTCAAGCACCTATCGGTGTACCGGAATGTGGCATTTGGTCTGGAGATTCGCAAGCGGCCGAAGGCAGAGATCCGGAAGCGGGTGATGGAACTCCTGGAGCTGGTGCACCTGGAGAACTTCGCCGATCGTCTGCCGTCGCAGCTGTCCGGAGGCCAGCGGCAGCGGATGGCGCTCGCTCGGGCGCTCGCCGTGCAACCGGAGGTGCTGCTCCTGGACGAGCCGTTCGGTGCGCTGGACGCGCAGGTCCGCAAGGAGCTTCGGGACTGGTTGCGCAAACTGCATGACGAGGTCAACGTGACCACCATCTTCGTCACCCACGACCAGGAAGAAGCCCTCGAGGTCGCCGACGAGATCGTGGTGATCAACAACGGCCGGATCGAGCAGATCGGGTCACCGACCGACCTGTACGACCACCCGGCCAACGACTTCGTGATGGGCTTCCTCGGGCCGGTCACTAAGCTGGACGGGAAGCTGATTCGGCCGCACGACATCGAGGTGCTGCGCAATCCTGGCCCGGGAACCACCCCCGCCAAGATCATCCGGCTGCTGCGGGTCGGCTTCGAGGTCCGCGCCGAACTCCGCACGGACACCAGCGAACCATGGGTGCAACTGACCCGGGGTCAGGCCGAGGAACTGGAATTGGCCGCCGATGGCATGGTTCATCTGCGTAGTTACTGAAAGATAGGGTCCGTGCAGATCTCCGCCAAGACCGACTATGCCGTCCGAGCACTCCTGCTGTTGGCCTCCCGGTTCCCGGATCTGGTCAAAGTCGATGTGCTCACCGAGCAGCAACGGCTACCGCGGAAATTCGTCGAGGCGATTCTCAGCGAACTGCGCCGGGCCGGCCTGGTTCGTAGCCAACGGGGGGCCGACGGTGGATATGCGCTGGCTCGGCCGGCCAGCGAGATCACCATCGGCGCCGTGATCCGGGTGGTGGACGGGCCGTTGGCCGAGGTCCGCGGGCTGCGACCGCACGAGACGGCGTACACCGGTGTCGCCCAGCATCTGCCGGATGTCTGGGTGGCGATGCGCGCCAGCTTGCGCACCGTGCTGGACGAGACCACCCTGCAGGCAGTTCTGACCGGGGACCTGCCCGCGCACGTCCAGAAGATGGCGCAGGACCCGGAGGCCTGGCTCTCGCGGTGACGTCGGGGCAGCCCTTCGGCTAGGGCGAGAATGGGATCGTGCCCGAACCATTGAACATCGCGCTGACCGAGCTACGCCCCCTCCTCCTGGACGTCGACAACCTGGTCAAAGCGGTCGCTAGCGGGCGACGGCGGGGGACGGTGCCTGGTCACGTCCGGGCCGAGCTGCGGCCGGTCCAGTTGAAGACAGGCCGCCGGGTCCAGCTGGTGACCACGGACGGGCGCACCCCCACTACCCGCAACCTCGAACCGGGTGATTCGGCCGTCACCGCAATCGACGAGCTACTGGCCGAGCCGTTCGGCTCCTGGTACGTGGAGACGCTGGCGCAGGTCGTCCAGTTGCGGGTCACCAAGCGCGGAGAGGCTCAGGTGCATCGCGATCAGGTGCAGCGCGAACCGTCCGCGGACCAGGCCGGAACGGACGCCGCGCACGACCGGACCCGACAGCACCTGATCGATCCCGCGGACCCGCTGTTCGCGGTCCTCGGTGCGGACGGCGCGAAACGGCGCCAGGTCGACGCCTTCCTCCGCCAACTCGCACCGGTTGCCCGGCGGTTGGCTGCGGCTACCGGGACCGATCGACCGCTGCAGGTGGTGGACCTGGGCTGCGGCAACGCCTACCTGACGATGGCCGCCCATCGGTACCTGGTGCAGAACGTCGACCCGAACACCCGCACCCTCGGCGTGGACATCCGCCCGGAGATGGCGGCCCGCAACCTGCGGCTGGCCGAGCAGCTCGGGCTGACCGGCCTGTCCTTCTTGGCGGCCTCGATCGAGGATGCCGCGGCATCGATCGGGACGACGACACCCATCGATATCGTGCTCGCCCTGCATGCCTGCGACACCGCCACGGACGACGCGCTCGCGCTGGCCGTCCGCTGGCAGGCTCGCGGGCTGCTCGCCGCCCCCTGCTGCCATCACGACCTGCAACGCCAGCTGACGCAGTCTTCCGGAGCCGTGCCGTTCGCCGCCCTGACCCGGCATCCCATCCTGCGCGAACGGTTCGCCGATGTCCTGACCGATTCGGTTCGGGCCGACCTGTTGCGGCTGCTCGGCTACCGGGTGGACGTCGTCGAATTCATCGACTCGAAGCACACCCCACGAAACGCCTTGATTCGGGCACTGCGCACCGAATCACCGCCAACCGCACGCCGAATCAGCGAGTACACCGAGTTGGTAGCCGGTTGGCAGGTGCAGCCTGCGCTGGCCGAACTGCTGGCCGACGAACTCGCTCCGGTGCTGACCGGACCGATCTCGAAAGCACCGGCGTGAGGGCTTCGGGCCGGTTGCGTGCCTTGACCGCAGCCGGCGTGCTGTCGGCACTGGCCCTGACCCTCCAGCCGATCGCTGTTCCGGTGGCTCACTCCGCTGCCGCCTCGAGCAAGGTCGACCGAAGGATCCGGGACAGCCGAATCACCGAGTCCTCCGGTTTGGCCACGAGCCGGCTGCACCCGGGCGTGCTCTGGACCCATAACGACTCCGGCAATTCACCGCGGATCTACGCGATCGGCAAGGACGGTTCCACCGACGCCGCCCTCACCCTGCGCGGCGAACCGAACGTCGACTGGGAAGCCATCGCCACCA
Source organism: Kineosporiaceae bacterium (assembly GCA_035474375.1). GTDB lineage: Bacteria > Actinomycetota > Actinomycetes > Actinomycetales > Kineosporiaceae > JANNPJ01. The sequence goes on along the minus strand of DATINJ010000359.1, from coordinate 23,539 downwards.
CCACGGGAAAGACCGGGCAGACCCTGCTCGCGATCGCCGATATCGGGGACAACAACGCCGTCCGTTCCAGCGTGCGGATCGCGCTGGTCACCGAACCCCAGAAGCTGCGGACGGCGTCCGTCACCCCGGTCCGGGTCCTGCGATTGCGCTATCCAGGCGGTCCACGGGACGCCGAGGCGCTGCTGGCAGACCCCCGGGACGGCCGGTTGTATCTGGTCAGCAAATCTCTGTTCGGGTCGGAGTTGTACGCCGTGCCGAAGAGTGTGTGGCCGGGCCAAGCGGTCGGCGCGGGCCGGGTCTCCCCGGTGACCACCATGACCAAGGTGGCCTCGATGAGCGCCGGGCTGATCACGGATGGAACGTTCCTGCCGAACGGGCGGATGCTGCTGCGCGGCTACGGCAAGGTGTTCGTGATGGATCGACCGCAGGCGGCGCGGAACCACCGGATCGCCACCCTGGCCGACGCCACCTTGCCGGCGCAGGAGCAGGGCGAGTCGATCACGGTGACCGACGATGGCCGGCGGGCGCTGATCGGTTCCGAAGGCCGCCGCGAGCCGGTGCTCCGGATACCGGTGCCCACCGTGCCCGGTGACCCCGAGGCGGCTGACCCGACCGTCACCCTGCCACCCGATCCGGCGGCCACCGAGCCGACCGGGACCGCCGACCAGGGCGGTTCGAGGACGTCACAGTCCGAACCCAGCTTCGTCGGGGTCGGCAGTCGCCGGGTCTGGACCCGCTTGATCGGTGGCGGCTTGGCGGTGATCGCGCTCACTGTCGGCGCGCTGAGGTTCCGCACTCGAACCCGCCGTTGAAGCGCCGGATATCGGCATCGCAAGAATTCGGTACCTCGGCGGTAACCTGCGCCTGATGAGGTGACAGCAGCATCCGTGACACAACCACCCTGCGCGGTGGCCCCCCGGAGGAAGAGAGAGGTGCCGTGCGTTCGATCAAGCATTTGGCCGCTGGTGTCACGGTGTTCAATGCACTCGCCGAGGATGAAGCGACCCCGCAGTTGGCCCATTGCCTTCAGGCGCCGGATTGGGCGGCCTCCCTCCTGGCCGGCAGACCGTACCCGGATCGGGAGAGCCTGCTGGCCACTGCCTACCGGTTCGGCGCCGTGCTCAGCGACGACGACCTGGTCTCGGCCCTGTCGGCGCATCCGCGGATCGGCGAGCGACCGGCCGGGACCGGGATCGACGCCGCACACTCTCGGGCCGAACAAGGTGGCGTCGATGCCGACGACGCGAGCCTCGGGGAACGCCTACATGCCGGAAATCTCGCCTATGAGGAGAAGTTCGGTCGAGTGTTCCTGATCCGGGCGGCCGGTCGGGACGGTCCGCAAATCCTGGCTGCTCTGACCGAACGGCTGGCGAACGACCCGGCGACCGAGGAGCGCGTCGTTCGGGACCAACTTGCCCAGATCGCTCAACTCCGGCTCGGCGCATTGCTCGACGAACTCGGAGGGTTGACGTGAGCTCGCTCTCAACACACGTGCTGGACAGCGCGACCGGCCGACCGGCCGAGGGGATGACGGTGACGCTTGCGGTCAGCGCCGAGATTGATCGGGTCGCGGGTCCGATCTGGCGTCCGCTGGGCGTTGGCGTGACTGATCCGGACGGGCGGTTCAACCAATGGGAACCGGGGCTGAGCGGACCGGGCAACTATCGGCTGACGTTCGACACCGAACGCTGGTTCACCGCCCGGGACCGGGAATGCTTCTACCCGGAAGTCGTCATTACCTTCACCGTCAATGAGGACGTCCACTACCACGTGCCATTGCTTCTGGCGCCGTACGCATACTCGACCTATCGAGGGAGTTGACCCGCCATGGGCATTGTTCTAGGTGCTAACCAGTACGGCAAAGCCGAAGTGCGGCTGGTGCACGTGGATCGGTCGGCGCCGCAGCACGTGATTACCGATTTCAACGTCACCACCCAACTACGAGGCGATTTCACGGCGACCCATCTGACTGGTGATAATTCGGCCGTTCTGACCACCGACGCGCAGAAGAACACCGTCTATGCCTTCGCCCGAGAGTACGGCGTGACTGAGCCGGAGGATTTCGCGATTCGGCTGGGCGAGCATTTCGTCAAGTCCTTGCCGCAGATCAATGGGGCTCGGATTGCCATCGATCAGTACACCTGGGATCGAATCATGGTGGGTGGCGCGGCCGGGGTGGAACATGACCATGCGTTCGTGAAGGCGGGAGCCGAGCGGAGGACCACCGTCGTCACCCTGGACGGCGACAAGACGTGGGTGGTCTCCGGCCTGACCGATCTGGTGGTGCTGAAGACCACCGGCTCCGAGTTCTGGGGATTTCCGCGCGACAGTTACACCACCCTGGCCGAGACCCACGAGCGCATCCTGGCGACGTCCGTCACCGCTCGCTGGCGCTACCGCGCCGAGGTCGCTCACTCGCAGATCTATCCAGCCGTGCGCGCGCTGCTGCTGGAGACCTTCGCGACCACGCACAGCCTGGCTCTGCAGCAGACCCTGTACGCGATGGGCAGCGCGGTACTGGAGACCTTCGACGACATCGCGGAGATCCGGATGTCGATGCCGAACAAGCATCACTATCTGGCCGACTTGACGCCGTTCGGGCTGGACAACCCGAACCAGGTGTTCATCGCCGGGGACCGCCCCTACGGCTTGATTGAGGCCCAGATCGCCCGGGACGACGACGCCTCCGACCCGGGGCTGGCCTGGGCCTCGATCCCCGGTTTCGTCTAGGTCGTGTTTCATAAGTCCGCGCCGTTGCGAGGACGTGCCCGGTGGAGTGCTCCGCAAGCCCGGGAAGGTCGTGCATAGCGGAGCAAGGAGGCGCGCCAGCGCCGACGCGGGAGGAGGCGCGCCAGCGCCGACGGAGTGCGACCTTCCCGGGCGCCGCGGGGCGCCCACCGGGTGCGCCGCAGTAGGCGGGGACTTATGAAAACACGACCTAGATCCGGTTGCCTGGCAGTGAGCTGGAATCAGTGGCCGCGGTGATGGCTGCGCTTGGTCTTCCCAGGTGCGTACTGAGGACCTGCGGTCTCCTCGTTGCGGAAGGTGGGCAAGAATCGGCACAGGTGGAACAACCTGAGCGAGGGAGTTGGCATGACTGCGGACCGGACGACCATCAGCAGTTCACCCGTGGACGGCACGCTGATCGAGGCGCCAGAGATCCCCGGTCAAGCGGAGATCCTGACCCCCGAGGCCGTGGCGTTCGTTGCCGCCCTGGCTCGCCGTTTCGGGGGGCGTCGCCGAGAGCTGCTGCAGCGCAGGACCGTGCGCCGGGCCGAGCTGTCCGCGGCCGGTGGCCCCGACTTCCTTTCCGAGACGGCGCAGGTCCGAGCCGATCCATCGTGGAGGGTCGCCCCGGCGCCGGCCGATCTGCTCGATCGTCGGGTAGAGATCACCGGTCCCACCGAGGCGAAGATGGCGATCAACGCACTCAACTCGGGGGCCAAGGTCTGGTTGGCCGACCTGGAGGACGCCAACACCCCGCATTGGCGCAACGTCATCGAGGGGCAACTGAACCTGCGCGCAGCCGTCCGCGGGACGCTGTCGCACGTCAGCGAGGAGGGCAAGGAGTACCGGTTGCGCGACGACAGCCCGCTCGCTGTCACCCTGGTCCGCCCGCGCGGTTGGCACCTGGACGAGCGGCACGTGCTGGTGGACGGTGAACCCGTGCCCGGCGCCCTGGTCGACTTCGGGCTGCACTTCTTCCACAACGCCGCCGAATTACTCGCTCGCGGCAGCGGGCCCTACTACTACCTGCCGAAGCTGGAGAGCCACCTGGAGGCCCGGCTCTGGGAGGACGTGTTCACGTTCGCCGAGGACCAGTTCGCCGCTGTCATCCAGGCACCGACGCCGTACATTCGGGCCACCGTCCTGATCGAGACCCTTCCGGCCGCGTTCGAAATGGAGGAGATCCTCTTCGAGTTGCGCCGGCATATCAGCGGGCTGAACGCCGGGCGCTGGGACTATCTGTTCAGCGCGATCAAGACCCTCCGGGACGCCGGGGAGCAGTGGGTCCTGCCGGACCGGGCTTCGGTATCGATGACCGCACCGTTCATGCGCGCCTATACGGAACTACTGGTCAGCACGGCTCATCGGCGGGGTGCGTTCGCGATGGGCGGGATGGCTGCGTTCATCCCGAGCCGACGTGACGCAGAGGTGAATGCCCGAGCCATGGCGCAGGTCCGGGCGGACAAGGAACGTGAGGCCGGTGACGGTTTTGACGGCTCCTGGGTGGCCCATCCGGATCTGGTGCCGCTCTGCGCCGAGGTGTTCTCCGACGTGCTGGGACCGCGGTCCAATCAACTGGACCGCCAGCGACCCGACGTCCAGGTCACCCGCGAACAATTGCTGGCCTTCGCCGCGACCCCGGGCTCCCGGACGGAGGTGGGCTTGCGCACCAACGTCTCGGTGGCACTGCAATACCTGGCCGCCTGGCTCGGCGGTTCCGGTGCGGTGGCGATCAACAGCCTGATGGAGGACGCTGCCACGGCGGAGATCTCCCGTTCCCAGATCTGGCAGTGGATGCACTACGGCGTCGAACTGGACACCGGTGTGGTGGTCACCGCTGAGTTGGTCGAGCAGGTTCTGAACGACGAACTGGCCGCGCTCGTGGACGGGGCATCGGCCGAACGCGCAGCCCAACTGGACCAGGCCCGAACGTTGTTCGCCGAGGTCGCGCTGGCTCCGGAATTCGCCGATTTCCTCACCGTCCCCGCCTACGGGCTGATCGATTGAGCCGAACGTCGCTGCAGCGGGTAGGGCACGTTGCCGAACTTGCTCGCTACCCGGTGAAATCGATGGCAGGCGAGCACCTTGCCGAGGCCTCGTTCGGGCCTCTCGGTATCGACGGTGATCGGCGCTGGGCCCTGTACACCGAGGATGGCGGGATCGCCAGCGGCAAGACCACGCGCCGCTTCCGCCGCGTTGATCGGCTGTTCCACCTGCGGGCCCGGCTGAACGCCGGGCTCGGCGTTCCTACCGTCTGGCTGCCGGACGGCCGCCGGTTCCAGGCCGACGACCCGGCAGCGAGCGCGGCGGTCAGCACGCTGCTCGAGCAACCGTTGGAGCTGCGCCCGGAGTCGGCGGTGTGCCACCACGACGAGTCCCGGGTGCATGTGATCACGACCGCGGCGGTGCGCCAGCTGGAACAGACTGCCGGTGCGCCGATCCAGGCAGCGCGATTCCGAGCGAATGTCGTGCTGGCGGTCGAGGGCACCGGTTTCATCGAAGATGACTGGCAAGGCGGAACTCTCGCGCTCGGTGACGAGGTTCGATTATCGCTGGGCAAGCAAATGTCCCGATGCGTGATGGTCGGTCTCGCGCAGCCGCACGCAGGCCTGGCCGCCGATCCGCAGCTACTGAAGCAGCTTGGACGGGTTCACGAGGTGCAATTCGGCCTCACCGCGGAGGTCATCCAGGGTGGCGTCGTCCGCCCCGGCGACGCCGCGATCTTGAGTTAGCCCGCCGGCCCGACGGGGTGGCTCAGCCGTCCTGTTCTGCGGTTTCACAATTCATGAGTGTCCATCCAGATTCGCAACATGCGCCGGGACAGCGCGCCGGGCACGTCGATATAGGGCGAGCGGCCATGCATGACCCGGCTATTGCGGATCACCAGCAGGTCGCCGGCCTGCATGGGCAATCCGTAGCCGGTACCCGGGCGCTTGAGAATCTCGTCGAGCACGGCGATCGCCTCGCGTTGAATGATCGTCAGCGGCGGCCCGTAGGTGGAGGGGGTGTCGCGCACCGTTCGCGAGTGGTAATAGACATCGACGGCGCCGTCGGGCAGCAGCGTGAAGATCGGGCGGACGATGATCTGCGGTCCGGCCCGGCCGCGGCGGTCGAAGAAGAAGTCCTGAGTTGTCAAGGTGTGGAGCACATCCGGGCGCTCGGCGCGGAGCATATCGACGACTGTCCGACCGGAAACCAATTTCGTCTTTCCACCGCCGTCGGCAGCCGGCTGGAGGCAGAGCAGGGCCAGCAGATCGGAGGTGTCGCATTGATAATCAAGTTCGGTCATGCCGTCCCCGCCGTTGTCTCGCAGCACTTGGGTCAGCATGCCGTCACCGTTCTGCTCAACGATGCGGCCGATCTGCCGGAGCAGGAAGGTGAAACCCGGCGGAACCTGCACACCAGGGCTGGTCACATCGGCGAGGTTGTGGACATGCGCGAAGCCCATCGTGCGGAGGTTGTCGAGCAAGAACTCGCGGAGTGCGGCGCGAATTCCGTCGGCCGCATGCCAGCGGTACTGCCCCGCGTCGTGCCACAACAGGTTCCGGTCGACGTCGCTGAGCGTCGTCGTCCATCGCCGGTCGGACATCAGATCTACTGCATCCCAACCTTTTTCCGATACAACCTGGCTAGCCGAATCCATGATCTTCATACCGCTGACTCCTTTCGTCGTTTGGATCTTCGGGCTCTGCCGGGTTGAGTTCGCCCACTCAGGTGGAGCGCATTCGGATTTCTTGCGGGATCAGTTCGACTGCCGCATATTCCGCAGAATTGTCGACCTAAAGGAATCGGGACCGTCTGATCAGCACCGAATAGCCGACGCACGGATTCGCGATCATCGTTGAAGAGAATGCTGCGACCTCGGACGGCCAATGGCTCGAATCGCTCATCAGAAGGCGTTCAGAACTTCGTTGAGGCAAGTCAACGCGCCACGCTCTGTGCTGTCAAGGTTTCTCCCCGTGTCCGATTATGCCCAAGTGATGCCAGTTTTCGAACGGCGATGGTGTCCGCATAACGCTCTTCCGGTGGGCGCCGGATCGATCTATCATTGCCCGGCCACAGCCGTTTGCCTGGAACGAAGCCTGGCCCGGTCCAGGCCGGCGGGCAGACCGGGCTCACCGCCGCCACGGACCGCCAGGTCGGAGCCCGCCGCAGGCCTGGGCGTAAGGTCAATCTGATCACCGACCCGGTGCGGGTATCGACACCCTGGGTGTTAACGCCGTCGACATGTTGGGCGGCAAGAGTCAGACGACATCGGCGGGGCGAAGGAGATCGGGTGGCGGACGTGAACGACGGCTTCTTGACCGAGGCGTTCCTCAGAGAAGTGGATGGTTGGCTGGCGCCGGCCGACGCCCAGGCCGCTGCCTATCGTGGCGAGCCCGACCGCCGCCAACCGGTGCATACCGTCTACGTTCCCGCCGACCAGTATCGGCCCGACACCCCAGCACGCTGGGGTGAACAGGCGTTGGCGCTGCTCGACGAGCACGCCCCGACCCCGACCCGGTTCGCCGAGCTGTCCGGCCTGAACCCGGGGTTCATCGACGAGATCTACCCGCGCGTCCGGAACAAGCTGATCACCCAGCCGATCGAAGATCTGCGCGTCGACTTCGAGGATGGCTACGGAAACCTGCCGGACGACGTCGAGGACGCCGCCGCCGTGGCGGCCGGGCGAGCGCTGGCCGAATCGGCGCAAGCGTCGACAGCGGCAACGGAGGGCGGTCCGAAGCCTCCGCTGCTGGCCGGGATCAGGATCAAAGGGCTGTCGGAGGACACCCGGCGGCGTGGCCTGCGCACCCTGGATCTGCTGGTCCGCGCGGCGGTCGAGGCCGGTGGACTGCCGCAGCGATGGGTCATCACGCTGCCCAAGGTGGCGCATGTCGCGCAGGTGCACACCGCCGTGCGGATCTGTGAGCGGCTGGAGCAGGTGCACGGCCTGACCGCCGGGTCGCTGCGGTTCGAGCTCCAGATCGAATTACCGCAGGCAGTGGTCGGCCCCGACGGGGTGGCCACCGTCGCCCGGCTAGTGCACGCCGCAGGCGAGCGCTGCGAGGGCTTGCCCTACGGCACGTACGACTTCAGCGCGGCGGCCGGGGTGGTCGCCGGTCAGCAGTCACTCGAGCATCCGCTGGCCGACCATGCCAAGGCGGTGATGCAACTGGCCGCCGCTCAGACCGGGATCCGGGTCAGCGACGGCTCGACCAACGTCATCCCCAGCGGTTCCGTCGAGGCGGTGAGCAGTGCCTGGGCGCTGCATGCCCGATTGGTGCAGCGCTCCCTTCGCCGTGCCATCTACCAGGGCTGGGACATGCATCCGGGGCATCTGGTGACCCGGTATGCGGCCACCTACGACTTCTATCGGAGCGAGTTCCAGCCCAGTTGCGCCCGGCTGGCGCGCTACGTGGCTCGGGCCTCCTCCGGCTTCATGGACGAACCGGCCTCCGCCGTGGCGTTGGCCGGTGTGCTGCTGCGCGCCGTCGACTGCGGGGCCTGTGACGACGCCGAGGTGGCCGAAGCCACCGGTCTGGATCGACCGCAGCTACTGATCCTGGCCAGACGTGCCGCGCCGACCCGGCAGAGTGCCAATTGAGGCAAGACCGCTAATGAGGAGCGCCGCCCATGCTTGACCTGGTTTTCCGCGCGCCACGAGTGATCACCGTGGTCGGTGAGGTATCCCGGGCGATCGGTGTGAAAGACGGCCGGATCGTCGCGATCGAACCGATCGACGCGGTGCTGGAATCGGCTCGGGAAGAAGTACTCGGCGACGATGTCGTGCTGATGCCCGGCTTGGTGGACACCCATGTGCACATCAACGAACCGGGACGAACGGAATGGGAAGGATTCGAGACGGCGACCCGGGCGGCGGCCGCCGGTGGAGTGACGACGGTGATCGACATGCCGCTCAACTCGATCCCGCCGACGACGACGGTTGAGGCGCTGACGATCAAGCGGAAGGCCGCAGAGGGTGCGGTCTACGTCGACACCGGCTTCTGGGGCGGGGCGGTACCGGACAATCTTGATCAGCTGCGCCCACTGCATGACGCGGGCGTGTTCGGCTTCAAATGCTTCCTGCTGCACTCCGGGGTCGACGAGTTCCCCCATCTGAGCACCGCTCAGCTCGAGCTGGCCCTGGCATCGATGCACGACTTCGGCGCCCTGATGATCGTGCACGCGGAGAACTCGCAGGCGATCGACCGGGCCCCCAGCGCCCAGGGCGAGCGCTACCAGCGTTTTCTCGCCTCCCGCCCGCGCGGTGCGGAGAACGTGGCGATCGCCGAGGTGATCGAGGCCGCGCGGTACACCCGGGCCCGGGTCCATATCCTGCACCTGTCCAGTTCCGACGCACTGCCGATGCTGGCCTCGGCCCGGCGTGAGGGGGTGCTGGTGACGGTGGAGACCTGCCCGCACTACCTGAGCTTCACCTCGGAGTCGATCCCGGACGGCGCGACGCAGTTCAAGTGCTGCCCGCCGATCCGCGAGTCCGCCAACCGTGAACTACTCTGGCGCGGGCTTCAGGACGGCGTGATCGACTGCATCGTCAGCGATCACTCACCCTCCACCCCGGAGCTGAAGCGTTTCGACATCGGGGATTTCGGTGTCGCCTGGGGCGGGATCGCCTCACTGCAACTGGGCTTGCGCGCGGTCTGGAGTCAGGCTCGGGTGCACGGCTTTACGCTCGTCGATGTCGCCGAGTGGATGTCTGCCCGAACCGCCCAACTGGCCGGGTTGTCCCGGAAGGGCCGAATCGCGCTCGGCTACGACGCGGACCTGTGCCTGTTCGCCCCGGACGAGGCGCAGGTGGTGTCCGCGGCCGCGCTGGAGCATCGACACCCGGTGACCCCGTACGACGGCATGGCCCTGGCCGGCGTCGTCCGCGAAACCTGGTTGCGGGGAACGAAGATCGACCTTGCTGCTCCGCCAAGGGGCAGACTACTGACGAGAGGCACGGCCTGATGAGCACTCCGAAGTCCGAACCGATTGACCTGGCCTCGAGCGCGATCGGCGGGCGCGTCGTCTACGCGAACGACGAACTGTTCGCCGATCGCCGGCACCTGATCCGACCGGAACCGTCCGTGTGGCAACCCGGCACCTACGGACCGGACGGCAAGATCTACGACGGCTGGGAAACCCGGCGACGACGGGACGGCGCCGACCGGGACTACGCGATCGTCCGACTCGGTGTGCCCGGAGTGATCCGCTCCGTCGTCATCGACACCGCGCACTTTCGCGGCAATTACCCGCCCTACGCCTCGATCGAGGCAGCCGCCGGCGAAGGACACCCGATCGCCCAGGAACTCCCGGAAGAGGCCTGGACGACCCTGCTGCCCAAATCGGCGCTCAAGGGCGACAGCGCCAACCCGTTCGACGTGGTCAATGATCAGCGCTGGACGCACGTCCGGTTGACCATCTACCCGGACGGCGGGGTGGCCCGACTGCGCGTGCTTGGCGATGTCGTGCCTGACCCGCGAATGCTCACCGGCACGGTAGATCTCGCCGGGTTGGCGAACGGCGGGCAGGTGATCGGCTGCTCGGACATGTTCTACTCCTCGGCCGGGAACCTGATTCGACCCGGTGACACGGCGACGATCGCTGAGGGTTGGGAGACGGCACGACGGCGGGACGACGGCCATGACTGGGTGTTGTTCGCGTTGGCCGGCGCGGGCCGGATCCGGCGCGCCGAGATCGACACCAGTCACTTCATCGGGAACGCGCCGGGTGCGGTCCGACTGGTCGGCATCGACGCCCGGACCAGCTCGCTGGAGGACGCCGGCGCGTGGCGCGAATTGCTGCCTCGAACCCGACTGCGCCCGGACGCCCTGCACCGCTTTCGGATCGGCACCGACTCGGTCACGCACGTCCGGATGGAGGTCTTCCCGGACGGCGGGATGTCGCGGGTGCGGTTGTTCGGCGAACTGGACTCCTCGGCGCTGGATGCGATTGCTGTCCGCTGGCTCGACGCGGTGCCGGATTCCCAGCTGTCCGAGGTCCTGGCTGGAGTACCGGAGTTGGCTGAGGCCGAGTCCGACTCGGTTCGGACCGGACGTCCCTTCGGGTCCGCAAGCGCTATTCCAGCCGCTGTGCGAGCGCATTTGATCGATTGATCCTGAAGCGATCAACTGATCCGTAATCCGCTGGATTCATCCGAGCGTTATCGTGTCGGTGTGCAGATCGTGCCGGATGCCAAGGATTGGACCTGGGTCCTCGACCGGGTCTGTGATGAATGCGGTTACGACGCCAAGGCGGTGAGCCGAGAGAGCGTCCCGTCCATCGTCCGGCACAACGCCGCTGAATGGCTCCAGGTACTGGCGACGCCCGAGGTGCGGCGGCGACCGACTGCTCGGGTCTGGTCGCCGCTGGAGTATGGCTGCCACGTCCGCGACGTATTCCAGATCTTCGATGAACGATTGCAGTTGATGCTCGAAGAGCCAGATCCGCTGTTCGCAAACTGGGATCAGGACGCCACGGCGATCGCCGATCGGTATTGGGAACAGGACCCGGTGGTGGTCTCCCGAGATTTGTTGGAAGCGGCGGACGCCATCGCTCGCAGGTTCGCCGCGGTAAATGGACGGCAGTGGGATCGAACCGGACGCCGAAGTGACGGGGCCTCGTTCACGGTGGACAGTTTCGCCCGGTATTTCCTCCATGATCCAGTGCACCACTTGCACGACGTCCAGCCCTGATCTGTGGATAACGGCGGAAACCCGCCGTCCTGTGGATAAGTCGGCCGGGTTGTCGGTGGTCGGCTCTACCGTCATCCGACATGACAGCAATCCTCTCGATCGACACCGCGGCGATGCGTTTGCTGGCCACCCGCATCCGGGACGCCGCGCAGACCGGCCTCGGTGATCATGGCGGCTGGCAGCCCGCCGTCACTGCGCTTGGCGCACCTGCCCTGATGCAGGCGATGTCGGTGTTTCTCGACCGGTGGGGCGCGGCGGTGGCCGACCTGGTAGACGATGCCCACCGGCTGGCCGATGTGATCGACCTGGCGGCGCGTAGCTACCAGGACGTCGAATCGGTGAGCACGCGCGGAATGCTCGGATGAACGCCGGTCCGGGGGCGGGCGCCAGCGCTGCGCAGGTGATCTCCACTCGGTTGCGGTCGCTGGCCGACGGGATGGACGCCGCGGCCGGTGCCCTGCCGGGAGATACGTCCGGGTGGCACAGTCCGGCTGCCTCGGCGGCCGGGCGGCTGCTGGCCGCCCGACCGGCGCAGTTCCGGGCGGTGGCGGTGGCTTGCCGAGCGGCTGCGGTTGCCCTGAGCGGGCATGCCGATGCGTTGAGTTCGGCGGCAGCGCTCACCCGGCAGTCCGAGCAGGTGCCGGTCGAACTCGCCGCGATGCTGGAGCGCCGAGCCACCGACGTGATCGACGAATCCACGCGACGTGCCGCCGACTCGCTGCTGACCCTGGCCGGCTCGGCGCCGGCCCGGCAGCAGGGGTGGCGCGGCGGGCTGAACCGAGTGGACGAATGGCGGTCAGAGGTCCTGATCGGCGCGGCCGAGTCCACCGAGATGCTGGCCGGGGCGGCCTTGAAGCTGGCCAGCCGGGCGACCAACCCGTTCCGTCGACCGCCGCCGATAGCCGAGGTCCGGCGAGCCGAGGCGGTGGTCGCCGATGCCGTCCACCATCCGCTGGAAGTCGGTAAGGCGGTACTGGACTGGGACACCTGGCGGACGAATCCTTTCCGGGCAGTGGGGCATCTAGGTCCGGATGCGGTCGCGGCGGCGGTTAGTGGCGGCACCGCCGCTGGGGTGCGGGCCACCACGATCGCCGAACGGGGCCGCTCCGCCGCGCGGATCGCCGCCGCCCGAGACACCCTGCGCCGGGAAGCCACTGGCACCGCCGCGGCAGCGGCCCGCCAGGCATTGATCGCGCGGGTGCAGACCGATGCCCTGGCCCGAGTCACGGCAGGCGATCTGCGGGTCACCGCCTGGCAGGGTGAAGGCGGCATCGGCTTGTCGGCTCTGCAGAATGCCGGTGTGGAGGCGTACCACTCGATCAGCGTGGCCCAGGAGCGGTCTCTGACAGCGGTCATGCAGGCGGTGTCGAAAGCCGCGCAGGGCGAGCTCTTCGGGCTCGATCACCGCTTGAAGACGCCGGAATCGGCCAAGCGCAAGGTGGCCACGGCGGACGGCAGAACCAGAGGCGGGCTCCCGGCGCTGCTCACCGAAACCAACGACACCATCCGCTACTCGGTAGTGATCAACGATGCGAACTATGTGCGCGCCGTGTCCCAGATCGCCTCGGCGCTGGAACGGCGCAGTTTTCATGCCCGGTTGCCCCACAATGCCTGGCACGGTCCGCGCTACCGAGGGATCAACAGCGTCTGGGTCGACCCGGCCACGGGAACCGCCTTCGAAGTGCAGTTCCACACCCCGGCCAGCTATCGCACCACCAAACTGACGCATCGGATGTTCGAGGAGTACCGGCGCCCGGGCATCTCCGGGCAGCGAAAGGCCGAACTGCACGAGCTAATCGCTGCCCAGTACCGGAAGGTGCCGATTCCAGGGTGGGTCGAGGCTCTGCAAGGCAAGAACTTCCCACCGCCTTCAGCACCGGATCCGGTGGTGCCACCGGCCAACTACACCGGGCCCGCCGCCGTCGCCGGCGCGGTCGCGGTTCAGCTTCCCGCCACCGGCCTGACCGCGGCCGGGCTCGGGCCGCGCCCGGCGGCACCCGAGAGTTGTCCTTAGACAGAGGCCCTAAGAGGCCCTATTGCCGGAGCCTCTAAGCTGCCAGCCGATGGACGCAGCCATGGACGGACCAAGAAACGTGGACCAACCGGCGGTCGTAGCGGATCCCACCGCACGGCGACGGTTGCGGGCCGAGGTGCTGATCGTGCTCGGCCTGTCACTGGGCCAGTCCGGGGTCTACGCCGCGATCAGCCTGGCGGCCAAGCTCACCGCCGGCCGGCCGCTGGCCCAGCAGACCGCGACCCTGAACGCCTCGCAGAGCCCTCGCCCGTACCTGGACCTGACGTATCAGCTGGTCGGGATCGCCTTCACGCTGGTCCCCGTTGCCCTGGCGTTATGGCTGCTGAGCGCCAACCTGCCGAACGTGGTGAAGGTGCTGGGGCTGAACCGGCACCGGTCACTGCGCGATCTCGCCCACGGCATTGGGTTGGCCGCCCTGATCGGACTACCCGGTCTCGCGCTCTACTTCATCGGGCGCGAATTGGGGATCACCGCGACGATCGTCCCGGCGGCGCTGGATCCACATTGGTGGACGGTGCCGGTGCTGATTCTGCAAGCGGCGAAGAACGCCGTGCTGGAAGAGGTGATCGTCGTCGGCTACCTGGTCACCCGGTTGAAAGGGCTCGGCTGGCAGGCGCCTGCGGTGATCGGTGCCAGCGCGGTGCTGCGCGGCAGTTACCACCTGTACCAAGGGTTCGGGCCGTTCCTCGGCAACGCCGTGATGGGGGTGATCTTCGCCGAGTGGTTCCGCCGCGGCGGTCGGGTGATGCCGTTGATCATCGCGCACACCCTGCTCGACGTCGTCAGCTTCGTCGGCTACGACCTGTTCGGCGGGGTCCTCGGCCTGAAGTGAGCTCGACGCCAGCTGGAGCTGGCTGAACCCGGGCAGCCGACCCGAGCAGATCAGGCAGCGGATTTCGCGTCGGCGTTCTCCAGGGTCTGCTCGGCCCGACCTGCGTCGCCAATCGGGTCGGCGCCGGTTGCCTCGATCTCCCCGGCTGCCCGGCTGGATCGCTCTGCCCGGCTGGATCGCTCTGCCCGGCCGGACCTCGTTGAAACCCGCAACCGCAGGCCCCGTCGCCAGCTGAACTGCATCCGCGTGCCCTGCGAATATCTGAGCCAGAGCACTGCTGCCGCTGCTGTGATGACGGACATCACGCCACCGAGCAGGATCGTGTATCGGGGGCCGAAGGTCTCCCCGACCCAGCCGATGATCGGGGCACCGATCGGCGTCCCACCCATGAAGACGGCCATGTACAGGGCCATCACCCGACCGCGCATCGCCGGTGTGGTGCTGAGTTGGATGGTCGCGTTGGCCGCGGTCATCAGGGTCAGGGACGACAGGCCCACCGGAATCAACGAGATGGCGAACGACCAGTAGGTGGGCATCAGGGCAGTGGAGATCGAGGCGATCCCGAACACCAGCGTCGCACCGATCACCAGTCGGATCCGCGGGCGTTCCCGTCGAGCGGCCAGAAAGGCGCCACCGAGCGAACCGATTGCCATGATCGAGCCGAGGATGCCGTATTGACCGGCCCCCTTGTCGAACACCAGGCGAGCCATCAGTGCGGAGGTGAGCTGGAAATTCAGCCCGAACGTGCCGACCATGCCGACGATGGCCAGGATCAGGATCAGATCCGGCCGGTGCCGAACGTAGCTCAGACCGGCCCGAACCGACCCCTTGCCGCCGGTCCGGGGCTGCACCCGTAGTTCGGCCGTGCGCATGTGGGTCAGGGAGAAGACCACCGCCCCGAATGAAGCGGCGTTGATCAGGAAGACCGGGCCGGTGCCGATCCAGCTGATCAGCAGGCCGGCGATGCCTGGGCCGATCAGTCGACCACCGTGGAAGGAGGCACTGTTCAGACCGACGGCGTTCGGCAGGTCCTCGATCGGGACCAGCTCCGAGACGAAGGCCTGCCGCGCCGGCGCATCGATGGCAGCGACCACTCCGAGCAGCGTGGCCAGCACGTACACGTGCCACAGCTGGGCAACGTCAGTGATCACCATCAGCCCGAGAATCAGGGCCAGGACACCGGACGAAACCTGGGTAGTGATCAGCACCTTGCGGCGTTCGAACCGGTCGGCGATCATTCCGGCGACCGGGGCGAGCAGCAGTACCGGAGCGAACTGCAGGCCGGTGGTGATTCCGACGGCGACGCCGGAATTGTCTGTCAGCTGGGTGAGGACCAGCCAGTCCTGGGCGATGCGCTGCATCCAGGTGCCGGTGTTCGACACGATGGCGCCGGTAGCCCATAACCGGTAGTTGGTATTTCGCAGGGCGCGGAACGTGGGGCTCACGAGTCGGCGATCCTCCTCAAGATCTCAGATGCTTCGGCGAGGACCGCTCGCTCCTTCGGTTCGAGCTCGGCCAGCCGCCGGGCCAGCCACGCATCACGGCGGCGCCGGGTCTCCTGGACGGCGAGCGTGCCGGAGTCCGTCAGCCGGACGATGACCTGCCGTCGGTCCGTCGGATCACCGGCTCGATCGACCAGGCCGCGGTCCAGCAGACGGGACAAGGTCCGGGTCATCGATGGCGGCTGCACCCGCTCGTACTCAGCCAGCGCTCTCGGAGTGAGTGGACCGTTGCGATCCAGCACCGCCAGGACCGAGAACTGACCGTCGGTCAGCTCTTGGTCTGATTTCTCAGCGCGCAAGCGGCGGGCCACCTTCAGTAGGGAAACCCGCAGTTCAGCCGCTTGAGGACCAGTCACATCAGAGCCAACTCGTTAGCCTCCCTAACTATTCCGAGCCGGCCGGACCGAGTCCGAACCAGACCGGGATCCACGGTCTGCGGATCTACCACAGGCCAATCCGGGTCGACGCCCTTAGGCTGATCCAGTGACAGCCAGGCAACGCACCGTGTCGGTCAGCTGGGAGCAGGTGCTCGCCTGGCGGCTGACCCGGCAACACCTCGATCCGGTGGACGGCGCCGGCGCAGTGGAGATCGTTCGCCGGCTCTGCGGAGTCCAGGCTCAGCTGCCCTCGGCCGCGGCGCTCGCGGTAGCGGTCAGGCAGGCCAATCCGGACCTGAACGCCGTCTCCCGGGCACTGGCCGGGCGCACCCTGGTGCGCACCTGGGCAATGCGCGGCACCCTGCACCTGCTTCCGGCCGACGGCGTGGCCGATCTGCTCAGCCTGCTCGCCGCCGCCCGGACCTGGGAGAGGGGCTCCTGGCAACGGAGCTTCGCCAGCATCGAGCAGGTCGAGACGATGTCCGCCGCAGTCTGCGACGCCCTGGCCGACGGCTCGGCCCTCACTCGGGAGAAGCTGGTTGATCGAGTGCTCACGGTCACCGGCGACGAAGCGGTGGCCGAGCTGATGCGGTCCGGCTGGAGCGCTGTCCTGAAACCTCTTGCCTGGCAAGGCTTGATCTTCCAGGGCCTGTCCGGAGACAACCGGATCACGTTCGTCCGACCGGACCGCTGGCTGCCCGACTGGTCCGGCTTGCCCGACCCGGACGAGGCCGCCGGGCGAGTGATCGAGCGGTATCTCGGGGTCTTCGGCCCGGCCACCCCGGAAGCCTTCAGCCAATGGCTACTGCGGGGAGCGACCTCCCGCGGAACACTCCGCCGCTGGTTCGCCGCACTCGGTGAGCGGCTCACGCCGGTCGAGATCGAAGGCGGTACCGGATATCTCCGGACCGAAGACCTCGAGGAGCTGACCGCCGTCCGCCCACATCCCGTCGTCCGTCTGCTTCCCGGATTCGACCAGTACGTCCTCGGCCCGGGAACGGCGGACCCGCACGTGGTTCCCACGCAGTACCGGTCGGAGGTGAGCCGGGCGGCCGGGTGGATCGCGCCGGTGATCGTCCACAACGGCCGGGTGGCGGGTACCTGGTCAGCCACAGCCGGCCGCCCGGACCTGACGTTCTTCGAACCCGGCGGCCAACAGGACCTGGACGCCGACGCCGCCGACCTGCTGGCAGCCGAAGTGGAACGGCTCGGCGCGCTGCTCTACTGAACCTGGGCTGCTCTGGCGAAGCCGGGCGGTGGCTGACGGTGACCCAACGCAATGTAGTCTCACAAGGATGCGAGAGGGCGGCGAGCGCGAACTGGAACCGCCGGTGGTCCTTGTGCCGGTGCAGTTCAGCGAATTCGCGCCGATCGCTATCGGAACGGCGATCTGGGCGCTGCTGTTCGTGGTGGGTTTGTTTCTCCGGCCCACCCTGGCGGACGACGGTCGGGGCTGGTGGGTGTGGTCGGCTGCCGCCGGTGTGGGCCTCGGCCTGATCGGCTACCTCTATCTACGTCGCAGGCAGGCCCGGCTGCTGGCTCGGGCCAGCTCTAGGGCGCAGCCGGTGACCGAGTCGGCTGCGGAGCCGAAAACACCTGATCAATCATGACATCGGCGACAATCTCCGGCTCGGCCAGCAGGTCGGCCACCAGTCCGCGCAGCTCCCATCGGCGTGCCGCCCAGGCCAGTCCGAGCGCGAGGCCGTCCGTGGTGGCGGCATGGACCGCCGCCTCCGGGCCCTCGCCGGTCACCCACCAGTCCACCTCGAAGCCGTCGACCAGCAACTGATCATGTTCGCACCACGTCGTGGGGGCTTCCGGAAGCAACCGGAGCAGTTCGTTCGCGGTCGACTGCTCTTGACCAGCGGTCGGGTCGATCGAGCTGGCTGCGGCGTCCTCCTCGGCCACCACGCCGGCCGCCAGTTCGCCGGCCAGCGGTAGGTCAAGCAAATCGGCGAGGGCCGCAGCGAACTGCGGCGCCACCGGTAGCTGAAGGCCGAGATCGGTCCGCTGCCGGTACATCGGCGCCTCAATGACGACCACCTGGTCCGCCGGCACCACTGCGGTCGAGTTCCCGGACAGCGCCCGGACCTGGTCGGGGCGGTCGACCTCCAGTCCGTTCTCGGCCAGCACGGCAATCTTGGCGAACACGGCGATCAGCCATTCCGGCGGCAGGTCCAGCGCCGCATCGGCCAGCCGGTCGAGCACGGTCGGGACCGCCGTCGGATCGAGATCGTTGACCTTGGTCAGCACCCCGAGAGCACGCTGCACGGTCGGGTCCAGCCGAGTCACCCACTCCGGAGCGGCCGGCAACAGGGCCCGCAGCTCCGGATCGGCATCCGGAGCTGCGCAGGAGGGTGAGGCGGACAGCTCGGTGCGCAACCACCACGCGGTGTAGGACGGGACGTCGAACGGCCGACCGTCAGCGACGATCCGAGCCGGCGCCACCAGTGCCCGGCGCAAAACCGGGTCTGCGGCGATGGCGGCGACCACATCGGGCAGCGCATCCCGGCGAACCGCATCCAGGTCGCGGACGGCGACCAGTTCGCTGAGCACCGCGCCCGGCGGCATCCCGTCGAGTTCGTCCGCGATCATGGCCAGCCAGTCGTCCCAGGCATCCAGTTCGGCCGCCGGACCGCTGAGCCGATCTTCCTCGAAGCCGGGTTCGATCGGCACGTCCTGGCCCCGAACCAGGCCGGGCCCTTGCAGCACCCCGACCGCGGTCAGCGTGTCGACCCCCCAGCGGGCCACCAGACCGGTTTCCACTATGCCGATCTCAGCTTCCGAAAACCAATATGCTGCAAGGCTTTCAGGTAGCGCGAGGGCAGCCGCCGGGGTCAGGTCACCGGTGTCGTCGGCAAGTGCGAGATCGCCGAGCCAGGGCAGGTCACCGGGCTGCAGCTCACCGGCCCGGACCGCCGCCGCGACCAGCGTGAGGACGGCGTCGACCACCTGCTCGTCACTCGGCCCGTCAAGGTCGCCGCCCTCGCCCTCGGTCACTCCCCGGACCGTGGCCCGGACCGCCGGCAATTCCAGCAGAGCGCGCGGCCCGGCCGGGATCGCCCCGAGCCGCTCGAGAAGCGGATGGACGGCGTCCGGGTGCACCACTCGCGCACCCAGCACCGCCAAGGCCGCCGTCAACTCGATCTGATCCGGGGAATCGGCCTGGCCAGGGAAACTGACCTGGTCCGGGAAATCCGCCGAATGTGCGCTTGGTGGTGCCAGCAGCAATCCACGCATTCCCCGCACGACAGTGCCATCGGTCAGCGGTACCGGCAGGAACGCGAGCGCCTCCCGGACGCTGGCATCCCCGGCCAGCGGAGCAAGCGCGGTGTACACCTGCCGCCAGCGGACCGGGTCGGCGACCGCGGGCAGCGTCTCCACCGCATCGGCCAGCGAAATCCGGCGCACCCCGAGAAGTTCGAAAACGGCTGTCGCGGCGCGGGGGGCCAGTACCAGCCCGGCCAGCCAGGACGCGAACCCGGCTACTGTCTGCGGATCCGCCCCGACCGGCCCGGTCAACGCAAGCGCGTCCCGAGGGCGCAACCTCAGCGCCGGATCCTCGGCGGACTGCAGGATCGGCGCGGCGGGAAGCAGTCGCTTGACGGCCGCGCGCAAATCGGCATCGAGTGGGCCGACCGGCAGCCCGGTGACGATCAGTGGCCAGACCGGATCTCCGGCGGCGGCCCGCTCCACGAGCAGGTCGACGTAGGCCTCGGCGGCGGCCAGTACCAGGGCATCGGCTACCGGTCCGGGCGCAAGGTGACGGCGAGACGGATCGAGCGGCAACGTCGCGATCAGCAGCGCCGGCCAGGGCAGCGGCTCGTCGCTCGGGGTCGGGGCGTGGACGACGCCGGGCACGTGGGCCTCGGCTCGTGGCAGCGCCCAGGTGACCGACCACCGGCTCCGGCTTCGCTCCTCCGTCGGCCGGGTGGCCAGCACTTCGGCCGGCAACCGGCCCTCCCGACGCAGTACCCGCCAGCGCTCGGCGGCATCCCGAAGCACCACGGTCGGTCTGCCGGGCCGCTCGACGATGATCTCAGTCAGCGCCGGCAGCGCCAGCAGCAGTGGATCCGCCACCTCGTCGAGCAGTCGCAGCACCAGGTCCTCGGCGGCCAGGTCACGCAAGGGGAGCAGGACCGCGGTGTCGTAACCGTCCGGCGGCGTTCCCTCAGCGGCGAACGGCAGCCGGAGCACCGGCACGTGACCGTCCCGGCGCAGCAACTCCTCGGCCAGCTCAGGGGCGGTTTGCGCGGCCGTCCGAACCAGTTCCCGAGTGTCCGCGGCGGAGAACCGAACCCCGCCGGACCGGCTGATCACCGCAGGTTCGTCGCTGATCGCCAGCACTGCGGCGAAACCCACGCCGAACCGGCCGATGGTGTCGCCGTCCCGCTTCGCGGAGGCTCGAAGCGTCGCCAGCGCCTGCACCCCGGCCGCATCCAGGGCGGTTCCGGTGTTCGCCGCCACCAGGACAGCGTGCGCACCAGACTGGCCGGCGTCGACGGACTCCCGCAACGCCAGCAACAACCGGCCGGGCTTCCCCGCCCGCAGGGCGGCGTCGGCGGCGTTCTGCGCCAACTCGACGATCACGCGGTCCCGGTACCCGCCGAGGACCAGGTCCTCCTCGGCGTTGGCGTCCTCGCGGAATCTGGCAGCCGAGGCCGACCAGGAGGTCAGCACTCGATGCCGGATTCCGGCTGCTTCAAACCGGTCGTCGGTCACGGCTCGGGCGACTCGACAGCCTCGGGTGAAGGCTCTCCAGAAGGCTCCCTAGACGGTTCGGACAAGACCTCAACCGGCGCTTCAGCGACAACCTCGGACACCGGCTCGGGCGCAACCTCGGCCACAACCTCAGACACCGGCTCGGCCACAACCTCAGACACCGGCTCAGCCACAACCTCAGCCGCAACCTCCGAGACCGGCTCAGCCACGACCTCAGCCGCAACTTCTGAGACCGGCTCGGCTACAACCTCGGACGCCGGCTCAGCCACAACCTCCGACACCGGCTCAGCCACAACCTCCGACACCGGCTCAGCCACAACCTCAGCCACAACCTCGGACGAGGGCTCAGCCACAACCTCCGACACCGGCTCAGCCATAACTTCGGACACCGGCTCAGGCGAGACCTCGGCCACGACCTCCGGCGAAGATTCGCCGGAGCCCTCCTCGTCCCGGTCCACGAAGACTTGCTCGATGATCGTCTCGTCCAGGATGTGGGCCGGCAGCGGCTCGGAAACCGGCAGCTCCAGATCGGTCTCGCTGTGTGCACCGCAGCCGAAGTCCGTGGTCACCACGGCTCCGTCAGCCGGCGACCACTCGTTCGCGCACACCCCGAAGTGCCTGCCCAGGAAACCGGAGACCGGCACCAGGTAGGCACAGGTCACGCACGCGGCCGAGGCCTGGATGGCAACTTCGGACGTCGGACCGTGCGGGCCACGCTCCCAACGATCGGCAGCGGCGCGCAGGCCGTCCCGCCCGATCACCCGTTTGCGGCCGAGACCGAGTTCCCAGAACAGTTGCTGGTCGGCGTCGTCCTCGTCGGTGACGGTGTAGCCCGGCACCAACAGCGGATCCTCTGCCCGGTACGGCAGATCGTCGCCGGCGCCCAGATCGCCCGGCGCCAACCGGTCCGACCACGGCACCCAAGCGGGCGCCTGGATCGAGTCGGCACCCGGCAGCAGGACCGTGTCGCAGACCGTGACCCGGTCCGAACCGGGCACGTGAGCCAGCGTCACCGCCCACCGCCAGCCCCGATAACCGCGGGCGGTACAGCGGAAGGAATGCATGGTCAGGCCACCCTCGTCGAGGGTGACGCCGAGGTGCTCGCCGACCGTGTCCGGCTCGGCGACCTCCACCGCCGCCTGCCGGGCGACGTCTACGGCTGCCGCCGCCATCTCGTCAAGTCCGGGCTGCGGGCTCGGCTCGGCGGCGGAAGGTTCGGGCTCCACCGGGGTCGGTGGAGCCTGCGTCACGGGCACGTTGGTAGAAGACACGCCACCAAGTCTCCCCCATCCGCGCAATGCATTGAGCAGGCGAGGTCGGCGCGTCGGACGCCCACTCATCGTTGAACCATGGTTCGCAAGCCCTGCGCCGCCTCACGACGCCGCCCGGAACGAGACGATCGTCGTCTCATTCCGAACAGCGCCGCGCCTCCGGGCTCGCTCACGCCTCTAAGTCGTCGGCGACGGCACGCAGCACGGTCGCGACCTTGCCGGCAGAGGATCGATCGGGGTAGCGGCCGCGCCGCAAGCTGTTTGATACGCCGTCCAACAGCTTGATCACGTCCTCCAAGATGACGGTCATGTCCTCGGCCGGCTTACGGGTGGCGCGAGAGACGGACGGCAGCGGATCGATCAGCCGGACCGACAGCGCCTGTAACCCCCGCCGGCCTTCCGCCACTCCGAACTCAATCTTGGCTCCAGGCTTCAGCGTCGTCGTTCCCTCCGGCAACGCCGAGGCGTGGACGAACACCTCGCCGCCGTCGTCGTTCGCTGCGAAGCCGAAGCCGCGTTCGGCGTCGAACCACTTGACCTTGCCAGTCGGCACGTCTGTCCCCTGTCACGTGACCGGTGTCGCAGCCCAAGCCGCAAGTTGCCGGTCGTGTTCCCGATCTTTCAGTAGGTCTCAGGTTAGCTGTCAGTGGCGAGCTCGCGAACGCCTAAACCCGGACAAGAAGGTCGACAGCCACTTCGGGAATCCCAGAAGGTCGTCGAGAACGATGTCGGCACCGGCCGCGGCCAGCGTGGCCGCCGCCTCCGGTCCGGTGCAGACCACCACCGACAACGCCCCGGCCACTCGGGCCGCCTGGACATCGCCGGAGTGGTCACCGACGTACACATCGGCAGCTTCGACGATCAACCTTTCCCCTTTGGCGGCACCGAAAAGTCCGCCGACCACCAGGTCCGGTCGCACATCGGGATGGTCGAGACCGACCTCGGTCAGTACCTCCCGCACCCCGACCTCGGCCTTCGCCGACACCACCAGCACCCGGCCCCCGGCCTCCCGAACCGCCGCCAGGGCCTCGACGGCCCCCGGCAACAACCGGGTCAGCGGCACCCCGATCTGCGCGTACCGGGCCCGGTACTCCCGGATCACCCGCTCCGGATCGGTCCGGGGAGCAAGGCCGGCCACGGTCACGTCCAGGGGCAGACCGACGTACGGCCAGACCCGCTCCCGGTCGATCAGGACGCCTTCACCGCCCGGGCTGGCCGCCACCGCGGCGGCGAGCGTGGCGGTGATCCCGTCGGTCGAGTCGACCAGGGTCATGTCGAGGTCGAAACCCACGACGAAGGAGGTCTGCACCGGATCAGAGTAAGTGCGAGTCGCCCGGTACCGGCTGGTGGCCGATCCCCGGACGCGAGCCGGCCCGGTCCGGTAGGAACACCGGG
>DATINJ010000358.1:0-2584 GCA_035474375.1 Kineosporiaceae bacterium | reverse complement strand
GGACCTCACCGACACCGTCGCGCGGACCTCGGTACGCATCGAGGCCGAGACCGCCGACAGCCACCCTTCCTGAGCACGGCGTCGAACTTCGCGCTCAGCAGAGCGATCAGGGCGGCGAGCCCCGCCCCTGACGAACCAAGGCAGCCTGCAGTGGGTTAGCCTGCGAATGACCGGCGCTTCGCGATGAGGCGCAGGCAGCGACAAGAGAGGGACCACTGGCGTGGAGGTCAAGATCGGCATCCGGGACGTGGCGCGAGAAGTCGTGCTGGAGTCCACCCAGTCGCCGGACAGCGTCGCGGCTGCCGTCGAAAAGGCGGTCAGCTCCGGTGAACTGTTGAAGCTCGTCGACGAGAAGGGCCGCCTGATTGTGGTCCCAGGTGGCCTGATCGGCTTCGTCGAGATCGGCGCCGAGGAATCCCGACGGGTCGGCTTCGGCACCTTGTAGCACTCCTTGTCGTGATCATGCACGCTTGCCCACCCAGCCGGATCGGCTCAGGCCTCTTCCCAAGAGGGCAAGCGTGCATGATCACGATGGGTTTGGGTCAGGCCGACAGGCCCAGCTCGTGCATCCGCTCGGTGTGTCGCTCGGTGATCCGGCCGAACATCTCGATGATCCCGACCAGGCCCATCCCCGGATGGGCCTCGGTGCCGACGACCAGCGTGGAGAACGTGTCGCGATCGGCGGCCACCCGCTGGCCCTGACTGAGCGCCTCCCCCACCAGGCGCCGTCCCCACAGCCCCAGTCGGCTGGCCAGCGTCGGATCCACCGCGATCGCCTGCCGGACGGTCTGCAGCACGAACGAAGCCCGCGCACTGCCGTCGACGGCACCCAACACGAGTTCGCGGGTCCCCGGGTCGACGAAGTCGCTGATCTCCCGGTAGAAGTCCGAAGCGATCCCGTCGCCGACGTAGAACTTCACCAACCCTTCCAACCAGGTGGACGGGCGGGTCCGCTCGTGAAAGGCGTCCAGCGGCGCAATGAACGGCCGCATCGCCGATTCCGGATCGGCGTTCAACTCCTCCAGTCGGTCGCGCAATTGCTCGTAGTGCCGGAACTCGGTTGCCGCCAGTCCGGCCAGCGCCGCCTTGGCGGTCAGGGTGGGCGCCAACTCGGCATCCGAGGCCAATCGGAGAAATGCGCTCAATTCTCCGTAGGCAAGGGTGCCCAGCAGGTCGATGACGGCCGCCCGGTATGTCGGATCGGTGAACCTGTCTTCCTGCTCGCTCATGTCAGGCAGGGTATCGAGGCTCGCACCAGGTAGGATTAGGTGTTCGCGGATGACCGGTCGCACGCACGGTCGGCTTCCGACCCCCGCAGCGAGGCCCGCCCGCATCGCCCTCGAAGGTCTAGTCACCGAGGTGCGCCGGTACGGCTGGAGGCCCGCACCTGAACAGTTAGGCACCTAGTGTCCGCTTCACCCGCCAGCGACGCCCCCATGGGCGACGCGCCCGCTGGGGACTCATCCATCGAGTCCCCCGCCACCATCGCCGCCGAGCCCATCATCGTCACAGACACCGCGCCGGTTGCGGCTCCCACTCCGCCGAAGATCAGTTGGGCCGAACTCGGCACCGATCCGCGGATCATCGAAGCCCTGGGCAAGGTGGGCATCACCGCCCCCTTCCCGATCCAGGCGATGACCCTGCCGGTGGCGATCGACGGCCACGACATCATCGGCCAGGCCAAGACCGGTACCGGCAAGACCCTCGGCTTCGGCATCCCGCTGCTGCACCGGGTCTGCGGCCAGGGTGACGCCGGCTATGCCGAGATGGACTCCCCCGGCGCCCCGCAGGCGCTGGTCATCGTCCCGACCCGGGAACTGGCCGGCCAGGTGGCGCAGGACCTGAAGACGGCGTCCAGCCTGATGAACATCCGAATTCTTACCGTCTACGGCGGCCGGGCCTACGAGCCGCAGGTCGAAGCCCTGAAGAAGGGCATCGAGGTGGTCGTCGGCACTCCGGGACGGCTGCTCGATCTCGCCCAGCAGGGCCTGCTGAAGCTTGGGCACGTCCGCTCGCTGGTCCTGGACGAGGCCGACGAGATGCTCGACCTGGGCTTCCTGCCGGACGTCGAGAAGCTGATGTCGCTGACCCCGGACGGCCGGCAGACGATGCTGTTCTCGGCGACGATGCCCGGCGCCGTGGTCAACCTGGCCCGCAAGTACATGACCCAGCCGACGCATATCCGCGCCTCGGACCCGACCGACACCGGTGCCACCGTGCTGGCCACCGCGCAGTTCGTCTACCGCGCGCACGCGATGGACAAGGTCGAGATGGTGGCCCGGCTGCTGCAGTCCGAAGGCCGCGGCCTGACGATCATTTTCACTCGAACCAAGCGGACCGCCGCGAAGGTCGCCGACGAGCTCGCCGACCGGGGCTTCGCCGCCGCGGCGATCCACGGTGACCTCGGCCAGGGCGCCCGGGAGCAGGCGCTGCGCGCCTTCCGGAACGGCAAGGTGGACGTGCTGGTGGCCACCGATGTGGCGGCTCGCGGCATTGACGTCGAGAACGTCACGCACGTCGTCAACTACGGCTGCCCCGAGGACGAGAAGACCTACCTGCACCGGATCGGCCGCACCGGCCGGGC
>DATINJ010000357.1:0-36430 GCA_035474375.1 Kineosporiaceae bacterium | reverse complement strand
CGTGCAGGGCAAGTTCGATCAGCACCGCCAGGATGAGTCGGCGGACGCGGTGGCGCAGGCGATGCGAGCGCTGGCCCGCCTGCTGCTGGCCGAGCCGGAGCACCAGCTGGCGTTGTTGCGGGAGCGGATCCGAGACACGGTCGGAACCGATGCCGAGGTGCTGGCGGCGGTGCTGCCGGAGTTTGAGGTGTTGCTCGGAGTGGGCGCGGCGCAATTGGCGGGGGTAGACCCGCAGCAGGTCGGGGCGCGGCTCTTCCGCGCGGGTCTCGGGATGTTGCGGGCGGTGGCTTCACCGGCGCGGCCGGTGGTGATGGTGATCGATGACCTGCACTGGGCCGGAGCCTTCCCGATCGCGTTCCTGGACGCCGTCCTGATGGACGCCGACCTGTCCGGGTTGCTGTTGGTCGGTGCGTACCGTGACGGTGAGGTGGATGCGGGGCATCCGTTGTCGGCGATGCTGACGCGCTGGGATCGCCTCGGCGCCATCCCGACGAACCTGCGGCTGGCGAACCTGCCACCGGAACAGTTGAGTGTGCTGCTGGCGCAGATGCTGCGGTTGGCGCCGGAGCGGGCGCTCGATCTGGGTGCGGCGATCAACGCCCGTACCCACGGCAACCCCTACGACACCGTGGAACTGGTCAACGCCTTGCGCCATGACGGCGCCCTCAGCATCGGCGACACCGGCTGGCAGTGGGACACCGCCACCATCCGCCGCTTCGTCGGGCACGGCGACGTCCTGGACCTGCTGACCGCCCGGATTGATGCGCTGCCCGCCGAAGCCAGGTCCACCCTGGATGTCCTGGCCTGTCTCGGCGGTGACGTGGACCTTGAACTGCTGGCACTGGCCGCCGGCCTGGACCGGAACGCGACCACTCAGGTGCTGGCGCCCGCCCTGGAAGACGGCCTGCTGGTGATGGTCCAGGACGCCGCCCCGGCGGTGCGGTTTCGTCACGACCGGGTGCAGCAGGCTGCCGCCGCCCGGCTGGAGGTCCGCGCGCGGCAGCTGCTGCAATTGCAGGTCGCGCGGCGGCTGGCGGTTCACCCGCACCTTGAAGCCGCCGCTGCCGAGCAGTATCTGGCGTGCGCGCCGGACGCGAGCGACGCCGGCGAGCGGTACCGGGTCGCCACCCTGTTCCGGGCCGGCGCCGCGCACACCCGGGTGCTCAACCCGGTCCGCTGCGAACGGTTCCTGGCCGCAGCCGTGGCCTTGCTCTCGACCAGCGGTGACGACTCCCGGCCCGGCATCCCGGCATTCGACCTCACCACTGACTTGCTGATCGAGCAACATGCCGCCCTGTTCAACCTCGCCCGGTTCGAGGAGACGGACGAGCTGTACGAGCAGATCCAGCACCGCACGACCGAACCGATGGAAATGGCCGGTGCTGCCGCCGTCCAGATCGCCAGCCTGACCAACCGAGGCCGCGCGGTGGAGGCGGTGACGCTCAGCACCGACCTGTTGACCCAGTTCGGATTCCCGCCCCCCGGCGAGCAGGATCTCGCCCCGGCGATCGAGTCGGGCCTGGAGCGGCTCGAGCGCTGGGTCGCCGAGGGCCCGCAGCCCGGCGAGCTGGATCGACTCGAGCCCAGCGACCCGCGGAGCGTGGCAGCCGCCCGGCTGATCGAACGGACCTGGGTTCCGGCAAACCTGTCCCAGCACCCGCTGATGCCGTGGTTGGTCCTGACCGCGCACCGGCTCTGGGCCGAGCAGGGCCCGAACGCGCCGTTGGTCGCCAGTCTCGGCGGGCTGCCCTTCCTGACGATCGCGCAACGGCAGGACTACGCGCTCGGTTACCGCAGCAGTGCTCGAATCCTGGCCGTCGGCGCGGCCCGTGGTTACGAACCGGCGACCGCACAGCTGTGGGCCAGCTTCGCTTCGCTGGCCCAGCCGTGGTTCGAGCCGCTGGAGGCAACCATTGCCCAGGCTTTGATCGCGCGAGAAGTCCTGATGCGCCACGGCGAGTTGCAGTTCGTTTCCTACACATACGTGGGCACTGTGGAGGGGATGCTGGTCACCGCGCCGACCCTGGACGACTGGGCCGCTGAGTACGCCGACGCGGTGGCTCTGTGGGCGCGCATCGGCGACCAGTTCATGGGCTCGTTCTTCGCGACTTACCAACAACTGTTGCGCTGCCTGACCGGGCGAACGAACGCCCCCGGTAGCTTCAGCGGTGACTCTTTCGACGAGACGGCGTACCCGCAGCAGGAGAGCGCCAATCCGATCGCTGTCTACTACTTCCACTCGCGCAAAGCACTGGCCAGCGCCATCTTTTGGGACTCCAGCCAACTGGTGCACCACGCGAGCGAAGCGATTCGTTCGGTAGCCTACGTCTCGGGCTTCTATTCCTCGGCCGTGACGTATCTGTTGCATGCGCTGGCACTGGCCGAGGAGGCCAAGCGGGCTTCTCTCGACGAGCGTCCGGCTGTTCTGCTGGAATTCGACGTCTCCAGGGACTGGTTGGCCGCTCGCGCCAGTGACTCGCCGGAGAACTTCGGCTACCTGGTGCACTGGCTGGACGCCGAACGCGCCTGGGCCACCGCCGACTTTCTGGTCGCGGCCGATACGTTCGATGCGGCTCTGCGGGATGTCACCCGTCGGTGCCGGCCCTGGCACGCCGCGCTGATCACCGAGCGCGCGGCCCGATTCCATCTGACCCGGGGAACGGACTACACCGGGTGGATGCTGCTCGCCCAGGCCCGAACCCGTTACCAGCAGTGGGGGGCTACCGCCAAAGTCGACGAACTGGACCGGGAGTTTCCCGGTCTCAAGTCGGCGGCCGGGACCAGCCCGAAACCCGCGGCGACGGCTAGTACCTCGCTGAGTTCGGGACGCGGTCCCGCCCACACGGCAGGTGTCTCCGCCGAGTCGATCGATCTGATGGCGGTGCTGCAGGCTTCGCAGTCCCTCAGTTCCGAGACGAACCTGGATCGGTTGCGCTCGGAGGTGGTGGCCGTCCTCACCACGATGACCGGGGCGACCTCGGTCCGGTTGTTGCTGTGGAACCCCGACTCCCGAGCCTGGTCTCTGCCGGTCGTCGGCGACCCGGAAGGGGTGGACGGCGAGAGCACGATCAGTGCGGAAGAGGCCGGCCGGCACGGTCTGATCTGCCTGTCCGCGTTCCGGTACGCCGAACGCACTCTGCAACCCCTGCTGGTCCCGGACGCCACCCGGGACGACCGGTTCGCCCGCGACCCCTACCTGGAGGGCCTGGAGGCCTGTTCCCTGCTGGTCGTGCCGGTGCTGTCCAGGGGTACCCCGCGAGCGATGCTGTTGATGGAGAACCGGCTCAGCCACGGCGCGTTCACCGTCGACCGACTCGACGCCGTCCTCCTGATCGCCGGGCAGTTGGCGGTCTGCCTGGACAACGCCCTGACCGAACGGTTCCGGTCGCTGGTCCAGCGCTCCTCCGACCTGACCCTGGTCTGCGACCGGGCCGGGACCATCTCGTACGCCAGCACCGCAGCGGTCGAGGTGCTCGGGATCACCGACACCCACCTGCTCGGGCGCTCGGTCCTCAACGTGATCCACGCCGACGACCGGGACACCTTCGCCGCGTGGATCGAGGTTGCTGGACCTGCTGGTCAGATGCTCGAATGCCGGGTCCAATCGGCCGAGGACAAGCTGCGGTGGGTGGAGGTCAGTTGCACCGACCTCACCAGCGACCCCGCCGTCGCCGCCCTGGTCCTGCACCTACGTGACGTCACCGACCGGCGTGCCCTGGAAAGTGGCCTGCGGCACGCCCAGAAACTCGAGTCCGTGGGTCAGCTGGCCGCCGGGATCGCTCACGAAATCAACACCCCGATCCAGTTCATCGCTGACAACCTGCGGTTCATCGCCGAGAGCCTTACCCCGATCACCGACTTGCTCGACGGCTACCGGGCCGCCTCGGTCGGCACCACCCAGCAGGCACTCCTGGCCCAAGAGGTGAAGATGGATCTGGTATTCCTGCGCGAGGAGATCCCGCAGGCCGCGGCTCAGGCCATCGAGGGCACCCAGCGGGTGGCCCGGATCGTGCGGGCGATGAAAGCGTTCGCCCACCCCGGCGGCGACGGGAAGACCCTCGCCGACCTGAACGAGGCGATCCGGAACACCCTGATCGTGGCCGACAGCGAGATCAACCAGGTCGCGGACGTCGTCCTGGACCTCGGTGAGCTGCCCCCGGTGCTGTGCAACCTCGGGGACATCAACCAGGCCGTCCTCAATCTCGTGATCAACGCCGCGCACGCGATCACGGATGCTGTCACGGCCGATTCCCACCCAACCGGCCGGGGTACCCTGACCCTGCGTACCCGAACCGACGACAGTGCCGTCGTCATCGAGATCCAGGACACCGGCAACGGCATCCCCGCCGGCATCGCCGACCGGGTCTTCGACCCGTTCTTCACCACCAAAGCCGTCGGTGTCGGTACCGGACAAGGGCTTTCGCTCGTCCACGCGCTGATCCACGACCGGCACCAGGGCACCATCAGCTTCACTACCGAGCCGGGGGTCGGCACCACTTTCACCATTCGCCTACCGAACAACCAGCCGCGCGCGGTTTCGCCTGACGGGTCGACCGGGGCGCCGGGTCAAAGCTCGTAGTGCGGACCCCGCCGGAATCCTCCACACTTCGCTGCACCGCTACCTGAGCGCCAGCACCGCCGCTGAAGCTGTGTCTTGCCCCCTGCTGCCAGAGGGTTCCGCTCTGGCCAGAAGCCAGAAAGAGGTCACCGTGCCGCCATTGTCGGCTGACGCAACACGCTCGGCGTCGAACCACTCGGCCCACGTCGTGCCGCTGCTTGCCCTGGCAGCCCTGATCGGGGTGTGGGGACGCGACCTGCCCGCCTACGTCGAAGTGGTGGTGGTGGTCCTGCTGGCCGGTGCCGTGCTCGCTGCGGTCCACCACGCCGAGGTCGTCGCCCATCGGGTCGGCGAGCCGTTCGGCTCGCTGATCCTTGCCGTCGCCGTGACCGTCATCGAAGTCGGCCTGATCATCACGCTGATGGTCGCCGGCGGAAAGGGGTCGCCCTCGCTGGCCCGCGACACCGTCTTCGCCGCCGTCATGATCACCTGCAACGGCATCGTCGGGCTGTCGCTCCTGGTCACGGCGCTACGGCAGAAGGTTGCGGTGTTCAACCCGGAAGGCACCGGCGCCGCCCTGGCCACCGTGATCACCCTCGCCACCCTCAGTCTGGTGCTGCCCACCTTCACCACCAGCACCCCCGGACCGGAATTCACCGGTCCACAGCTGGCTTTCGCCGCCACGGCATCGCTCTGCTTGTACCTCCTGTTCGTCGTGGTGCAGAACGTGCGTCACCGCGACTACTTTCTCCCGGTCAGTGACGACGAACCGACCGGTGACGACGAACCGACCAGTGACGACGAATCGGCCAGTGACGAGCACGCCGCCGCGCCGTCGCCGCAGACCGCACTGATCAGCTTTGGGCTGCTGCTGATCGCGTTGATCGCGGTGGTCGGCCTGGCCAAGGTGGAATCCAGCACCATCGAGTCCGCCGTCGCCGATGCCGGTCTGCCACAAACCTTCGTCGGCGTCGTCATCGCCCTCTTGGTGCTGCTGCCGGAAACCCTCGCCGCGGTCCGGAACGCCCGCCGAGACCGGGTACAGATCAGTCTCAACCTCGCCCTCGGATCCGGCATGGCCAGCATCGGCCTCACCATTCCCGCCATCGCGATCGCTTCCATCTGGCTCGACGGACCGCTTCTGCTCGGTCTCGGCGCCACCCAGATCGTGCTGCTCGCCCTGACCGCCGGAGTCGGCATCCTGACCGTCATGCCCGGGCGCGCCACCCTGCTGCAGGCCGCCGTCCACGTCTCCATCTGCGCCGCGTTCTTCTTCCTCGCCGCCAACCCCTGAGGCCCGCCATTTAGCTGCCACCGTGAGGACGTCCGAGCCGCTGGCCAGTGGTGAGTCAGGCCTCAACTCACTCCGGGTGGGGGAACCCTGACCGGCTGGTCTTGGCTTGCATCAAAGGGCTCTGGTCGCCTCGGTCAGCCGCAGCGTGTGAGGACCCGTTCGGGTCCCGGATTGCCACTGGCCAGCAGTTGCCTCCCTGGTGTTGCGGACCAGCTCCTGAGCGATGTCTCGTACCTTCCGGCCGGTGTACGCCGATGCCTCGCTCAAGAAGGCGAAGGCGTCATCGGGACCACAGAGCAGCTCCCGCATCACGATGCCCTTGGCCTGCTCGATGACAGCGCGCGAGGTGAGCGCCTGACGAAGTTGGACGGTCTCCTCCAGCGCCAGGGCGTGAATCAGGCAGTTCAGCGCGATCGGCGCGGCATGATCGGCGAACACTCGAGCGGTATCCCGGGTGGCCAGGTCAAAGGGCGTGCTGCCGGAGCCATAGATGGTCAGCACGCCGGCGAGTTCCTGGCGACCGCGCAACCTGAGGCTCAGCACGTGGGTGATGCCGTTGCGGTGTGCTTGGTAGGCGAAGCCGGGAAAGCGCTGACTGTGGCTGGTGTCGTCGATGCTGACGGTCCGGCCGGTGCGCACTACCCGCAGGCTGGGCCCGAACCCGGAGGGATACTGGCGCTCGTCGAGCGCGGCGCCCAGCCGCCCGGAGAACGCGACGCTGTCGAGTTGGCTGCCGCGGACCATGGTGACCGAGGCCTCGTCGGCACTGGGGATGCTGAGGGCGGCGAGATCCGCGATCTGCTGCAGCACCGCACTCACCGGCTGCTCGTCCACCACGATGGACCCGAGCTTCCTGAGGGTCTCGACGGTGAGCCCGTGCTGAATGTCGTTCTGGCCGGCATCCGGGGAAGCGACACTTCCTGGCGGCGAAAAGTTGGGGTACATGGCCTGCTCCTGACGATCAAGTTGTGCGGTCCGCAGGGTGCGGTCCCCAGGTCTTGGTGGAGGCCAGCAGGGCAACGTTTGTAGCCAGCGACGCGTTGGTAACGATTAGTTACAGCTAGTTACTCACCGATCGAATGGGTCTGTCAATCGGTCAGATCGCCGACTTCCGCTCGATGGGATCTTCCGGGGCGCGGAAACTGCAGGTCCCCGCAGGGTTGGCCGTGCCGCGCCCCGGTCGGAAATCAGAATCAGCCAGTGACGGCGAAGGTGGATCGCAGTCGGGTGATCCTGCGCAGCAGGAGCTGGTCCAGCAGCAGCACGATCAGCAGGGAGATCCCGAACAGGGGCAAGAAGACGCCCAGGGCGACCAGCAGCAGAACCACCCACCAGGTTTGGCGGATCGGAAGCTTTCCGCGGGGGGCGCTCAGGCCACCGCCGGCCGGCCGACGCCGCCACCACATCAGTGGTCCGGTCACGCACAGCGCAACCACTCCGAGGCAGAAGAGGAGGCTGGCCCAGAAGTTCAGGACCCCGAAGCGGCGTCCCTCGTGCAGCGCGATGCCCTGCGAGACCGCCTTGGCCAGGATCGGATAGTCCGCGTACCCGTACGTCGACACCACTTGTCCGCCGAACTGGTCCACGTGCACGCTCTTTTCCTGGCCCGGGTTCTGGAAGGCGTACCCGATCGCTGAGTAGACGCCTGCGTCGTCCTCGGGAAGCGCGATCGTCATCGGATGACGCAGCCCTTCCCGCACGCCGACGGCAAGAGCGGTGTCCAGGTTCGCAACGCTCCGCTCAGCGGTGTCAGCGGTGTCGGTGGAGGTCGGCACGTCGGTCTTGCCCAGCGCCCAGGGCACGTCGACCGCGTGGCCGTGCGGCAGCGACTCATCCAGGGTGGACGCCGGATCCGACTGCCCGCTCGGATCCTGGCTCCACAGCGAGCTGTCCTGTGCCGTCGCCAACTTCTGCACCTGGGCGCCCCAGACTCCGGTCCAGGGCAACCCGGTAACGACCAGCAGCAGCAGCCCGACACCCGTGACGGCACCGATCCAGCCATGCCGATGGCGAAGCACGGATCCCTTGGCCCGCGCACTCAGTCGCCGAAGTCGGGCCCGCCGGCCCTTGAGGAAGATCAAGTAACCGGTGACGGTCATCACCACGGCCCAGCACGCGGCCAACTCGATCACGTAGTCACCCAGCGGGCCGACCATGAGATCCCCGTGCAGCTGGATCGCCGTCCCGCTCACCGTGGTGTCCGGATTGAGATCACCCAGCACAGTGCCGGTCCAGGGATCCACGAAGACGTCGCGGGTCGAGCCGTCGGTGAGGCTGCCGGAGAACCTGGTCGGACGGTCCGGCGCGGCAGGCTCGGTCATCGAGGAGACCTGAAGGTTGGGGTAAGCCGCCACGACGGCGTCCAGTTGAGCCGCGTACGGCTGGGTGATCCGGTCGGAATCGGTCGGTTGCTCGACGGTCATCACGTCCGCGTGCAACAGCGGCTCGATCTGGAAGCGCAGCAGGTAGATCAGCCCGGTCAGCGCGAGCATCAGCAGGAACGGAATGACGAGGAAGCTGGCGTAGAAGTGCCAGCGCCAGAAGGCGCGAAACCAGCCCGCAGTCGCGGGCCGGGCCGGTGGTGGGCTCGCCTCAGCGGGCGTGACGGATCGATCAACGAGCGAGGACATACGAACTCCATGGAGCGAAGCGAAAAGGGACGGCGTGAGCCGTAAAGGACCGCCGGTACGGGCATATCCGCGCGCGGTCAGGCCGCATGGCACCATCGAGCGGGCCACGCAGAAATCAGGAGAGAGTCAGGCTTGGGCGCCGGGCAGCGGCGGACCGCGCCAGCCGACCGCGCGAACCAGCAGATGCTCCGGCAATCGGGCCCCGATCTGATCCCACCGAGGCTGAACAACCGCGCTGGGGAACGGATCCGGGCCGGTCAGGAGGGTGGCCAGGACGCGCAGAACCTGACAGCAAATCCGCACGGCCGGGCGGGACAGCTGGGCCAAGTGCGCGAGCAGGGCGAACAACGCCCGTTCACCCGCGTTCAGCACACCACCCAGCAACCCGGCGGCGACCAGGTGAATCAGCACCATCAGCGGGCTGGGCAGGATCGACAT
Organism: Kineosporiaceae bacterium; assembly: GCA_035474375.1. Lineage (GTDB taxonomy): Bacteria > Actinomycetota > Actinomycetes > Actinomycetales > Kineosporiaceae > JANNPJ01. Next base: position 27,510 of record DATINJ010000357.1, on the reverse strand, counting down.
CAGATGCCCGGTACCGGCCATCGCAGCCGACCCGCCGTCGGGGATCGGCAGTGATTGGTCCATCAGGGCTGGGTGATGGCCCGGGTGAACTCGCATCGTCTGCGTTGTGGCCACTGTCGGCCGGGAAGTCAGGGTCGGCGCGCTCCACGCCGCTGCGATGACGAAAGCCGCGTGCATCACGGCCTGTCCGGCACCGAGCAGGCCAACGATTCGCCGTCCGGAGGCCTGCTTGCCCAGCGACAAGGCGATCGGCCACGCAGTAGCCAGAATCATCGAGATCATCATCACCAGCGTCGGAAGATGACCGCCGCCGAGCAAGTGAGCCGCACTTGCCGTGCCCCAAGCGGCCAGAGCGACCGCCACAGCGCGTAACCAGCGCATTCCCACGCCTGCTGTGGGCGGCTGCTGATTCGTCGGCACGGCACACACCGTAGCGGCTGGCGACCTGACCAACGGTGTCCGGAAAATAAGGCTTTGCCAGCAGGCTCTTAGTCCCAACTTGTCCAGCATCAGGTTGCTCAGCGTGATCCTCTCCCAAATCCACTACGAGGGAGTGGGTCATGGGGTTGGTGCTGGGTATCTTGATTACTCTACGTGCGCCTGAGGAACAGGGCGGCGGGTAGGCAGGTGAGCCGATGCTAGGGGATGCCATGGTCGAGAGCGACGAAGTACAGGCCCTGGTCGCTGAGCTCCGCCAGCTCCGCCGTGGGCTTGGGTTGCACGCGGTGAACATCCTCGATCGGGTCGGACCTGTCCTGACCCGGGTCTGCGGTCTGGACTCGCTGTCCTCGTCGGGGGAGCGGCGCGATCGGCTGAGTCAGCGGATCGGGGGTCTGGTCAGCGCCCTCCCGGCCGAATTGCGGCTGGCGGTCCAGGCAGCGTTCGGCCTTCCCCCGGCCGACCAGTCGAGATTCTTGCGCAAGCGGATGGAGTGGCTCGGCGATCAGCTCGACCGTGATCCGCGCACGGCGCTACGCCGGGTGGAGGCCGGCCTGTCGCTGCTCGCCGAGGGCATGCTGCAGACCGTCGGGCAGAGCGGTGACGACGTCTATGCGCCGGGCGGATGGTTCGTCGAGAGCTTTCGGGCGACGCTGATGATGCACGTGGACCCGGTCGAGCTGATCGAGACCCGCAGAGTGGTCAGCACCGTCGACGGCCTCGACCGGATCACCGTTGCCTGGAGCATCCCAGCCGTCCGCCCCGGGAGCCGATCCGGATTGCGAGTGGATCTCTTGTACGGCGGTGAACTGGAGCGGGACGAGAAGGTCTCGACGGAAACCTTCTGGTCCTGCACGGTGAAGATCCCTCGACCGCTCCGCCGCGGTGAGTCACACGAGTTCCAGGTGCGGGTGGTGTCGCTGCCGCGCAGCGACTTCCAGCCCTATTTCGTCCTCACACCGTTCCGGCGATGTGACGAGTTCGTGCTGCGGGCAAAGTTCGACGATTCCGGCGGCCAGCCGGTGGTCTGGGCGCTCGACGGCATGCCGTTCCAGTTGGTGCACGAGAACCATCCGCTGGGGGAGCGGCTGTCGTTGGACTCCGTCGGTGAGGTGGAACAAAGATTCCAGGATCTGCGCACCGGCCTGAGCTACGGGCTGCGCTGGCACTTCGACGACTTGACATCGATCTGACCTCCTTTTTCGGAGATATCTGCGCTGGGATTGGAGGGTTGGCCGCGCATCCCGAGGAGACCCATGCCTGCTCAGCCGCCGGACCTGCAGGACAGCGGATGGTTCGTGGAAAAGCTCGTATCCACGCTTTCTTTCGGTGACCGGGCGGCCTTCTTGCTGGAAGACTGGTCGATCGTCGCCGACATCCCGCTGGGCAAGGTGCTGATCGAGCTCAACCTCGATCCAGAGCAGGCCCCGTCGGTCGACGTCCTCGGCGCCGAGCTCATTCCCGGAGCGGTGCCCCAGTCGGTGAGCGGGCGCCGGTTCATCGCGATCCGACTCCCGAGCCGCCTCGGTCCCCAGGAACCGCACACTTTCCAGTTGCAGGTGCCCGTTCCTGGTGCCGATCGAATCGGCCATCACCTCTGCAAACCGGTCGTCCATTGCCGACGACTCGATGTCCGGGTGCACTTCGACCGGTCTGCCGTGCCGGCCCGGGTGCGGGCGATCAACGGCCGGCGCACCCAAGCAGCTGACTCCGGGCCGCAGCACGAGGTACCGGTCAACATCGTCGGTGAGGTCGAGATTGGGTTTGAGCATCCGGTGCTGGGTCGGCCGTACGGCTTGGCCTGGTGAACAACGTGATGCCGGCCCAGCCACCGACGCATCAGAGCCTCGTCGACGACCTGCGGGTGCTGCGAGAACGCGGCCGCCGCTTACCTCTTCGGCGTGGCCTTGTCGTCGGCGTCCTCCCTGCCGAAATACCTCATTTACCGCACGCGTGCCGAACCATCGCAATAGCATCATGGGCCTGTGAGCATCTTGTAGGCCGTGGGCCAGGACGGCCCTGAGCAATCTGGGGGTTTCGCGGAATGAAACGATCATCAAGAGCAGGGTTGGCCACGGCAGTCGGTAGTGCCTTCGCGTTGGCATTGTCGCCAGTCACGGCTCAGGCCTTCGCACCCGACTTCACTCCCGGCGCGGCCGGGGTCGGTGACCCGTACTTCCCGCTGGACGGTAACGGCGGGTACGACGTGCAGCACTACGACCTCGAGGTTGGCTACGACCCGCCGACCGACATGTTGACCGGGGTAGCGACCATCACCGCCAAAGCTACTCAAAATCTGTCCCGGTTCGACCTCGACCTGGTCGGGCTGACGGTCCGCTCGATCAAGGTGAACGGTCACGCGGCGACCTGGCAACGTGACGGGCAAGAGTTGATCGTCACCCCGGCCCGCGGCCTGCGCAAGGGCACCACCAACACCGTCAAGGTCAGCTATGACGGGGTTCCCGCTGAGCTCGGCGACCCTCAGCTCGGCATCTCCGGCTTCATCCATCAGGACGACGGCCAGATCATCGCCGGCCAGCCGCACGCGGCATCAAGCTGGTTCCCGGTCAACGACCACCCGAGCGACAAGGCCTCGTACACGTTCCACGTCACGGTGCCGACCGGCCTTGACGTGATCGCTAACGGCAAGCTGAAAGACAAGCAGAAGCGCGGTCCGGTGACCCGCTGGACCTGGGACGAGACGGCACCGATGGCCTCGTATCTGGCCACCGTGAACTCCGGGCACTTCGACGTCACGGCGTTCAAGTCCGGCGGCATCTCGTACGTGAACGCGATCCACGAGGATCTGTTCAAGCCCTTCGCCGAGCCGCGGACCGGGACGCAGTACGCGTTCTCGCAGCTGGCCGACAGTTCGTACAAGCGGCTGGCACGCACCATCGACGTGCCGGCCGGCGGCGCCGACCTGTCGTTCCAGATCGCCCGCAACACCGAAGAGACCTGGGACCACGTTTTCGTCGAGGCTCATCACCCGGGGCAGGACGACTGGACCACGTTGCCTGACGCCAACGGCCACACCAGCCAGACGCCGGGCAACCACTGCGAGCTGGAGAACCTCGAGCCGCACCCGTTCCTGCTGCACTACCTCACCCTGCCGGCGGCCGAGGGCGAGCCGTGCACCTCGAGCGGTACCACCGGCCAGTGGTGGGCCGCCACCGGTATCAGCGACGGATACGAGAACTGGGACATCGATCTGTCTGCCTACGCCGGTGGTGAGGTCGAGGTGTCGATCACTTACGTGAGCGACGGTGTCATCCAGCAGCCGGGCGTCTACGTCGACGACGTGGTCGTCTCGACCGGTGAGGGCTCGACCTCCTTCGAGGACGACGGTGACACCTTCGACGGCTGGACCGTTCCCGGACCGCCGGAAGGCAGCCCGGGCAACGAGAACGACTGGACGGCCGGGCCGACCTTCACGGGTGGTGCGATCGGCACGACGATCGAGGAGTCGCTCGGTCGCCTGCCGGAGATCCTGACGTTCCTGTCGACGCAGTTCGGCCCGTACCCGTTCAATGCTGCCGGCGGCATCGTTCCGAACGACGACCGGCTCGGCTTCGCGCTGGAGACGCAGACTCGCCCGATCTACTCGCCGGGCTTCTTCGGTGGCGGTGTGAACACCAGCGTGGTCACGCACGAGAATACCCACCAGTGGTTCGGTGACAGTCTCTCGGTGAAGCAGTGGAAGGACCTCTGGCTGAACGAAGGGTTCGCCACCTATGCCGAATGGCTGTGGAGCGAGCACGAAGGTGGAGCCACCGCACAGGAAATCTTCGAGAGCTACGCCGGTATCCCGGCGGATGACCCCTTCTGGAATGCTCCGACGGCGGATCCGGGAGTGGACGATCTCTTCGGAGTGGCGGTCTACGACCGCGGGGGCCTGGCCCTGCACGCGCTTCGCCTCGAGGTCGGGGACGCCACGTTCTTCCGGATTCTCAAGACCTGGGCGGCGAAGCACAAGTACGGCAACGTCAACACCGCTCAGTTCACCGCGCTGGCAGAGCGGCTGTCCGGCCGCAACCTCGATGATCTGTTCAACGCCTGGCTGTACACGGGCGCGAAGCCGCCCGGGTTCGAGGCGCCCGAAACGCTCTCGAAGGCTGCCAAGAAGGCACAGGCTGCGACCCGCAGCGAGCTGCTGAAGCGATTCGGCGACGGGAAGTCCGCCAAGTAGAAGAGCGGCGGCATCCGGATGCCCGTTGCGAACGGCTCAGCCGCTCGCAACGGGCATCCGTTGTTTGTCCTGTCCCGAAACCCTGCTGGTTTATTCGGCCCTTCCCGAACTTCTGCGGTGATCATGCACGGTTGCCCGCCTCGAGGTGGACAACCGTGCATGATCCCGGTCCACGAGCGGGCACGCCGGTGCTGACGCGCTTCCCAAGCGCCAGCAGGGTCGTCCCGAATGGCAAAGTGGGGCGCGAGGACCTTCCCCAACCGAAGGGAGCATTGCGATGGCCAAGGTCATTTCCAGCTTGTTCATCTCGGCCGACGGTGTGGCCGAGATCGACCCGGAATGGCACTTCCCGTACTTTGACGACAACATGGGCCGCGCCGTCGGCGAGGATTACGACGCCGCGAATCTGCTGCTCATCGGGCGCCCGACCTACGACAGCTTCGCCGGAGCGTGGCCCGACCGAGAGGCGGGTGGCGGCGAGGATGCCTCGTTCGCCAAACAACTCGGGGATGTGCGCAAGATTGTCGTCTCCCGCCAGCCGCTCGTGTTCTCCTGGCGCAACTCCGAGCTGATCGACGGTGACCTGATCGAGAAGGTCACCGCGCTCAAGGCCGAGGCCGGCATCACCGGCATCCTCATTCCCGGCTCGATCTCCGTGGTGCAGCAACTGCTCGACGCCGGGCTGATCGACGAGCTCCGCCTCTTCGTGCACCCGGTAGCCGCTCGCAAGGGCCGCCGGTTGTTTGCCGAGGGTGACTCGGCGTACCACCTGAAAGTAATTGGTACGGAGGTATTTCCGACGGGTGTGATCCGGGTGATCTACGCTCCGACCGAAGCGCCCGGCAAGGCCGGCTACGACGAGGCCAAGGAGCACATCCCCGAGGGGAAGTAGCGGGCTGCTCAGGTCGTCCAGGCGCCGTCGAGGACTCGGTCGAGGTCGATCACGGAATCTCGTTGGTCCGCGTTCTGCTTGGCCAGCAGCGCCACACCGGCGGCGGCCACGGTGGCGGCGACGATCGCCACCCCCACCGACGGCAAGGTCAGGCCGACGCCCTGGCCGAGCAGCACGATCCCGAGGCCGGCAGAGACGACCGGGTTGGCGATGGACTGGGTGGCGAGCTGCGCACCGAGGCCGTATCGATAGGCGGCCTGGGACAACAGCATCGCGAGAACCGTCAGGGCGATGATGACCACGACTGTCGCGGCCAGCACCGGCTCGTGCCCGATCGCGGAGGCTCGCAGCAGCACGGTCTGGGCCAGCACCGATGACACCGCGAACGCGATCCCGCTGGCTGCGGCCAGCCGCAGGCCATGGGAACGGCCGGGCAGAACAATCATCGGCAGGCCCCGTTTGCTGGCCAGCGCCGCGAGCACCACGGCGGTGAGCCCGGTCAGAACCAGGATCTGGGGATCGCCCAGGGATTCGCTCGGCGCCCCGGTATCGACGGCCAGCAGGAGGCCGACCAATCCGACGACTGTGGTTGCGGCGCCCCGCCATTCCCTGCCGCTGACCCGCCTACCCGCGATCCCGGCGCCCAACGGCAGCGCGACGACCAGGGTCAGCATGCCGAGCGGCTGCACGACCGCGAGCGATCCGTAGGCCAGTGCGACCACATGCAACAGGCCACCCCCACCGTTGAGGCCGATGGTCAGCCACCACCGCGGCGATGTGAGCACCGACATCAGGCCGGTGGAGGTGCCCGGCGTCGCGGCCAGACGCTCCTGGGCGACGGCCGACAACGCGTAGGCGGCGGCCGATAACAGCGACAGCAGGACGGCGACCAGAAGTGTGCCGTTCACGCAGACTGCTCCGCCACGATCACACGCGCGAGCCGGCGGTAGAGATGCCTGGACAACGAAACTCCTTGACGGGCGGGGAATCCGGCGGATCTGCCGGGGGTTGGAGCCTGTGCCGGACGAGATCGGTCAGGTCGACCCGGTGATCGGTGGAGCGGTTGCCGGTACCGATAGCCCGCGGCCGAGCAGGTCCAGGGCTTCGGTGAGAATCTCGCCGATGTCCCGCCCGGTGTTTCCCTGGGACCACAGATCCAGGCTCGACTTGACGGCGATCCTCGCGACGTCGGCGAGCATCCGCGGATAGATGTCCCGGTTGACGTCGGTTCCCGTGCGCTCTGCGATGATCTCCGCCAGTTGCTGGCTGGCTTCCTCGAGGGCGGTGAGATGTTCGGCCAGCAGGCTGCGGTGGCACCGGACCAGTGCCAGGAGGGACATCAGGTCCCGGGCCGACATCGTCTCCTCCACCGTGGTCACCAGCGCGATGCACAGGGAGTCCCAGATCGGCTCAGTCCTCGGCCGGGCGCGCAGGTTGGCCGGGAGCGCCCGGGCGCTCTCCTGCATGCCGGAGATGATCGCCTCTTCCGGACTGGAGAAGTAGTTGCGGAAGGTCCGCGACGAGACGTCGGCCGCGTCAGCGATGCGCTCCGGGGTGATCCCCTCGATGCCGTGGTTGATCGCCAGCTGCATGGCGGCGTCACAGAGCGCCTGGCGAGTCGCGAGCTTCTTGCGCTCGCGAAGCCCTAGCCTGTCGCGCTCGCGGAGCACCACCTCATCGGTCACAGCGGGACTCTACTGGATCTTGCCGAATTTGCAATCTTTCCAATCTGGAAGGTTAGGCCGAGAGTTGCGAGACCGGCCCTGGCGGTGCGATGGCGGCATAGAGCAGTGAATCGCACCAGGTGCCGCGGATCTGCCGGTGGTCACGCAGCCTGCCCTCCGCGGTCATCCCCACCTTTTCCAACACCCGCGCGGAGCCGACGTTGTCCGGGCGGCAGGTGGCGGCGATCCGGTGCAGCCCGAGAGTGCCGAAACCGAAATCCAGCAAGGCCAGGGTTGCTTCGGTGGCGTAACCCTGCGACCAGAACGATCGGTTGAAAACGTAGCCCAGCTCTCCCTGCTGGTGCTGCTGGTTGGTGACCCGCACGGACACCGATCCGATCACTGGAGGCGAGTCGTCCAGTGCCGAGTCTCGCAGCACGGCGGCGAATTCGAACTCAGTACGATGCCGGTGGCTGGACTGGGCGACCGCCATCGTGAGGAACGCCCGGGTGTCGTGGATATCGTTCGGCCCCCAGTCCATGAATTGGGAGACCACCGGATCGCTGGCGAAGGCGTGCACCGCTTCCTGGTCCGCCCAGATGAAATCGCGGAGCAGCAGGCGTTCGGTCACCAACTGGGTCATGATCGATCCTCTCGCAGAGAACTCGATCCTTTCGCAGGGCGGGCCGGATGCCGAACGGGTCTGGACTGTTCATCGGCCTGCGGGTCGGGAGAACGTCGGAGAGTGACCGGAAGGTGTCGGACAGTTCCGGTCAGGTGCGTACGATCCTGACGACGGCCGCCCCGGCGAGCCGGCATCTGTACACCGATGGGGGAAGCATTGAGCGACGACAGCTGGGACCCGGCCAGGTTGATCCCGACGTCCGACTCGGACGACGGCGACGAGCAGGCACGCCGCGCCACGTCGGCGCTGCTGGCGGTGATCGGCGCGGTTCCGGAGTTCGGCCGGACGGTGATCCAGCCGCTGGGAGCCCCAGCTGGGCAGATCGAGACATTCATCCAGGTCTCGTTCCGGCTCGGTGACCGAAACTGCTTTCCGGCCGGACTGATTCGAGTCCAGCACGGGCAGCGGCAGTGGGCCGCGCTGTTGGAGGTGCGGACCGGTGGCACCGGGGTGGACGTCATCCAGTTGGAGACCACTCTGGCCGTCGCGCAGGAACAGGGTTTCGACGCGGTTCTGACGATCAGCAACGAGACGCCCCCGGTCTCCGGTCGGCACCCGCTCGGCGTAGACCCGCGGCAGTTGCGCGCGGTGGGACTGCATCACTATCCCTGGAGCCAGCTGCTGACGAAGGCCGTGGCTCAGCGTGATCAAGGTGGCGTCGCCGACCCGGATCAGGCCTGGTTGCTCGGCGAGCTGATCCGATATCTGGAGCATCCGCGGTCCGGCGCCAGCGGATTCGACGACCTTGGCGCGGCCCAGATCGTCCGCCGGGTGGAGATCGCCGGTCCGGAGCAGGCGCTGGTCAGCCTGCCGGAGCAGCGTGAGCCGGTGGTCGAGGTGGATCTACGGGACCCGACGACCACGGTGCTGCACACGGTCCTGATCGCGGAATCCGCCGTCCGGGAACCGCCCACGCTGCCGTCTCGCCGAGAGGTCCGGCTGGTCCGCCAACTCGGAACGAGCACCGGCGAGGCGGCCGCGGGAAACGAAGCCGGCTGGTACCAGGATCCGGCCGACGCTCATCAGCTGCGCTGGTGGGACGGCGTGAGCTGGAGCGAGCGGACGTATCCCGCGCAGCCGGCCCTGGCCTAGGTGACTCAACCTCTCAGGTCAGTAGACCTAAGAGCAAAAGCCAGAACTGTCGGACCTGGCGGGTACAACTGGAGGTATGCGAACCCGCCCGGTGATCCTGCACCTGGATCTGGACGCGTTCTTCTCCGCGGTCGAGCAACTGCACAAGCCCTCGTTGCGGGGCAAACCGGTGGTGGTCGGTGGCACCGGACGGCGCGGTGTGGTCTCCACCGCCTCCTATGAGGCCCGGGTTTTCGGGGTGGGTTCGGCGATGTCGATCGGCGAGGCGCGACGGCGCTGCCCGAACGCCGCCTATCTGGCCCCCCGGTTCGTGGCGTACCGGGACGCATCCCGGGTGGTGATGGGGTTGCTCGCCGAGTTGTCGCCATTGATCGAGCAGGTGTCGGTGGATGAGGCGTACGTCGATCTCACCCCCACCCATCCGGACGTCGATGTCGTCGGAGTTACCGCGCTCGCGGAGCAGTTGCGGGTCCGAGTCACCGAGGTGACCGGGCTGACCGCCTCGATCGGCGTGAGCACCAGCAAGCTGCTCTCCAAGATCGGATCGGAGCTCAACAAACCCAACGGCGTGACCGTGATCCCTCCGGGGGCAGAGGTCGAGACACTGGCGCCGATGCCGATCCGGAAGCTGCCTGGAGTCGGCCCGGCCACTCAGGAGCGGCTCTACCGGCACGGACTGCGCACGATCGGCGAGGTGGCCGCCGTGCCCCTGGCCGACCTGATCGACATCCTCGGCCAGGCGCACGGTCAGTCGGTTCACCAGCATGCCCGCGGAGTCGACGACCGGGTGCTCGAGCCGGACCGGGAAGCCAAGTCGGTCTCGGCGGAGACGACTTTCCCGTTCGACCTGACCGATCAACGAGAACTCGTCGACCACGCTCGGCGGCTGACCGACCGGGTGATCGCCCGGCTCGCGAAGGACGGCGTCTCCGGCCGGACCATCACCTTGAAGATCCGCAGCTACGACTTCAGCACGATCACCCGATCGGTGACCCTGGATCACCCGACCGACTCGGCGGCCAAGATTCTCGGTGGGGCCAAGCAACTGCTGGGAGCGATCGACACCAGCAACGGGATCCGGTTGCTGGGCGTCGGCGTCTCCGGGCTGAGCGACTACGCGCAGCAAGATCTGCTGGTCGGTCTGGGTGGCGAGCCCGAGCTCGATCCGGCTGAGCTTGACCCGGATCGGGCCGACCTTGACCAGGGCGAGGCTGCCGCAGCGCCGGTGGCAGCGGCTCCGGTGATCGCTCCGGTCTGGACGCCGGGTCAGGATGTACTCCATGCCCAGCGGGGCGCGGGCTGGGTTCAGGGTGCCGGGCTGGGCCGGGTCACGGTCCGGTTCGAAGGTCCGCATACCGGCCCCGGTCCGATCGCGACCTACGCGATCACCGATCCCGCGTTGACCCCGGCCGAACCGCCCGTCTGGTAACCGGGCGAGCGCTGGTTACAGCTCCTCGGCGAACGTGACGCCGATCTGCCGACGGATCTCGTCCATCACCGCCAGGGTGTCGATCGAGGCCTGGAGCGGGCGCCGCGGTGAGCTGCGCTCGCCCGCGGAGATCCGGCGGGCGACCTCCGCGGCCTGATAGTGCAGGCCGCGATGGCCGATCGCCGGCTCGGTGTAGCCGATTCGGCGTCGAGTACCGGTCTCGGTCAGGACCACATCGCCGGGGGCGAAGAACGGGCCGGGCAGGGTCAGGGTCGCCTTGGTTCCGGCGATCGTGGCGGTCTTCGGGGTGTCACTGAACAGCGTGGTGTGGATCGCCGACTGGGTGCCGCCGGGGTGGCCGAGCACGATCGAGGTCTGGCCGTTCACTCCGGTGGGGGCCGACTGCCCGATCGCATGAACCCGTTCCGGCATCCCCAGCACGGCGTTGGCCAGCGCGATCGGCATGCTGCCCAGGTCCAGCAGCGGACCGCCGGCCAGCTCCGGGCGCATGATCCGGTGGCTCTGCGAGAACCGTTCGCCGTGATCGGCGATCACCGTGAGCACGTCACCGAGCACGCCGGCGGCAAGCAACTGACGGACGACGTCGAATCGGGGCAGCGAGAACGTCCACAGCCCTTCCATGCAGAACAATCCGCGCCGCTCGGCCAGCTGAGCGATCTGCAAGGCCTGCGCGGCATTCAGCGCCAGCGGCTTCTCGACCAGGATGTGCTTGCCGGCTTCCAGAGCCAGCACCGCACACGGATAGTGGTAGTTGTGCGGGGTGGCGATGTAGACGACATCTACCTCCGGGTCCGCGACCAGCTCCTGGTAGCTGCCGTGCCCGGTACGCAGACCGAACTGCTTGGCGAAGGTGGCGGCCGCTTCGCGGGTCCGCGAGCCGACCGCGGTCACCTGCTGCCGGGTGCTCTGCAGCAGCGATTCGACGAATCGCTCGGCGATCCAGCCGGTGCCCATCACCCCCCAGCGCAAGACCGGGGCAGTCAACGAATTGGGGACGCGCGGGAGCGGCATCTGAGCCGGGATCGTCATCGGATGTCCTCGAGAAGCTTGACGTCGGTGGGTCGGCCATCGTGGTGAAAAGATTCGATTACGGCGTCGGCGATGGCGGCGGCGCGGGCACCATCCATCAACCGAGCCAGCACAGCGCTCTGTGCCCGGCCGACGCGATCGACTCTGATCTCGTCCACCCAGGCTTGCAGTTCCAGTCGGTAAGCCTCAGCGAATCTAGGGCGCCAGTCCGCTGCGTACTCGACCGAGCGCCGGCCGGTGCCATCGGCGATCACTCGGGCCGGTTCGGTCAGGCTGACGGTTCCCGTCTCGCCGACCACCTCGCATCGGATGTCGTAACCGTAGCCCGCATTCTGAAAGGTCTCGCAACTGGTGAGCACGCCGTCGGCGGTACGGAGCAGAACCAGTTGCGGATCCCGGAAGCCGCCGTCCGTGCACGCGGTCACGCTCGGTGCCTGCCAGCTGACCTGTACTACCGGCGAGCTCAGCAACCAAGGGACGACGTCCAGTTCGTGGACCAGCGAATTGGTGACGCTCGATTCGGTGGTGGTGCCGGGTGCCGACGACACGCCGCGGCTGACGCAGTGCAGCAGCAGCGGGCGACCGACGGCACCAGCCTCGATCGCCGCCTTGAGCTGGGCGTAGCCGGGATCGAAACGGCGCATGAACCCGAGCGACACCAGCGCAGCATCGGCGCCGACGGTGGCTCGCAAGGCCAAGACCGCATCCAGGGTCGGGGCCAGCGGCTTCTCGCAGAGCACCGGCTTTCCGGCCCGGACGGCGGCGGCGATGAATTCGGCGTGGGTCGCGTCGCTGGAGGCGATCACCACGGCGTCCACCCGGGGGTCAGCGATCAACCCGGCCGGGTCCGCCGTGGCCCAGCCGTCGTGGCCGCCGTCGATCGAGGCCAGCGCGGCTTCGGCGCGGTCCAGCTCGACATCCGCAACCGCTTGGACCCGGGCGCCGTTGACAAAATGATGCAAGGTTCGGATGTGATCGGCGCCCATGTTGCCGGCGCCGACGACACCCACGCGCAGGCTCATCTGTTTCCTCTCGCCGTTGAGCACCGGTGGTCGACCTCGACCATAAACGGGTTCGGGCCGTCGCCAATCATCGGGTCCGATAGTTTGCACCGAGTTGCGCCCATTCTGGTGTGCGGCCGATGATCAGAGTCCGACGGGGGAGGATGCGATGAAGCGAATCGTTGCCACCGCCCTGCTGGTCGTTCTGTGCGGCGGCCTCAGCGCGTGCGGAAGTCAAGGCGGTGGAGCGGTCGAGGGCGGCGCGGGCAAGGCCGAGCCGGCTCCCGTGACAACCACCCGGAGCGCGACCGAGAGTACGGCCACGTCGCCGGGCAAAGTGTCCCAGCAGCTGTGCACCTTCCTCGCGGACGAAACCTCTCGGCTCGAAGATCGCAGCTCCACGGTCGCTGCCCTGGCCGGGTTCGCCATCGACTACTCGGGGTGGGTCACGGCGGACCTCGATCGCGCGGTCGCGGTCACCGCCGAGCTGGACTCGATCACCAAATCCAGTTGCCCGAAGGTACGCAAACAGATCCTGAAGGTGCTGGACAGCGAGAGCCTCGCCACAGCCCTGGGTCGCTGATCAGCGCCGGCTCACGTCGAAGGTGATCGTCGCGTTGTCTCCGATCGGCCGGTATCCGATGGCCTGGTAGATCCCATTCGACGTCGGGTTGGCCAGATCGGCGTAGAGCACGCACCGGTCGGCGCCGTCGTCGAACCCCTGCCGGGTCGCCGCCACCGTGACCGCGGCTCCGAAACCCTGTCGGCGATGCGGCTTCGCGGTGTAGACCCCACCGATCCGGGCGACGCCGGCGATCGGCCTGCCCACGCCCGCCATGCTCACCGGACGGCCGTCGTGGTCCCAGAACAGCAACCTGCCCCGCGCCAGGCGCCGCCGGACGGCCCGTTCCGCGTCGATCGGTGGCCTGCCCGGATCTGCCTCCTGGTGGAACTCCTGGGTCCACCGGGAGGCCACGTCCAGATCGGCCGCGGACCCGAGTCGCGCCGTCCCGCCGGCGGTTGGGGGCGCAGGCGGCGACTCGATTTCGTACAGTCGCGAGCTCGCGGTCAGCCGGCCCTTGACCCCGGTGCGTTGTTCCCAAACGTCGAGGAACGGCTCCGTCAGCCCGCGCGGCACGTTCACCACGGACGGCCTCACCCCCGCTCGCTGGAGTGCCTCGACCAGGACGGACGTCGCGGCGCCGGCTCCGCGGTCCGGAAGCGGAGTGAGGAACAGCCCGAACCCGGTGGTGTGCATCGCCGCACCGATCGCCTGCTCGCCGTCCCGGATCAGGAACCAGCGGGCGTCGTCGTCGGGCCGGTGAATCGACTGGTCCAGGTTGGTGGCCAAGATGCTGGCGAAGGCCGGGTAGCGCTCGATCACGGGCCCGACCTGCTCGGCGAAGGCCGCGGCGTCGGCGAAGGCGAGGACGTCCATGTCAACACCCTGCCGGACGCGGGTCGGGTGATTGGGGAGAATCGGGCTCATGTGGTGGGCCGGATCATCCCCGTACCGGCTCTCCGCCCGGACCTCATGATCACGGGTTGCTCAGCTCGGCGATGCGGGTGGCCGGGACGCCGACCAGTCGTAGACAACCGGCCGCCACCCGCAAGGCCATCGCGTCGACGTCCGCCACCTCGCGCTCGGACCGGATGGTGATCACGCTCTCGACCAGACCGAAGACCAGGTCGGCCAGGTCGTCGGCGGCCTCGGTCGGCTCGGCCAGAGCGCGGATCAAGGCAACGTAGGCGGCCCGCAATTCTGCTCGTTCAAGACGAAAACGGGTAAATCGTTCGCCCTTGACCTCGGGAAGCAGGTACAGGGCGCCTAGATTCCAGCGACCGCCGCAGAGCACGGCGGTGTCGTAGGCGGCCAGCGAGAACAGGCCGGCGTCCGCGGCCGGCGTCTCGTTCAGACCAGCGGCAAACACCAGGGAGGGCCGGACAGTCCCGGCGAGCAATTCCTCGAGCAGTTCCTCCTTGCTGCTGAAGTGGTAGTACAGCGAGGCCTGCCGGACGCCGACCGCGTCAGCGATCATCCGAGTGGACGTCGCGGCGTAGCCCCGGCTGGTGAACAATTCGGCTGCGGCGTCGAGGATTTCCTCGCGCGGTGTGCCGCCCGGGCGTTGCCGCCCGCCGGAGCGGGGCCGACCTACCGGAGCGGGCGCGGCAGAGCCAGGGCTGGTCGGTGAAGTCACCAGTTCCTCCAGAGGTTTACGGCGATGTTACGACAGCGACATCCCGTCGCCGCGCTCGGTGCCTAACTTCTGTCACTTGACAGGTATTGCATACCGCGACCCGGAGGTCGGGCAATGAGCACAGCGACAAGCGTGGAGCGGGAGGTGGACTCCGAGGCAGAGTCCGCCGATCTGGCCAGTTTCGGATACACCCAGCAGCTGCATCGCCGCCTCGGCTCGTACGCGTCGTTCGCGGCCGGCTTCTCCTTCGTCTCGATCCTGACGACGGTGTTCCAATTGTTCGCCTTCGGCTTCTCGTTCGGCGGTCCGGCCTTCTTCTGGACCTGGCCGCTGGTTTTCGTCGGCCAGTTCCTGGTCGCCCTGAACTTTTCCGAGCTGGCCGCCCGGTATCCGATCTCCGGGGCGATTTATCAGTGGTCAAGCCGACTTTCGAACGTCACGGTGGGCTGGTTCGCCGGCTGGATCATGATCATCGCGCAGATCGTGACCACCGCCGTCGCGGCGATCGCGATGCAGATCGTGCTCCCGCCGATCTGGGACGGGTTCCAGCTGGTCGGCACCGACTCGTCCCCGGTCTCCGCCGACGGTGCGGCGAACGCGGTGCTGCTCGGCGTCATCGTGCTGTGCTTCACCACCGTGATCAACGTGATCGGGGTGCGACTGATGGCAGTGATCAACTCCGCCGGGGTCACGCTGGAGCTGATCGGCGTCGTGGTGGTCGTCGTCCTGTTGTTCGCCCACGCCGAGCGCGGCCCCGGCGTCCTCACCGATACCGGTGGGCTCGGTTCGGGTACCGGCTACGTCGGTGCGTTCCTCGTGTCGTCGCTGATGGCGGCCTATGTGATGGTCGGGTTCGACTCTGCCGGTGAGCTTTCCGAGGAGACTCGGGATCCCCGGCACACCGCTCCGCGGACCATTCTGCGAGCCCTGGTGGTGTCCGGTATCGGTGGCGCCTTCCTGCTGATCGCGGCGCTGGTGGCAGCGCCCAGCCTGACCGACGGCACGTTGGCGACGCAGGGCCTGCCGTACGTGCTGACCAGTCGGCTCGGTGACACCGGAGGCCGGCTGTTGCTCGTCCTGGTGGCGATCGCGGTGTTCGTCTGCACGCTGTCGATCCAGACGGCCGGTTCGCGGATGGTGTTCTCGATGGCCCGCGACGGTGTGCTGCCGTTCTCCCGGACGCTGTCGTGGATCCCTGAGCGCACCGGTACCCCAGCGGTGGCCTCGATCGTGGTCGGGGTGCTCGCCGCCGGCGTCTTGGTGGTCAACATCCATCAGGGCTCGCTGTTCCTCGCGCTGTCCAGCGTCTGCATCGTGATGCTTTACCTGGCTTACCTTTTCGTCACCATTCCGTTGTTGCTCCGGCGGCTCAAGGGATGGCCGGCCGGGCTGGCGGAGTTCACCACCGATTCCGGCGGCAAGCTGTTCTCCCTCGGCCGCTGGGGGATTGCGGTGAATGCCGGAGCGGTGCTGTACGGCCTGGCGATGATGACCAACCTGGGCTGGCCGCGGGCCGCGGTCTACAACCCGTTCGACGGCGCCGCCTACTTGCAGTGGCTCGCGCCGCTTTTCGTGGCCGCCAGTCTTGCCGTCGGCGCGTTGGTCTACGCCCGATTCCGGGTCAGGATCCAGTCGCTGGCCGGCGGACCGGCGCCGGTCGTGGTTCCGGAAACCCTGCCGACGACGGCAGCCGCATGAGCGACAACGCCAACACCGCAACAACTCTGGGGGCGCGGGCACATGCCCGCGCCCAGGGCGGCGGCCGTGCCGAAGCGATGCCCATCCTGCCCGCCGCAGCCTGGGCGGCCGAGGGCGACCTGCCGGCCGGGGTCGAGGCGGCCGATCTGATCTGGGCCGAGACCGTCGCCGGAGGCGGCTACACCTCGAAGCTGATCGCCCGGGGCAGTACTGTCCGGCTCACCGATCTCGCTGGGGACGCCTGTGCCCACCTGTTGTTGTTCAACGCGGATCAGACCTGGGAGCGGCTGAACGTCGCAGACACCGTGAAGGTGCTCTGGCAGGCCTATCTCGGGCCCGGTCACCTGCTGCTGTCGGACCAGGGCCGGGTGCTCGCCTCGATCGTCACGGACACCTCGGGCCACCACGACGCGCTCTGCGGCACGTCGTCCGAACTGCGCAATCTCGAGCGTTACGGCGACGGCTCTGCGCAAGGGCCTTCGCCGGCCGGCCGGGAACTGCAACTCCTGGCGGTGGCGAAACACGGGATGTCGGCTCGCGACATCGGCCCCGGGCTGTCCTTCTTCAAGGGAGTCCGGGCCGCTGCGGACGGCGCGTTGACCTGGACCGGCTCGAGGCCGGTCCAGGCGCCCGAATCGGTTGCCCCGGTCGTCGAGTTCCGCGCCGAGATGCCCTTGGTCGTGGTGATCGCCAACGTGCCGCACCCGCTTGACCCGCGCCCGTCCTACCAGTGCTCCACCCTCGAGGTGCTGGCCTGGAGCGGGCCGCCGACCTCGGCGTCCGATCCGATCCGGACCGCTTCTCCGGAGGCCGAGCGCGCCTTCCTGAACACCGACGACTATCTGGCTGCCCGGGGGATCCGATGACTGAGCCGCGAATTGACGACCTGGTAGCCGCCCGCGCGCCATGGTCGGCCGTCGTCCGGGCCGGTGAGGTACTGACGATCGTCGACCTCGGCGGCAACCAGGCGGTCGACTGCCTGCTCTACAACGCGGCTGACACCACCGAGCGGTACAGCGCCCCAGACACCCTCACCGGCCAGGGAAATCTGTTCCTCAGCACCGGTAGTCAGCTGCGTTCCGGGCTCGGCCGGGTGCTGATGACCGTGGTTGTCGACGAGGTCGGGCGGCACGACACGATCGGCGGGGCTTGCTCCAAGGAATCAAACACGTTGCGCTACGGCCACCACACCAAGTACCAGCACGCCTGTGTGGAGAACTTTCTCGCCGAGGGCTCCCGCTGGGGGCTGACCAAGCGGGACCTGGTCAGCAACATCAACTGGTACATGAACGTGCCGGTCGACCCGGACGGCAGCCTCGGGATCGTCGACGGGCTCTCCGCGCCCGGTCTGCGGGTCGGCCTCCGGGCGGAGATCGACACCCTGGTTCTGGTCTCGAACTGCCCGCAGATCAACAACCCGTGCAATGGTTTCGACCCGACGCCGGTCCAGATGATCGTCACCCGACCCACTCCGATCGCATGAGCTTCGACAGCATTCTGGTGGCCAATCGCGGCGAGATCGCGGTCCGGATCCTGCGGACGGCGGCCCGGCTCGGACTGCGCACGGTCGCGGTGTTCACCGAGCCGGATCGGCCGGCGCCGCATGTCGGGCTGGCCGACACCGCCGTCTCGCTCGGTCCAGCCGGTCGCAGCGGCGTGAAAGACGGCTATCTGCGGGCGGATACCCTGATCGAGGCGGCACTGAGCAGTGGTGCCGGAGCGATTCACCCGGGCTACGGGTTCCTTTCCGAGGACGCCGGGTTCGCCCGGGCGGTCGAGGCAGCCGGGTTGGTCTGGGTCGGTCCGACTCCGCAGCAGCTTGAGCTGTTCGGGCTCAAGCACACCGCCAGGGACCTGGCCCGCACGGCCGGGGTACCGATGATCGAGGGGTCGCCGCTGCTGTCCGACGTGGCCGCGGCCCGCCGCGCGGCGGCCGAGCTGGGTTACCCGGTGATGGTGAAGGCGACCGGCGGAGGTGGCGGGATCGGCCTGCAGGCCTGCCGGAGTGAGGCCGAGCTGATCGTGGCGTTCGACCGGGTGGACCGCCTGGCCCGAGCGAGTTTCGGCTCCGGCGGGGTGTTCCTGGAGCGCTACATCGAGCGGGCTCGGCACGTCGAGGTCCAGGTCTTCGGGGACGGCGCGGGGGGCGTGACCGTGCTCGGTGATCGCGACTGCTCGCTGCAGCGGCGCAATCAGAAGGTGATCGAGGAGGCCCCGGCCCCGGATCTGCCGGAGCAGGTGCGGACCCAGTTGCACGAATCGGCGCGGGCATTGTGTGCCTCGGTGAACTACCGCTCGGCCGGCACGGTCGAGTTCGTCTATGACGCCGAACGCGAGGTGGCGTCGTTCCTCGAGGTCAACGCCCGGCTGCAGGTTGAACACCCGGTCACCGAGCAGCGGTTCGGCGTCGACCTGGTGGAGTGGATGCTGCGGCTGGCTCAGGGCGAGCATCGGATCGCCGCCGGTTGGACGCCGAGCCTGCGGCTGAGTACCTCGGTCGAGGCTCGGATCTACGCCGAGGACCCGACCCACGATCACCGCCCGAGCGCCGGTCTGCTGACTCGAGTCGAGTTCCCGCCCGGGGTACGGGTGGAAAGTTGGATCACCACCGGCACCGAGGTCGGCACCGCCTATGACCCGATGCTGGCCAAGGTGATCGCCACCGGTGACACCCGAGAGGCCGCCCTGGAGCAGCTCGCCGCCGCCTTGGCGGCAACCCGGGTCGACGGGATCGAGACGAACCTCGGACTGCTCCGGGCTGCTCTGGCCGACCCGCGGTTCCGGGCGGCCGAGCACTCGACCGCGACCCTGGCGAGTATCGAAGACGCCGAGCCGCGGATCGAAATACTGCGCGGCGGAACCATGACCACGGTGCAGGACTGGCCCGGTCGGCGGCATCTCTGGGAGGTCGGTGTCCCGCCGTCCGGCGCGATGGACGATCGATCGCTGCGGCTGGGCAACCTGGCGCTGGGTAACCCGGAGGGTGCGGCCGGGCTGGAATGCACCGTGAGTGGCCCGGCGTTCCGGGTCAGCTCACCGACCCGGATCTGCGTCACCGGTGCGGACGTCGAGGTGCTGGTGGACGGCGTCGCGGTACCGACCTGGACGCCGGTGGACGTGCCGGCCGGCAGCACGGTCGATATCGGGACGGCGGGCCCGCTCGGGCTTCGTAGCTACCTGCTGTTCGCCGGCGGTCTCGACGTGCCGGACTACCTGGGCAGTGCGGCCACCTTCACCCTCGGCCAGTTCGGCGGGCACGGCGGCCGGGCGATCCGTACCGGCGACGTCCTGAGAACAAAACCGGTTGCCGTCAGCGATGTTCCGGGCAGGCCGGTGCCACCGGCCGACCGTCCTCAGCTGACCGGGTCGTGGACGCTCGCCGTCCAGGAGGGCCCGCACGCCGCCCCGGACTTCTTCACCGCCGAGGACATCGCGGACTTCTATGCCGCGTCCTTCGAGGTGCATTTCAACAGCTCGCGGACCGGCGTCCGGCTGATCGGCCCGAAGCCGCGCTGGACTCGAGCCGATGGCGGGGAGGCGGGGCTGCACCCCTCGAACATCCACGACACCCCGTACTCGGTCGGTGCGGTGGACTTCACCGGCGACGTCCCGATCCTGCTCGGGCCGGACGGGCCGAGCCTGGGTGGTTTCGTCTGCCCGGCCACCGTGGTCATCGGCGAGCGCTGGAAGCTGGGCCAGCTGCGTCCCGGCGATACCGTTCGCTTTGTCCCGGTCTCCGATGACGACGCCGAGGCGCTGCGCACCAACCCCGCCGTGATCATGCACGGTTACCCGGGGGCAACCGTGCATGATCACGGTCAAACTGGTGAGCCCCTAGCTGGTGAGCGCCGACCTGAGCCGGTGATCATGCAGGGTTGCTCGGGGGCAACCGTGCATGATCACGGGGGAGTTGGGCGGGGCGACGGGGGAGGTGGGCGGGACAACGGGGTGCTCGGGCGGCGGGAGGCGACGGACGCCGGGCCGGAGGTTACCTATCGGCGCTCGGGGGACGATAATTTGCTGATCGAGTATGGGGAGATGACCCTCGACCTGGGCCTGCGGATGCGGGTGCACGCCCTGGCCGAGCGGTTCGCGGCCGAACACCTGGACGGCGTGCTCGACGTCACCCCCGGGATCCGGTCGCTGCAGATCCACGTCGACCCGGACGCGTTGCCGGTAAGGAAGGTCCTGGATTTCCTGCAGGGCTGCGAGGACGAGTTACCGGCCACCGGTGATCTCGTCGTCCCCAGCCGGACCGTTCGGTTGCCGCTGTCCTGGGACGATCCGGCGACCCGGGAGGCGACCGAGCGGTACATGGCCGGCGTCCGCGCGGACGCGCCCTGGTGCCCGTGGAACATCGAGTTCATCCGCCGGGTGAACGGCCTGGACAGCGTGGACGACGTCTACCGGACGGTCTACGACGCTCAGTACCTGGTGCTCGGGCTCGGCGATGTCTACCTCGGTGCCCCGGTGGCGACCCCGCTGGACCCTCGGCACCGGCTGGTCACCACCAAGTACAACCCGGCTCGGACCTGGACGCCGGAGAACGCGGTCGGGATCGGCGGCGCCTACCTCTGCATCTACGGAATGGAAGGGCCGGGCGGATACCAGTTCGTCGGGCGCACCACCCAGGTCTGGAGCCGGTTTCGCCAGTCCGGCCCGTTCGAGCCCGGATCGCCTTGGCTGCTGCGGCATTTCGACCGGATCTCGTGGTACCCGGTGGGTGCCGACGAGCTGCTCGACCTGCGCGCCGACATGGCCGCCGGGCGGATGGAGCTGTCCATCGAGGACGGCAGTTTCGGGTTGGCCGAGCACGAGGCGTTCTTGGCCGCGAATGCCGACTCGATCGCCGAGTTCCGCGCCGGTCAAGCGCTGGCCTTCGGTGCCGAGCGGCAGGCCTGGGCGGCGGCCGGCGAGTTCGACCCGCGCCCAGAAGTCGCCGCACCGGCCGCCGGGCCGATGGCCGAGATCGCCGTCCCGCCTGGTGGACGCGTGGTTGAGGCATCATTCGTGTCGAATGTCTGGCGGATCGACGTGCAGCCGGGGGACCGGATCACGACCGGCCAGACCCTGCTCGCCCTGGAGGCAATGAAGATGGAGATGCCGGTGCAGGCCACGTCCGCCGGAACGGTCGTCGAGGTGCTGGTTCGCCCCGGCGACGAGGTCCGGCCCGGATCACCGCTGATTGTCCTCGGGCGGTGACCGCCGTCGATCGGGTGCTTGCCGCCTTCGAGCGGATCGCGGAGGTCGACCGGCCGGAGATCTGGATCACCCTGCGTGACCTGGACGAGGTGCTGGCCGACGCCGTCCTGGTGGATGCCGCGGTGGCGGCGGGGGAGACGTTGCCGCTGGCCGGCCGCCTGCTCGCGGTCAAGGACAACATCGACGTCGCCGGGCTGCCGACCACGGCCGGTTGCCCGGACTACGGCTTCCAGCCCGAGCGCAACGCCCCGGCGGTGCAGCGACTGATCGCGGCCGGCGCGATCGTGTTCGGCAAGACGAACCTGGATCAGTTCGCCACCGGACTGGTTGGCGTCCGCAGCCCGTACGGCGCGGTCCGGGACGCCACCCGACCGGAGCGGATCTCCGGCGGTTCCAGTTCCGGCTCGGCGGTGGCGGTCGCGCTTGGGATCGTCGATCTCGCGCTGGCGACCGACACCGCGGGTTCCGGTCGGGTACCGGCCGCCCTGCAGGGGATCGTCGGGATCAAGGCCACCCGCGGCCTGGTGCCGACTCGCGGCGTGGTTCCGGCCTGCCGTTCGCTGGATTGCGTGACCGTGCTGGCGCCGACGCTGGCCGCCGCCGAGCAGGCGATGTCGCTGATCATCGGGCCCGACCCAGCCGACCCGATGAGCCGGGCGTGGCCGGCTGACGCGCCCCTCGGCGCTCCGGCCCGGCCGAAGATCGCGGTACCCGGTTCGGATCAGCTGACCGACCTGGATCCGGCCTGGCGGGTCGCATTCGAGCGGACGGCGTCCCGGCTGGAACAGGCCGGCGCGGAACTGGTGCCGATCGACCTGAAGTCCTACCTGAGTGCTGCCCGGATGATGTACCAGAGTGCCTTCGTGGCAGAGCGGTTCGCCGCCGTGGGCGAGTTCGTCACGGCCCATCCGGAGTCCGTTGACCCGACCGTCCGATCGATCATCGAGGCGGCCGGTGCCATCCCGGCCCACCAGGTGACCACCGACCTGGAACAGCTGGACCGGCTTCGGCTCGCCGCCGCCGCCGCGCTCGGTGACGCGGACGCGCTGCTGCTGCCGACCACCACCCACCACCCCACGATCGCCGAGGTTCTGGCCGATCCGATCGGCGTCAACAGTCGGCTGGGCACCTATACCAACTTCTGCAACCTGCTCGACCTGTGTGCGATCGCCCTACCCAGCGGCGAATTCGTGGACGGCGACAGTTTCGGGGTGAGCGTGATCGTCCGGGCTTTCGCCGATCGGGTGGCCGGCGACATCGCCGGTCTGCTCGCCGGTCAGACCGGACCCCGAGGGGCCGGACCGACCGGGATCGGGCTGGTCGTCGTCGGCGCGCATCTGTCCGGGCAGCCGCTCAACCACCAGTTGACGTCCCGTGGCGGTCGGCTGATCTCCCCGGTTCGGACCAGCCCGGAGTACGCGCTGTACCTGCTGGACACCGTGCCGCCCAAGCCCGGTCTGGTGCGGGTGGCGGGGGCAGGCGAGTCGATCGAGGCCGAGCTCTGGGAGTTGCCGCCAGCCGGGCTGGCCTCATTCCTGGAGGAATTGCCCAGCCCGATGGCACTCGGATCGGTCCGGCTTGCGGACGGCACGACGTCGGTCGGCTTCCTGGTGGAACCGGCCGCCGTGATCGGTGCCCGGGACATCACGCACTTCCACGGCTGGCGAAAGTTCCTGCTCAGTGCGGGAAGCCAACGCAAGTGACGCTGTCGCAGCGGGAGGTCAGGCGGTGTACGAGGACTGCGGTGGGGTCTTCATTGCCGCCGCGAGGTCGTCCGCCAGCCGGGGGATGTTCGCCTCGTTCAGTTCGCTGACGGTGATGCGCACGCCCGGCCCGCTGGCCTGGCGGAACCGGGCACCGGGCGCCACCGCCCAGCGCGCCTGAAGGAGACTGCTCACCACGGCCGTCTCGTCGGTGACCGGAACCCACACATTCAGTCCGGTGCGGCCCCGGGCGGTGATACCGCGCCGGGCGAGCTGGGCGATCAGCCCTTGCCGCCGCTCGTCGTAGGCCCGAGCCGCCCTCTGCAGTGCCGACGTCGTGTCCGGGCTGGTCCACAGTTGTACGACCAGGTGCTGCAGCACGGTGCTGACCCAGCCGGACCCGACGCGCAACCGGGCGTCGACCCGGGCGATGGTGCCCTGATCACCGGCGATCAGGGCCAGGCGTAGATCGGGGCCGTAGGGCTTGGACGCCGATCGGATGAACGCCCATGAGGCGGTAGCACCAGCCAGCGAGCTGAGTTCGACGTCGGCCAGCTCGGCCGCGTGGTCGTCCTCGATGAGTACGGTTTGTGGATACGGCGCCAGCACGGCTCGCAGCTCGCCGGCCCGCTGGCGGGTCAAGTACGTGCCGGTCGGATTGTGGGCCCGGCTGGTCACGATGACGGCGCGGGCCCCGGCTCGCAGCGCCATCGCCATCGGCTCGCCCAGTGGCCCTTCCTCGTCGACCGGCAGTGGGTAGGGCCGCATCCCAAGTGCAGCGATCAGGTCGAGGGCGTTTGGCCAGCCCGGGTCCTCGATGGCAACGATGTCGCCGGGGCGCAACTGGGCCGAGAGGACCCGGTGGATCCCGTCGAGCCCGCCCGACGCCAGCGTGAGCGCCTCAGCGTTCACCCCGTCGGCGGCCAACCGCTCGCGCCCCAGGGCGAGCAAGGCCGGCAGAACGAAGGAGGCCGGCGCTGCTGCGACGCCCGCGACGGGCGGCGCCGGAAGGGCCGGCAGCAGGGCCGGATCGGGTTGGCCGCTGGCCAGATCCACGACGTCGGTCTCGATCGGGGCCACGCTCGAGCGAGTGATGGGCTCCGGGCGGGGGCGCACGTAAGTGCCGGCCCGGCCCCGACTCTCGACCATGCCGCGGTCGCGCAGCAGCTTGTAGGCCGTGGCCACGGTGCCGGGGGCCACCCGCAGTTCGCCGGCCAATCCGCGAACGCTGGGCAATGCGGCGCCGGGCGCCAGGGCACCACTGTGGATGGCTGACTCCACGTCGTCGGAAATCTCCTTGGCGCTGCGCCCAGAAGGTCGATACTGTATCGCTACCATCTAAACACTGTATCAGTACAAGGAGCTATCGTGACCAGTGCACCGCCGACAGGCAGCTACCAGATGACGGCGGAGACGAAGGCCACCCGACTACCGGAGCGGGTCTCCTACGAGCGTGCGGCCGTGCATGCCGTTCTGGACGAGGCGGTGCTGTGCCATGTCGGGTTCGTCATCGACGGGCGGGCGGTGGTGCTGCCGCAGTTGCATGCCCGGATGGGGGAGCGGCTGTACCTGCACGGTTCGAGCGGAGCCCGGGCGGTGCGGGCGGCCCGGCAAACCGGGCTCGCCGTGTGCGTCACCGTAACGCTGATCGACGGCTTGGTCTTGGCTCGCTCAGCGTTCCACCACTCGGTCAACTACCGATCGGTGGTGATCCACGGATTCGCTCACGAGGTCACCGACCAGGCCGAGAAACAGGCCGCGCTGGCTGCTTTCGTCGATGCCGTCGTGCCTGGACGCTCGGCGGCGGTCCGGGGCCCCTCCCGGAAGGAGTTGGCCGCCACCACGGTGTTAAGCCTGGACCTGGAGCAGGTGTCGCTCAAGGCCCGCACCGGCCCTCCCGGCGACGACGACGAGGACCTCGAATTGCCCTACTGGGCGGGCGTGCTGCCGCTCGCTCTGGTGCCCGGCACGCCAGAGCCGGCACCGGACTTGACGCCGTCCATCCCGATGCCCGCGCATGTCAGCGGGTGGACCCGAGGCTGACCGGTGCGATGGCCGCTCAGTGCGGGAAGTCAGCGCCTGTGAATTCCTTCGGCTCGACCAGTACCAGCCAGTTTCCGGAGTTGTCGCGCAGTACCGCTTCGACACCGTAGGGGCGCTCGGCAGGCGGTTGGACGAAATCGACGCCCTTGGCTTTGAGTTCCTCGTAGGTCTTGTGGCAGTCGGTGGTGTTCAGCCCGAAGCCACCCATCGTGCCGTTCGCCAGCGCCCGGCCGACCGCGGTGGCGGTCTCGGCGTCCAGCGGAGGCCCGGGGAGCATCAGGGTGACCTCTAGTTCTGGGTGGTCCGGGTGGTTGATCGTCACCCAGCGAAACCCGTCGCCCATGGTGACGTCGGTGTTTTCCACGAAGCCGAGGATCTCGGTGTAGAACTTCTTCGCCGCGTCCTGGTCGGTCACGTACAGGGTGATCAGTGAAACGTTAGTGATCATGTGAAGCCCTCTCCGGTGGCTGCTGCGTCGCTCGGCACCGAACCTAGGCGGCGGACGGCGCCGGCGGCTTCTCCGGAATTGCGAGTCCGGTCGCTCAGGCCGTTGCACCGACCCTGCTGGCCAATTCGGATCGAGCCGCAAACAGCCGTGATCGAAATAGTTGACCTTTCGACCAGGTACCCATTTCGCCGGGGTGTGGGCGGCCGGATGCTCGGCGCGATCATGGGATCGTGTTCAGGCGGATTCGCGCTTGTACTCGGGCAGCCGCAACCCGGCTCGGTCCAACTCCCGCGGCAAACGGTTACCGGGTCTTGTCCGGGGGTTATACCGAGCCGGGTTGCGGGCCGACTCGATAGCGTCTGGTTTTGCTGCCCGATTTGTGCATTTGGCTCGTGCGGGATCTTCGTTCGCTCTGTTTGTGGCACGACTTTGTAGTCGGGACCGGGTTGAGCGTCGGGGTCGCCGCCGCAGGACTCGGCCGAAGTCCGGGGTAAGGCCTTTCATCGGTTCTCGCCGGAGGTGCCGCCGAGCCCTGCGGCGCCCACCATGATCACGACGGATCCTGGCGCCGGCTTGGAGGCTCAACCCGGCGATGGCAGCGCGAGACGAATTGGCCAGCAGGGTGACCTACCTCTGATCACGTTCAACCGCAAGGATTACGAGGATTTCAGCGCACACGAAGGCCTCGTACTGCTGCCGATGTAACTGTCGCGCCGAACAAACCCGGTCAGTCCGGTTCTCCGGGATTGCGGGACCGGTCGCTCAGGCCGTGCATCAGGACAAAGCACCCGGGGATCCGGGGCGCACCGGACTCGGCGTATCGAGCCTGATAGGTGGACGGCGGCACGCCGACCAGTTCTCGGAACCGACTGCTGAACGAGCCCAGGCTGGTGTAGCCGACCAGGTGGCAGATTTCGGTCACGGTCAGGTTGGTCGTCCGCAGGAGATCTTGGGCGCGTTCGATCCGGCGCTCGGTCAGGTATTGCACGGGGGTGCGCCGATAGGTCTGAGTGAAGCACCGCAGGAAGTGGTACTTCGACAGGCCGGCCGTCTGAGCCAGCCGGTCGAGGTCCAGCGGTTCGGCGTAGTCCCGGTCGACCAGGTCGCGGGCACGCCGCAGGTGCCTCAGGAGTTCGACCGGCACACTCACCGCACCAGATGTTCCGCCACCGCCCACCCCTGCATCATTCCTCGCCGGTGCCCGGTTTCATACGCCGACCAGCACGATGATCGGCTCCTGCACCCCGACCGTCTTGGCGAAGTTCTCCAGCCGCATCGCCACCGCCTCGGTGATTCGCTCGCCCTTGCGCACCAGGGTCATCCCGATCAGGGTCTCGACGTCCTCCTCCAGCAGCATGCCCGGTTGTACCTGAGCGACCGTGATTTCGCGGCGTACGCCCTGCGGGGCCAGCGCGGTGGCTGCCTCGTCGAGGCAGTCCAGTACGTGTGCCGGGTATTGCCCGGAATGGGTCAGCTGGGCTAGAGCCTTGTCGGCATTGCCGGTGGCGTCCAGCGTGGCGAGGAAGGCGATCCCGGCCCGGAGCAGCGTTTCCGACAGATCGGTCGACGAACCAGCCGCACTGGCATGCCAGTCGTCCGAGACCGAACTCAGGCCTGGCGGGCGGACCGGCTGATTGCCGACCCAACGTGCCACCTCCTCGAGTCGGGGGATGCGTTCCAGCAGGCGCAGCGCGGTCTGTGGGTGGGCCAGATAGACGGCGCGTTCGTCGTCGGTCAGTTCGCCGCCGGTCCGGGCCCGGTGCAGAACATCACCCGGG
>DATINJ010000356.1:0-23026 GCA_035474375.1 Kineosporiaceae bacterium | reverse complement strand
ATACCTCGCTCGTTCGGCTTCACGAGTCCGCCGCCAATAATCTTAACCACGGACGGCTCGGCACTACCCCGATTTCGGTCGGGCATTCTATGAAATTTCCGCTACTCGTCCCCACGGCCGGGCCGGGTTGGCCATTTCGTCGTGCTAGGGATGCTGGCCCAGATGCGTCAGCGCGAGCGGGCCGGCTCCCGGTGCGTACCCCAGCGGGTAGAGACGCCATGATCGCGAAGATGCCGTCGGTCATACGCCGACGGAATCTTCGTGATCATGTACGGAAACCGAATTCTGGCAGAGAGATCCAAGTATTCGGCCTGACGTACCGCTGAAAGTGCAGGCCATGAGTGCATATCCGGGTGGCGGCGGGCCAGGACCGGTCGCTGCGTGGGCAATTCGCTGCTGCGCTCTGGGATCGTGCGCCGAGCGAAGTGACATCAACTCGTGCGGTGGATCCCTACTTGATCAAGAGTGGTGAAGTCTGCCGGCAGGGTCGGGCCCATGCCGGTGGTGTTGTACGTCGGGTCGGTCTTCTGCTTCGCCTGGACCGCGCCGACGGCTTCCGGGGTGGCGGTGGCCAGGATGACGGTGAACGGCCGCTCCTTGGTCTGCGGCTGGGACTGGCCGGTACCGAACGTGCAAGACCATCCGTTGCCGTTGCGCACGGCCGTGTAGGGGAAGTAGTTGCGACTTTCGTCCTGCACCACGCAGTAGAGCGCGAGATCCGAATCGGGGGTGAGATTCGTGGTGCTTCCGGTCGCCGTCTGGGACGCCCCCGTGACCTCCGCCTCCGCGGCCGGGGACGTAATCCTCCCCTTGACGGTGAGTGGGGCGGGAGATTTTGAGGTCTTGGACGAGGGGCGGCGGGTGGGGTTCTGGCGCGCTGGGCTGGCCACCGGATCGGCGGGGGCAAACGTGACGGTGTGAGCCGTGGTGGTCGTGCTCGGGAAGGCTGTTGTCGACGGAGGCGAGGTGGTGGCGAGCGCGGTTTCCTCCGGCGACGTCGTGGACGGGATCGACGACGAGGTCGGTGAAGGAATTGCCGCGATCGGCGGCCGGGATCCGTGATCTCTGAGGACGTAGGTCGTGACCGGGACGCCCGACATGACGGCGATGGCCGCAACCGCGATGACCTGGGAGCGGGCGGGGTGGAGAAACCTCGTTCGTCCTCGACGCTTTACGGGCTGCCGGTCGTCCGTTGCCGCGGGTCTCACCTGCCGGAAGCGGTTGAGGAAGTCTGCCGCATCCTGCGGTCGGTCGTCCGGATTGGCGGAGGTTGCCCGAATGATCAACGAGTCCAGCCAGGTCGGCATGCCGCGACCGAACGCTGCCTCGACGGTCCGGCCGGCCGAGTAGACGTCACTACGGAAATCTGGGACGGCGCCACTGACCAGTTCCGGTGCGACGTAACTCCCGGTTCCGGCTGCTCGATCTGCCGTCCGGTCCTGGAGCGCCATCGAAAGCCCCAGGTCACCCAGCGCGGCATGGTTCTGTTTGAGAAGGACATTGGCGGGTTTGACGTCCCGGTGGAGGTGGTTCCTGCCATGGATCGCGGCCAGCCCGGTGAGTAGGTCCTCGACGATCCGGACGAGTTCGCCCTCGTCCGGGGCCGGCGACCGGGCCAACCGGTCAGCGAGCGAAAGGTCGAAGAGCTCCATGGCCATCCACGGCGGTCGCCCGGCAGGTGCGTCTGCCCAGTAGAGACGCACGATGTTCGGGTGCTCGGAGAGTTGCCACTGCAAGCGGCACTCGTCATCAAAGCGACGGCGGTAGGACTCGGAGGTGGACTCCCGCCAGCGTTTGAGCGCGACCTGCCCGCCCAGGATCCGGTGGACGGCGATGTGCACGGTGGCGGAGCTGCCTTCACCGATCTTCCGACCGACGTCGAACTCGTCGAGCTGGACGCTCTCGGGTGCCGAATGAGGTTCGGGCGCAGCGGGGTCAGGGGTCATCGGAGGTCCTCGGCCGAATGCGGTGGAAGGAGAACGAGATCGGCGCTGGTGATTAGACGGCGACGCACCAGCAGATGCGCAATCTCGAAATAGTCGGGCAGGGCCAGTTCCCGGCGACGGGTGGTTTCGTCTCCCGGATGGTGTTCCGGGGACGCCGGATCGAACGTCCAGATGCCGGCCTCGAGGCGAGGATCATTGGCCACGCCCAGCTGCTTTTGCTCGCGCCGAACGCGCTCGGCGACGCGGTCGCGCAGCGTCGGCACCTCGTCCGCGTAAAGCGTGCAGAGCTTGGTAACCAGGTTGCGGGTGCGCTTCGGGCTCCCGGTGGCGGCTCGCTCGGTCACGTGGGCGTGCGTCGCCGGCACTTGGCTGCCCAGCAGCAGCGGTTCGCACAAAGCCGCTGCGACGGCCCGCAGTTCCTCAGGTACGGGCGGCGCGCGAAATGTCGCTTTGGCGTCGTCCGGGTCGCCGAGATCCGGCAGATCGGCGTCACGGACCTGCCGGACGAGCAGTTCGCAGCCTCCGGGTGCCCGCACGAAGGCCAGTTCGGTGGGGATCGAACGAGCGGGGCCTCGGTCGGTGCCGTCGTCGCTGCGCGGTGGAAGGGCAGGTTCGGCCGGTCTACCAGCAATCTCGAGGTACAGCTCATGGCGGGTAGAGAGGTTGCGCACCCAGAGTTCGTCGTCCATCCGCCAGATCGCGCCGGCGACTCGGGAAAGTTCCTGGCCGTTGATGGCCGCCCAGATGACGATGTCGCAGGTAGCGTCGTCACGCCCGAAGACCTTGCGAGCCCCATCCTCCCCGAACTCGTAGAAGATCTCCGGCTCAGCCGTGTAGGTCACTGTCAGCAATGGCAGTCTGGCGACACGCATCTTTCTGGCCCCGTCTCGTTGGTCTCCCCCGTCGGGACTCGCGAACTGTCCCGACATCGATATTGTCACCAAACAATCATGGCCAGGATAATGGTTCGGTAAGATTGTCGCACCGAGGGCAACGTTTCCAGAGTACGAGACGTGATACGAGCGGGCACTCGGAAGTGACGCAGCGACGTAGGGTGCGCCTTTCACTGGCCGGCCGCCATCGGTGCCATATCCAGATGGCGAGATTAATTCGATCGCGACGCATGTCAATCACCTCCGCTCAGACGTCACTATTCCCCGCCCACTCAGGAACCGTCCAGGGCAGCCCTGCCCTCGACCGCCTCCACCGGTGATGGCTTGAATGGCCTCGGCAGACCGGCGCTACCGCCGCATTGTCGAACCCATTCAAAGGCGTTCACCGAGAGGATGATTCAGATATGAGTCGTTTCGGTTTTGCACCGGATCCAGACCTGAAGGCTAGGCGTGCCAAGGCGCTCGAGGCCGTGGCTTGGGGGGTTGGGCGCGGCGCGGCCACCGGTGCCACCCCCGGTTGGGTGCTCC
Organism: Kineosporiaceae bacterium; assembly: GCA_035474375.1. GTDB lineage: Bacteria > Actinomycetota > Actinomycetes > Actinomycetales > Kineosporiaceae > JANNPJ01. Next base: position 19,659 of record DATINJ010000356.1, on the reverse strand, counting down.
AGGCTCCCGCCTACGTCATGAACGATCTGTGGATGTTCAAGGCAGTCTACGAGTGCTATTTCGATGCCTCTCCCTCCGAGGAACAACTAAAAGCACTGGTGTACAAGTATCTGACCGCTGTCGGGATGGCAACGGTCTCCATCTCCGCAGCCCGGGCTCTGGCCAGTTATATCGCTGCACTACCGACACCGGTGACCACGTCCGTGGGTGCCGCTATCGGCGGTGGCGCCGCGCTGGGAACGGCGGGCCGGATCGTCATCGTCTGCGAAGGAATGTATCGAGCTCGAAATTGAATCGCCTTCGCTTCGGAAGGAGACGCCGCTCGCCTCGACAACACCGCTGAATTCTGTCAACGACACCAGCTGGAAAGGGACATCATCATGGTCTTTACCTCCATTCGCACTGGCGCTATTGCCTCCACCGCATTGGTGCTCATGCTCGGGATCGCTCAGCCGGCGCACGCGGCACCGGATCGGAGCGTGAACGCCGGGGCGCAGATTCCGTCGGGCACCTTCGCCTTCGCCGATCGCGCTGCAACCTGCACTCATCACGTCGCCCTGACTGGCAGCGACGCGAACACCGGAACCACGCTGGCGGCGGCGTGGCGCACGCCGGCCAAAGCGGCCGCCACCTTGATCGCCGGGCAGACCGCTTGCGTGCACGCCGGTACCTACGACGTGTCATCGCTGGCGCCCGGCCACAGTGGCACCGCCACCGCACCGATCGGGCTGGTAGCGGCCGCCGGAGAAGCTCGGCCGGTGCTACGCGCCACCACCGACGCCGCCCTGCTGGAGTTCGGTCCCCGCGACTCCTACTGGGTGGTGCGAGGCTTGGACCTGAACAAGAACGCCCATGACGGCGCGACCGTGCAGATTCTTGGAAACGTCGCCTTCGCAACCGATCCCGGCGCCGGGCCGGCCCACCACATCGCTGTCCGCGACAACCTCATGCGCGACGGCAAAGCTGGTGCCGCCGTACTGATTCGCCACGTGGCCACCGATGTCCTGGTGAACGGCAACGAGATCTTCGGTCACCACCGCTGGGTCAGCGGGTCCACGGTGGCCTTCTCCCGGATCAACGCCACGTACCTGCGTGCCGATGCGAACGCGGTGAACCTTGAAGGCACCGCCACCGGAGAAGTCGCCCGAATCGAGGTGCGCGGGAACAACCTGCACGACAATGGCGGCGACGGCCTGCAGTGTCTCGGCGTGAACGATGACGCGGGCGCCAACAGCCACGATCCAGCGGACCTCGATGCGGTCGACAACCGGGTTCACCACAACACCGAGGATGGTCTGGACATCAAGTCCTGCCAGCGGGTCAGTATCCGAGGAAGCCGCTCGCCAGCTTTAGCCGGCACCACGGCGGAGAACAAGATCTTCAGCTACCGGCCCACCGACAAGTCCGCGGATCTGCCCGGAAACCATTCGGGCGGTGGCGCTATCGTGATTCATTACTTCGCCCGCCAGGTTCTGGTCGAGAACACCCGAATCTGGGACAGCTGCCGCGGACTCAGCATCGGGCGCGACGACAAGAACGGCGTCCAGGACGTCGTCGTACGCCGCAACCTCATCTTCGGTCTCGTGAGCGGCACCAATTGTCCCGGCATCGGGCTGAACCTGGTCCTCGCGCAACGAGTCGATATCTATCACAACACCTTCACCGGCGTTCCCGGCGTGGCACTGCGCCTGGCGGCCGATAACGGTGGTGCCTGGTCCAGCAACGACATTGACGTCTTCGAGAACATCATCGAGACCACCGGAACCGGTATCTGGATGGACCTCTACCGGCCACGACTCGCCGGGTTCGAAGCCAATCGCAACCTCTACTGGGCGCCCGACGGCTCAACCACCCACTTCCATCTCGACTTCAACGCCGTTGCCCTCGCCGACTGGCGCTCAACCACCGGCCAGGACGCCGCGAGCCGCCACGGAGCACCGCTCTGGATCGACCAACCCGCAGCCAACGATTACTACACGCTCGCCACCTCACCCGCCCGAGACGCAGCCCTCACCACGCCCGGCGAGAACTACTGCGGCATTGCCCCCGACCTCGGATTCCGCGAATCCGGTTGCTGACAGCCGTCCGCCGGTCGGCCTGAAGCACCAGGCTCAGGCCGACCGGCGGACGATCAAAGTGCATGGCCGGCTCCGCCCGACCAGAGCAGGGTGACGGGCCGCCGGCAACTGCCGGCGGCCCGTCGATTGCTCAAAGTCAGCTACGAATCCACGTCCGCAGCGGCAGGTTTCGCGAGGAGTCACCGACCGAAACCCGGTACCTGCCCTTGACGACGGTCCATCCGGTCTTGGCGTTGTTCCACGTCGCCAGCGCGCTGCGCGACAGCTTCAGTCGCACCGTCGTGGTCTGGCCGGGCTTCAGCGTGACCTTGGTGTAGCCCTTGAGCTGGCGGACCGGCTCGTGCGCCGCCGCCGGCGCGCCGACGTAGAGCTGGACGACCTCCGATCCCGCCCGCGTGCCGGTGTTCTTCACCCGTGCGGTGACCGTGTAGCTGGCGCCGTGCCGGACCGCCTTGAGCCCGGAGAACTGGAACGTCGTGTACGACAGCCCGTAACCGAAGGGGAACAGCGGCCGCTGGTGCTTAGCGTCGAACCAGCGATAGCCGACGAGCGTGCCCTCGGTGTAGTAGACGTTGGTGCCGTCGCCGGGGAACTGCTCGCGCGAGCGCGCCGGGCCCTGCTTGTCACTGGCCGGGAACGTGACCGGCAGCTTGCCGGAGGGGTTCACATCACCGAAGAGCACCCGACCGATCGCCGTCCCCGCCGTCTGACCGGGGAACCATACCTCCACCACTCCAGCAACTTTGGACAACCACGGCATGGTGACCGCGCTGGAGGTGTTCAGCACCACGATGGTGCGCGGGTTGGCCGCGGCGACCGCGGAGACGAGTTGATCCTGGTCGGCCGGCAGGGCGAGCGACCGGCGGTCCCATCCCTCGCTGGCCGGAGCCGACACGACGACGACGGCTACCTGGGCTGCCTTCGCCGCGGCTGCGGCCTCGGCCACGAGCTTGTCCTCCTGCGGCTGCCAGCCGAGGTGCAGGCCAGCGGTGACAGCGAATTGGTCAACGGTCACCAGCTCCTGCTGGAAGGGCCTGACCTCGACCCGGATGCGGTGAGCGCCGGCGCTCAAGCGAATGAGCCCGTTCTGGGTCGGCTCGAACATCGGGGTGAACGAGACCACCCGCTTGCCGTCGATGGACACCGTGACGTAAGCCCCGGCCTGGAGCGAGAACCGGTAGGTGCCGGTGGACGGCGCGGTGACGGTCCCGGTGTACCGCGCCGACCAGGTCGTCGATCCGACGGCGCTCGGGTTGCCGGTGAGGTCAAGGTTCGCGACAGTCTCGGAACCGATGACGGGACCGCTGAGGTCGGCGCTGCCGTAGTAGGTGGCGGTGAGGCCGGCCCCGAAAGCGCTGGCGGGAACCGCTTCGAGCGGGTTGGTGCCCAGCGTGCCCTGGGCATAGCTGACGGTGGTGGCGGAGCCGGCGCGAGCGGTGATGCCGGCGAGCGGGGTCACCACCGGAGCCGACGGTGTGACGGCGGCGGATCCGCCGGCTGCGGTCAGCGGGTTCTTGGCGGCGTCGCCGATGACGGCGATGGACTTCACCGTGCCGGTCCGCAACGGCAGGGCACCCTTGGCGTTCTTCAGCAGGACCGCCCCCTGCTCCGCGATCCGCTCCGAAAGCGCCTGATGCGCCGGAGTACTGACGTTTTTGTCCTTGACGCTCACCGGGTCCGGAGTCGGGTGATCGAAGAGCCCGACCCGGAACATCGCGGTGAGGATGTGGAGAACCATGCGGTCCAGTTCAGCGGTCGTGACCGCGCCGGACTGCACGGCGGCCTTCAGCTTGCTGGAGAAGTACGAGCCGAACAGGTCGTCGATCGGCCCCGGATTGGCTTCGTCGGCGCCGGGCATCTCCAGGTCGAGCCCGGACTTCGCGGCCTTCACGGTGCTGTGCAGACCACCCCAGTCCGACATCACCAGGCCGTCGAACTTCCAGGCCTCGCGCAGCGTGCCGATCAACTCATCGGCGTTCTCGCAGGCGTACGAGCCTCCCACCCGGTTGTACGAGCACATGATCGCGCCCACCCCCGCCTGGACGGACGCCTTGAACGCCGGCTCGTAGATCTCCTTGTGCGCCTTCTCGCTCGCCACCACGTTGATCGAGCTGCGCAGCACCTCCTGGTTGTTCGCCACGAAGTGCTTCGCCGTCGCCATCACGTGGCGCTTCTGGATGCCCTTGATCTCGGCGACGGCTTGCTGAGCGGTCAGGTACGGGTCCTCGCTGAACGTCTCTGGCGCGCGCCCCCAGTTGGGCAGCCGGAGGATGTTGATCGTCGGGCCGAGTGCGATGTTGTGCCCCTTGCCCGCTTGCTCGGCTCCGTAGGCCAGGCCGTACTGGTGAGCGACCTGGGTGTCCCAGGTGGAGGCCAGCGCGGCGGTGTCGGCCCACTGCGTCACTCCGGTGCTGCGGTTTCCCACACCGACCGGGGAATCCGCGAGGTAGACCGGCGGGATGCCGAGACGACTGTTACCGGGAATCTTGCCTGCGTAGTTGGCATCGGGATCCACGACCAGCGGATACCCGACACCGTGCACCTCGGCGATCTTCTCGTCCAGCGTCATCTGCGCCAGCAGTCGGGCTGCGCGATCGGCCGGGGCGAGACTCGTGTCCATCCACGGTCTGCTCGCCGGCGAGGCCGCACTGGCTCCGGGTGGTGCGCTTCGGGGACTGGCCAGCGCCGGGGCGGAAAACGTCGCCGCCACCAAGAGTCCGGCGATCGAGACAACGGCGGGAACGCTACGTACCTTCATCCTGAACTCCTTCGCGTAACTTCCTCGTTACACGGTGCGGACCGGATAATCCGGCACCAGGGGGTACGTAGTGATCGTTATACCCTCGCCACGGAAGGTACTCTGCCGCGACCGCGACGCCCGTCGAGCGGGCGGTACCGAGTCGACGCGGCAAGGGTGAATTGGTTCAGCTGAGGGTGCAGCTGACCGCGGGGGCCGTGTTGGTCACGTTGTTCCAGCTGGCGAGGAAGCCGAGTGAGGTGGACGCGCCGGCGGCCAGGCTGCCGTTGTAGCTCACATTGGCCGCCGTGACACTGGCGCCGGCTTGAGCAAGCGTGGTGTTCCAGGACTGGCTGACCTGTTGGCCGTTGGCGAATGTGAAGGTGGTCGTCCACCCTTTGGACGCGGCGGCGGACGTATTCGTCACAGTTACCTGGCCCTGGAAGTTGCCGGCCCATTGGGACACCACCGCGTAGGCCGCGGTACAGGAGCCAACGCCGGTTGTCGGGGAAGCGGACGACGACGGACCGGACGGCGATGTCGGGCTCACGGTCGGACTGGACGATGGGCTGGTGGTGGCGGTCGGTTGCGTCGGGATAACGCCGTCGAGGACCTGGGCGAGCGGGGGGTACCAGCGATTGGCCATCTTCTGGAAGCCGCCGGTGTTCGGGTGCACGCCGTCCCCGGTGTCGGTGGCGGCGTCAAAGCCGGTCCACTGATCCACCACAGCGATCGGCGACTGCGTGGTGGTGAGGCCCGCGGCCCAGCCCGGGATCGCGCGGTCGAGTTCCACCACGTCAGCCGCGCAGGTGTCGCAGCCGGTCATCGGGATGATCTGGGCCACCAGGATTTTCATGGCCGGGTTGGTGGCACGCATCTGGCCGACCAGCTTCGTGAAGGCGGCCAACTTGGTCGCGGTAGCGATGTAGTGGCCCCACATGTCGTTGGTGCCCAGATGCATCAGCACGACGTCGGGCTTGGCTGCGTCCAGCCACGGCGGCAGCTGGTTGTTGTCGGCGATGCCGGTGGCGGAGTAGCCGCCGTGGCCCTCGTGGTCCTGGTCGTAGGTGTATCCGGGGTTGCACCCGCCGCCGTCGGAGACGCCGCCGACGAAGTCGATGTTCGAATATCCGCTGGTCTGAAGCTGGTGCCAGAGCATCGCCCGCCAGCAGCCGGGCCCGGCGGTGATGGAGTCGCCGAGTGCCATGATCCGAACGGGCGCCGTCGCAGCCAGAGCGGGGTGGACGCCGATGCCGAGGCCGACGGTGAAGGCTGCGAGCAGCGTGGCGAGGACGGCACAAAGGCTGGATCTGCGCAGCATGCGTGACTCCTTCACAAGCGGATCGGCGGGATGCCGTCGTTGCGGATCGCCGCGTTCAGCCGCTACGCGCCGAGCGCCAGACCCAGCGCCAGACCCAGCCGCCATCAGCCAGAATCACGCACGTAAGGCAGTGTCCCGGCGGCGCAAATTGGTGTCCATCAATCGTGCACCCGCCGTCCCTGCTGCCGAGAGAACTGCCTGGTAAGGCGACCGGGCGAGACGTTTCAGCCGTGAAACCCATTCAACCGAAGCGTGGTCAACCCGGCGAAGTTGGTGCCGCTTGGTCTAACGGAACGAGCCGGTTCCTGAGCAGCTGTACTCAGGTCACGGCGACCGCGCCGGGAGAGGCTGCCGAAATGACAACGAACAGCAACATCCCAGCACCATTGGTTCATCAGCGGCGACCGCTTCTCCGCTGGATCCCTCGCTCCGGGACAGCATGGGGGATCCTGGTCCTGGGGGCCGCCTGCGTCGCAGGGCCTGCGTTTTACGCAGGTGGTGCGGCGCTCATCGGCTACCTCTGCTTCGACGTGTGCGATCCCCCCGGGGAGATCACCAAGTGGGCGCTGATCGCGGTCCTCGTCGCGCTGTCACCGCTAGCTGTGGTCCGGGTCTACCAGGGTGAACACCCGGCGTCCGCCCGCGGGCGGCTGGCGGTCGCCGCAAGCCTCGTCCTGATCCAAGGGGCCCTGGCGTGGTGCGCTTGGACCGGCGTCTGGCCGGCCTGAGCCGCGGCGTCCGAGTCGGGTCAGCCGAACCGGACGGTTGACGGCGTGGCGACAGCATCGTCTGCGACAGCCAGTTGATCAGGCCCTCGGCAAACGCGGAGCGGACGCGCGGGCGAGGCCCAGATCGAACCAGCCGACTCGCCGGCGGTAGGGTCGTCCGGGTGAATCTGGACGACATCGCCACCCAGCTCGGGGTACCGATCGAGGAGATCGATCGCGTACACCGGCTCGCCGGCGACCAGCCGTCGGCTCCGCTGCCCGAAAAGTCCGACGCAGCAGCGATCCTCGACCGGCTCGCGGTGCGTCCGGACGACGCCGCCGAGATCATGGCGGGCTGGCCCGAGCCCGATTCTCCCTGGTGGACTCCGCAGCTGCGGTGGCTGCTCGACCGCTCGATCGCCCTGGTCCGCGCCGACCTCGGGGGCCACGGCTGGTTGTCGCCCGGTCCGGAACTACCGCGCGAACGCGGTCCCGCGTGGCGGCATCTCTACGTGTACGCCTACCTCGCCCTGGTCGACGTCGTCACGGCGTACCACCGCGACCACGGCATCGCCGAGGCCGTGTCCTGGGCGACCCTCGCGGACCTCGGTCGCAACCTCGACATCGACCGGCGGATGCACCGCGAGGGCTGGCCGGTCATGCAGAGCTGGCTGACGCTGCACGCCCGCGGTGGCCTCTACGAGCTGGGCCGGTTGCAGCACCAGCGCGGCGATACCGCCATCGATCTGCACATCCCCGAGTCGGGGCCGATGACGCCGGAGGCGGTCGACGCGTCGCTCGACGAGGCCCGCGCGTTCTTCCCGCGCCACTTTCCGGACGAGCGCTACACCGCGTTCTCCTGCGGCTCGTGGCTACTCGATCCGCAACTGGCGGAATACCTGCCCGGGGACTCAAACATCGTCCGGTTCCAGCGCAGGTTCGAGCTGGAACCCTACGAGCAGCCGGAAGGGCTGGACGCCGACGTCGAGGTACTGCGGTTCGCGTTCCGCACCCTGACCACGCCGCTCGACCAGCTGCCCCGCCACACCGCGCTCCAGCGCGCGGTCGTCGACCACCTGACCGCCGGCCGCCACTGGTACTGGCGCCGCGGTCGCTTCTCGATTTAGCGTCGCGCGGGCCTGAATTGGCTTGATCGATGCAAATAGCCGCATGATCCCGGCCGATCCGCCGGCTTCATGATTCGGGCGAGATCAGCGCCCCGGGTAGGCCGCGTCCTTCAGGGCCCTGGCTACGTGCGCGGCGTTGGCAGCGACTGTCTTCGTCGTGGTGACAACCGCTTTCGGAGTTTCGGGCAGGTCCTTGAAGTCCCGCGCCTCGCCCATGGCTTCGTCGTTCCAGTAGGTCACGGCCTGCGCCGGGATGGTGAAGCCGACATCGTTCAGGCCCTGATACAGCACGGCACTGATGTGATGCGCTCCGTCCTCGTTGCCGACCACCGCAACCACGGCCACCTTGCCGTACGTCAGGAGGCGTCCCTCGTCGTCGGTCTCCGACAACTCAGCGTCGAGCCGCTCCAGAACCCGCTGGGCCACGCTTGAATGCTGGCCCATCCAGGTCGGGGTCGAGAAGACCAGGATGTCCGCCGCCAGGATCTGCTCCCGGATCGACGGCCAGGCGTCCCCGTTCCCCATATCCACGTCCACGCCCGGCTTGACGTCATGGTCGACGACGCGGACGGCGCTGCCGGTCACACCGTTCGCCGCCAGCGCTTCCAGCAGTTGCTCGGCGATCAGCTGGCTACTGGACGCGGCGGGCGACGGCGTCAGCGTGCACACCAGGGCGACCGCCTTGAGCGCGTTGTGCTCCACGGAATTGTCAATCATGGCTTCAGCCCAACATGTGCCTCACCCGTCGGCCACTTGAGCCGTGGCGACCCGTGCGGGCCCGCCGCCCGAGACCCACGACGATTCCGGCGCCCATGCGTCAGCCGACCCGCTCAGCCTCGACCGGAGGCCATCCCCCCGACATACACGCCCTTGTCCTGCAGCTTCTCCACCCCGGTGACCCGGGCCTGGTCAAGGCCCGCCAGGTCGACGCCCAGCAGGGACGGCATCAACAGCAGCGGAGCGACATCGGTCAGTGGGTTGCTTCCGATCCACAACTCGTCCACTTTCGGGCACCGGATTAGGCGGGAGGCGTCGGTGATCCGATTTCCGGCGATGTTGAGCATGGTCAGCTCCGGCAGCGACTGCAGCGGGCGCGGATCCGAGATCCGGTTGTCGGACAAGGTGAGCCGGTCCAGGGCGAGCGCTCCGGACAGCGGGGTCACCTTGGTGATTCGGTTGTCGCTCAAGTCCAGCTTCTGCAGTCGCAGCAACCCGGACAGTGGCGACAGCTCCTGGACGGCGTTCCCGCTCAGCTCCAGGGTGATGAGATTGGTCAGGTGCTGCAGCCCTTCCAGCGAGTGCACCTGCTGGTCCGGGTTGTCGCTGCCAAGGCAACTCAGCTCGGTGAGGCCGGCCAGTCCCTGCATGCTGACGCCGATCGTCGAGCTGCTGGCGTTGACACAGGCGCGCAGCACCGGGTCCGGAAATGCCTGCGAGATCATCGAATGGATCACCGCCGGGTCGATCGTCGGTGGCGCGATTGGATCGTTTGTCGACCCGAAACCGTTTGCTGCCCAGCCAGAATCGTGGCGACCGGAGTCAAGGCGACTGGATCCGGACGTCGCGAACCCGACCAGAACCAGACCCACCACGATCACCGCCGCCGCTACCCACCCGGGGGCCGATCCGCCGTGATCGCGGATCCACTGGCCGACCTCGACCGGGCGCAGCACCGGCACAGTCGCGGTCCCGGCGGCGACCAGCAGCATCAGGTACAGGGCGGCCAGGGCGACGATGGCCGCCGCGGCCAGAGGGTCCGCCCGGAGGCTGCCCCCACGCTCAAGGCTGGTGACCGCCAAGACGAGCTGGGTGATCACGAACCCGAGGCTGAGCAGGACCACCGCGCTGACCCCGGTACGGACGGCGGTCACCGAGATCTCCCCGGCCCGCCTGGCCATCCTGAGGCCGATCAGCGGGGCACTGCTCAACGCCAGCATCAGCAGGATCACCGCCGGCCCCGACCCGGCGTTGTGCATCACCGCGGCGACCGGTACAGCGGTGACCACGAGGAAGACGGCCACGGGCCGGGTTTGTCGCATCTTCGGGATCGTGCCCTACCTCGGTGGAGATCCTGTGGAGATGCGATGGCGATCCGGAGCCGAAACACACTGAGCACTGAGCTACTCGAAACCGCCATTGCTATAGAGAAGCTGGGCGTTGATCCATCCGCCCTCCGCCGAGCAGAGGAACGTGACCAGATTCGCGCAGTCCTGCGGCACACTGAGGCGCCCCAGAGGCGTGCGGCCGATCATGGCCGCCTTCTGCTCTTCGCTCATCCACCCGGTGTCGGTCGGTCCGGGATTGATCACGTTGCAGGTCACTCCCAGGGGGGCGAGCTCATGGGCGGCGGCCAGCGTGATCCGATCCATCGCTGCCTTGCTCGCCCCATAGGGCAGGTTTCCGACGGTGTGGTCGCTGGTCAGGCTGATGACCCGGCCCCGTCCGCGCAGCCCGCGAAATCGCAGCCCGTACTCCCGGATCAGCAGCCACGTTGCCCTCGTATTGACCGCAAAGTGCAGGTCGAAGCTCTCCACCGTGGTGTCCAACAGGCCGGAGTCGGTCGATTCGCAATGGCAGAGCACCAGCGCCGTGACGTTTCCCAGTTCACGCTGGACACTGTCGAAGAGCTCAGCCGGCCCCGCCGGGTCGCTCAGGTCCACCTCTACCGCAAGAGTTCTCGCTCCAAGCGCCACCACCTTCTTCTGCAACTCGCCGGGTGCTCCGGGCTCCATGCCCCACCGCATCCGTGCGTCATACGGGGTCCAGTACGTGAAGGCAACGTCCCAGCCGGCCTGGGCCAGATGCACGACCACGGACGCCGCGATCCCCACCGAGCGCCCCGCCCCCGTGACCAAGGCAAGCGGGCGCCCCTCCCCCTCCGGCCCATTCCCCACGCGCATCTCGTTACTCATGGCCCTCATCATGACGGGCCGCCCCGTACACAGCTTCGCTCTGGTCCTGTGCCATGGCCGCTTTCAGCGTCATGGTGTACACGGCCCGGCCAAGCAGGTTCGCCGTCCGATCCGACCCTCCGACCCATCCTGCGTCACTGCTTGCGCCGGACGAAAAGAGTCGGCCGCTGTCCCATTCCTGCACCTCACCCCTCCGGTAGTCGGCCTCGAATGCCGCACGCACCTGCGGATGGCCGGTCAGCACCCGGCCCGAAACGAAGATCGACGACGGCATACCGTTCCAGCCGCCATCGAGCTCCGTCGACGTGATCAGGGAACATTCAAATCCGATGGTGCCGTAGTAGACCTGGCACTGATTCACGCAGAGGCGGAGCACTTCTCGGGTCCACGGATCGAGTTGTTCCGCGGCGCGGCGCTCGATTCTCGGCAAACGCGTTCCTGACCAGGATCCATGAGCGTGAACGCGCACGACCAACCATGGCGCCTGCGTCACGTGGCCGTTCGAATACCACCCGTACCCGACGGTGACGGTTCCGAACAGCCGGTGCTGGAAACCGGCGTCGACCATGGGGGCGTCCGAATCATTGCGGGCCAGGTGTCGCGCAGTCTCCTGACCGGGCTTGCACCCGAGGCCAACCAATGCCTGACACAGCGCGATGAAGCACTCACCCTGCGATCCAGCCGGATAGACGCAAACCATCAGTTGCGGCGATTCGACGTCGAACTCCTTCACCCTCACACCCCCCTTGCTGATCCACGGGCTGTACGGCAGACGATACGCAGCCGATGGCTGGGCGAACGTCACAATAGCGACAGTCCGATCGGACGGCTCGCAACCCATTTCGCGGAAACTCCAACTGAGCGCCGGCGCGCACGAGTTTCCGGATCCACCGGTTGGCTTGTTGACTCGTGCTGGCGCCGGCTGGCTGTCCCGGCCCGCCGAGGTGGTGCGAGTGGCGAGCGCTAGGGTTTCGATCATGCCGCGCAAGAAGTCAACGTCGACGGGCGCCGTTTACGGCATCGACCTCGGAACCACGTACAGCTGTCTGGCTGCCATCGACGGAACCGGGCGGCCGGAAATCGTCCCACAAATGGACGGCGCGCTGACGCTTCCGAGCGTGGTGCTGTTCGTCAATGCGAATGACTACCTCACCGGCGAGCCGGCCCGAGCCCAGGCTCGGGCGCTGCCCGAGGACGTGTGCACACTGGCCAAGCGCCGAATGGGTGACGGCGAATGGCGTTTCGTCAGTCACGGCACATCCTGGTCCGCCCCGGCGGTCAGCAGCCTGATCCTCCGAGCCCTGGTCAACAACACCGCCCTGAACACGGCCACGGCCGTCCAGGACGTCGTGATCACCGTCCCGGCGTACTTCGGTGACGAGGAGCGGCGCGCCACCCGGCTGGCCGGCGAGTACGCCGGGCTGACCGTCGTCGATGTCATCAGCGAACCCATCGCGGCCGCGCTGTCCTACGGGTTCGCCCGGCTCGACAGCCCGTCCGAGGCCGTCGCCGAGGAGGTCGCCCTCGTCTATGACCTGGGTGGCGGAACCTTCGACGTGACCGTCGTCGAACTGGCGGAGCGCCGGCTCGCGGTCGTGTCGATCGACGGCGACCACGAACTCGGCGGTGCGGATTGGGACGAGAAACTCGCCGTCCACCTGTCCCGAGCGTTCCTCGCCGCGCACCCGGACGCCGAAGACCCGCTGGACGACAGCGCCGGTTCGCAGGCGTTGATCTTGGCTGCGGAACGGGCGAAGCGAGACCTCACGCAGGCGTCGACGACCACGGTCCGGGTCGCGCACGATGATTGCGAGGTCGACGTTCCGGTATCTCGCGAGGTCTTCGAGGCGGTCACGCGCAGCCTGCTCGACCGGACCCTCGAACTCACTCGGCACGCGGTTGACGCGGCCCGCGAGCGCGGTGTGCGGCGGATCGACCGGGTGCTTCTGGTCGGCGGCTGCAGCCGGATGCCTGCGGTGGCGGCCCGGCTGGCCGAAGAACTGGGCGTGCCCACCCAGCTGGCCGATCCGGACCTGGCGGTGGCGAAGGGCGCGGCGATCTACGGGGAGAAGAAGTCCGTCGAACGCTTGGTGACGAACGACCTGGTGACCCGCGGCCAGCTGGTCGACGGCGAACCGGTGAGTTCGGCGTCCGCCGCAGACCTCGACGCGGCCTGCGCGCGGCTGGCCGAGGTCCTCGCCGTCCCGGCCGAGCAGGTGCGCCGGACCGTCGAGGTGCAGGTGCTCAACGTCTGCTCGCGCGGCTTCGGGGTGATGGCGGTGGGCAGGTCCGGCGGGCTGGAGGCGGTCTTCCTCGTGCACCGCAACGACCGGCTACCGGTCACCGTCCGGCGCTCGTTCGGCACCATGTACGACGACCAGGATGTCGTCACCGTGCGGGTGGTCGAGCAGGGCGGTGGCGCGGAATCCCCCGACCCCGACCTCAGCAAGATCATTGCTGAGGCGTCGATCACCGAGATTCCGCCCGGCTACCCGGCCGGAAGCCAGATCGAGATCACCTTGGCGATGGGGTTCGACGGCATTCTCGAGCTGACCGCCCGGCACGAAGGGCTGGCCGAACGCCCGCTGAAGACGCAGATCGAGACCAGCGCGGCGTTGAGCCAGGCCGATGTCGCCCGGGAGCGCGCGCAGGTCGCCCGGGTCCGGAATCGGGATCCGCGATGACCGGGTTCGACGGCAACGACTACCGCAAGCGGGTGCTGGCGGCGATCGAGGCTCGCGGCGGGGCCCAGACCAGCGATCCCTTCGAGTGGTACGACGTCCCGCTGGAGCAGGCCCAGACCCTCCAGGACGCCGCGGTCGCCGAACAGGTGGCGGCGGTGTGGGCGTTCTGGCAGAAGCAACGCGATCATCCGAAATATCGCGGCCTGGTCACCGCCCTGCTCGCGGTTCATCATGAGGCCGCCGCCGAAATCGGCGAACACCGTTCGCGCCTCCGCCTCGCGGAGGAGACCCGCGCGAGCCGGGCTCAGCGCGACGAGGAGCGGTTCGCCGAGCTGGACGGGGCAATCGAGCGGCTGGTGGAGCGGTTCGGTGGGATCCCCGCCGCCAAATTGGACGGGCTGCGAGCCTTCGCCCGGCAGGCCGGTGGCATCGATCCACAGAGCGTCGAGCAGCGCCTGGCCCGCCATCGGGTGGTGGACGACGTCGCCGAGCCCCAGCGCCCGACCTCACCGACCGTTGAGCCGGCCGTCTACCGGCAGGTCCGAGCCGATCTCGACGAGCTCGGCCGGATCCTCGGCAAGCCACCCCCGGCCAGCCTGTACGACCTGCTCGGTCTCGAGCCTGGGGCGGCGCGCGAACAGCTGTCCGCGGAACGGGACGTCGCGGCGGCCCGCAACCGGGAACTGCGGCCCGACCGGCGCCGGGCGCTCGTCGACGACCTGCTGGCCGCGGTGACCACCCTGCTGCTGGAGAACGACCCCGAGGTCTACCTGGATGCGCTCGCCGAAGAGGTCACCGCTCGGCTGCGGGCCCGGGTCGCCGCCGCCGTCCTGGTGGAGGACGAGTTCACCGCTGCCGACCACGGACACTTGTTGAGCGAGGCGCAGGCTCTCGGGCTGGATCACCAGCGCGCGGTGCAGGTGCTGGCGGCACTGGCCCGGGAGCTGGGGGTGAGCGCTCCTCGGACGCCGGCCCCGGGACGCCCGAGCCGGTCGGGCCGGGCCACGTCGGCGCCGTCCGACCCGACCGAACCGCCCAGGCAGGGCAGGCCGAGTGGGCAGAGCGAGCAGGCGGGGCCGGGCTCGGCCAAGGCTTCGCACGAGGCTTTGTCGCAGGCTCGGGCCGCGCTGCGGGCTGGGCAGGTGCTGGCCGCGCAGGCCCTGGTGGCCCGGGCCCGACAGCTGGCCGGAGGTACCTTGCCGCCGATCCGCGCGGTCAGTGACGAGGTCGTCGAGGTGCTCGCGGAGGCGCAACAGCGCTGGCGAGCCGCCCTCCAGGCGCTGGCCGGTCAGCGGTACACCGAGGCTGCCGTGGCCCTGGAACGGCTGCTGAAGATCGCTGCGGATCTGCCCGGCCCGGGCGGAGAATCCGCCGCCGATGTGTTGGCCAAGGCCCACAATGGCTCGGACACGGCCACAGCCGCCCTCGCGGAGGCCGAGTCGCTCGGCGGTCAGCAGCGGGAGCTCGCACTGCTGGCCGCGCTGCGGGCAGCTCCGGATCACCCTGGCCTGCTTGCCGCGCTGCGGGCGACCGGCGTGCAGCCGGCCACCGCCGTCCGGGCCCGGGTGGTCGGCGGCTATGTCGTGGTCAGCTGGGCTCCGTCGGGGTCGCCCGGCACGATCGACTACCGGGTCGAGCACGTGGACGGCGTCGGGCGTCGACGGGCTCTCGGCACCACCCAGGGCACCGAGCTCGAGGCGGCCGTTCCGACCGGCGCAGACCGGCTGTCGAGGTATTCCGTGATCGCCCGGCGGGCCGGGATCAGTGCGCCCGAAGCCCTTTCGCCCGAATCGCGTTCGCCCGACTCGGCGGGTCGTTCAGCTCCGGCCCGACCGGACGCTGAGCTACCCCCGGTGATCACGTCCCTGGTTCTGCTCCCGCACGGCCGGCGGGTACGCCTGGTGTACCCGGCCCCAGCTAGCGGACGCGCCGAGGTTCGCCGGCTACCCGAGGGGATGGTTCCGCCGGCCGTCGGTTCGGTGGTGACCGATCTGAGGTCGTACGGAGAGCTGGTTCCCGGGATGGGGCCAGGCTTGGCCGTAGATCCTCGGCCGTCCTCCTCCACCGCTTACGTCGTGCTGACGATCGACGAGGTCGCCGTGATCGGTGCGTCGACCTGGTTCATCGCGCTACCGCCGGTTTCTGGACTGCGGCAGGACGAGGGTCGGCTCCGCTGGGACTGGCCGGCCGGCTGCACTGAGGTCGTAGTCAGTTGTCGTAGCGACGCACCGCCGGAGCGCGCCGACGATCCGGCGGCGACCAGTCGGAAGGTGACAAATACCCGCTACCAGATCGACGATGGCTTCGGACTGCCTCCGCAACGACCACTACACGTCGCTGTTTTCACCTGCAGTCGGTCGGACGGCGCTCTGGTCACCGCGTCCGAAGCCGGGCCGAGCGCCCGGCTCACCCTGGTCTGAGAACCGGAAATGCTGGTGCGCGCTCACCCAAGGACTCAGTCGCCCTCAGGGAGGAGACTGCCGCCGACGTCTGCCGGTGAGATCAAGCGCACTCGCTGAGCATCCAAATCGGCCGGATGCAGGGCGTAAACGGTTGCCCCATCGGAACAATCAAGGTCCCCGCGTTCCAGGAACGCGAGATCGGGAAGCTGTCCGGCCACCGCAGGCAGAGCACCTGCACCCGCGGTGAGCCGCCGAAGGAAGATGTCGGCGTCTTCGCCACTGTGGCGGTCGAACCGAGCGATGCCGTGCTCATTTCGGACCAGGACGGTCGCAGCTCGGGCGGCAGCATGCCAGCGGGCGATTTCACCGAGGCTCACCCGCGCACCAGCGGCATAATACTCACCCAGGGATTGCCCGATCTGCTCCAGCGCACCGGCGTGACGGTGAACGTCGTGAAAGGTGCCAGTGACTCCAAGGGCCACATCGAGCCAGCGCATCGTTCCGGCCTGCAGATCGAGTATGAAGGGTACGGACGATCGGGCACGCCCGGCCAGATCGAAGCGTTGCTCGACCGACCTGGGGTCGAAAATAGGGCCGTGCCGCGGATCGTCAGCACGGAGCAGCACTCCGGCGAAGGCCTCAGGCATGTCCTCAAAGGCGACGTTGTTGAAGCTGAATACCGCCGCCACGACATGGTGAACACCGGCCGCTGCGAGCCTTTTGAGGTCCACGTCGATGAATTCGCTGGCGCCCATCGGCGCCGGTGCACTGGTGAGGTCACCGGAATGCACAGCGCCATCGCCGGCGACTCGCATGTTGGTGTAGTCGCAGGTGGCGACGTGCTTCCAGGTGGCGTCGAACATCGCGACCGACAGGTCGAGGTCGACCCGCTGCTCAGCCTCCATCCAGTGCAGGAAGAGTCGAAGATGGCGGCCCACAGGTAGCTGGATCAGGCTGCCGCGCGGCACCGTGACCAGGGCGCGAGACGCCGTGCGCTGCGTGAACGGCGCGATCAACCGATCCAGGGACTCGTCCAACGCCACGGTCGCAACCGGACCGAGCCGCTCGGCGCGGCGCAGCAACTCGGCGGTGAGCAGGCCGACGACCTGCTCGACGACGTCCTCCGACAACGGCGGGCGCTCGTCGGGGATGACGTGAATTTTCGCGTTTCCGCCGGAGGGAAAGAAGATTCGGCGAGCCTGGCCGTGACCTCGCAGGCGCAGTTCTCCCAGAGCCGAGACGAGCACCGCCGGTGAGACACGCCCGAGCACCAGCGAAAGAACGGCCAGAACCTGATCGGGTTGCGATGATCCCGCACCTTCGGCCAACCGCAGCAAATGATCCAGACGCCGGACAAATTCACCGGGACGCGCCTTCAGCAAGCGAACAGCAGCGTCAATGTCACCGGCCTCGAAGCCCTGCTCGACGAGCGCAGCATGAGAGCGGTGCCGGATCCGGCCATCACGAATTTCCAGCCCGCACTCCGTGGCTGTCGTGGCCAGGAGAAGATTGAGATGGCCAACCCCGGACAGGAACCTCTCCCGAAGCGCGGCGAAGGCCACGGCTGCCATTGGATAGGCCTGCGCATACTCGAACGGATGCAGTTTCTCAGCGGCATGGACCCACAGGCGCTGGTGTCGGGACAGATCCTCGATCACGGTTCCCGGATCGAGTCGATTCAGGGCGGCCAATACTGCCCGGCGAACCGGACGCGGGATCGCTGCGAATTTCGGTGGGTCGATGAACCCCGCATCCCCACCGGACAGCACGACGAGCAGACGCAACGCGTCCGTGGCCGTGCCGATCCGGGCGGTGACAGCGGGAAGGGCAACCGATCGATGGGCCGGATCAGCCAACAGCCAAGCCAGAACCCTGGCCTTCGTCTCCCGGGCCGGGATCTCGTCCGGTAGCCATCCGAGATCACCGCGATCGAGTGAGTCGAGCAGAACGAACAGGTCATCGCCATCCTGAGGGGTCAGTGCGGCGGTACGGGCCAGCAGAGCATCCACCTCCCGGCGCACATCAGCCCGATAGTCGACGCCAACGGTCAGCACCCGCAACCGGGCCGGCAAGGCCGACGATCGTCCCGGAGCCCGCGGGCGGCCCTGTTCGATGAACAGTCCTCCCGGGTCGAGCCGACGTCGGCAGATCGGGCAAGCGCTGTAGTCATGAGCGTCGAAACAGACCCGGCACACCAGATGAGCGCACGGCGACACCGCGACCATGGTTCTACTGTTCCCGCACAGCACGCACGGCTGTTCGGGACTCTGAGCGATCAGCGTCAGCACGCGATCCACCCAGAGCGCGACCGTGTCGCTCGGTACCGACCGGGGGAAACCACGGAACAGCGGGACATGCGGCCGGTCGCTGCCCAGGGCAGCATCCAGGTCAGCCAGCAGCAGGGCGCCACGCGTCGCGAGGTGCCCGGCGTCGAGGCCGAGCAGCCGTTGCACCAAGGTCGCGGACGCCAGGAATCCCCGGTCCAGGAGCTCCGCCTCCAGCAGAGTTACACCAACGCTGCTCACGGGGTCGGGAACCTCGACCGGCGCGTCCCCCTGCCTACCGCTGGGCGATCCGTCGGGCAGGTAGATGGTCCCGAGGCGATCCAGCAAAACCTGGGCAGGCGCGCGCTCTGACGTGGACTGCGGCGGTGCCGAGTCCACAGATCGCCGCCACCGCATGACTGCTCTCCTTCGATGTCTCACAGTTCAGGAACCGCGGGGCGGAGATGGAGCACCCTCGTTCAGAGGATGAGAAGGAAGGACGCCCGAGAGCCGCCCCGCGGCAGCCGAAACCATAGCGGGTATACCATCCGACCGCCGCTGATTTACGCGGCGCACTTGGTCAGGTCGATGCTCTCAGCCGCCGTACATCGCCGCCCGGCCCGGGCCAATCCGGGCCTCGCTCACCCCGGCCGAAACCAACTCCTCGATGAGTACCAGCACCAATGTGCGGGCCATTGGCCCCCACATATCGGAATTGGTGTCGAGCGTGATGTACAGGCCGTTCTTGTACGGGCGCGGTGGACTGACGTATCTCGGCGTGGAGAGCGGATTCCCGAACCGGTCGAACGGCGCGTCCGGACTGGCCAGATGGTCGCTGAGAGCATCGCTGGTGGGCCATTCGTGGCCGTTCTCGTCCACCAGGATCAGCCGATCGGCAGCGGCAGACAGAGCAACCGAGACCGCCTCAATATCCTCGCTCCAGATGTGGAACGCGGCCCCACCCCAGGTGATGCCACTAAAGTCCCCGACTGGCTCCATCGTGTTCGGGGCAACCGTGATACCCGGGGCCGAGGGCAGCGGGAAATCGAGCTCAATCGCCCGGGCCATCCAGTGCCGGACGCGGTCCGTGACGTCTTGATAGTAATACTCGTCGGCCGCCCGCCAGGCCCACGCACTTCCGCCAAATTGGATGGCTTTCAGAAAGCACCGGTCGGCGGCATCATAATGGGCTTCGGTTCCGCCGGTGACGTTGTGCGCCCCGACCTGGAAGGCAGCCTCCGCGTCGCCCTGCTGGGCGCGGCGGAGCAGCCCTTCCAGAAACACTTTCCGTTCTGCCTTATCCGCTGGAACATCCATAGCCTTGACGACTTTCGCTCGTGGTGCGGGACTGCTCGGTCAGCTTACTGAGGCCGTGATGGCGCAAGAGCCAAGGCATCCGCCGTTCGGTCGGACAACGATCCGGTAGA
>DATINJ010000355.1:0-19801 GCA_035474375.1 Kineosporiaceae bacterium | reverse complement strand
ACCGATGGTTTCTGGAACTGCCGTGCGGGTTAATCGAGTGGATCAGCCCTGCGGGGACCGATTCCGCGTGCCGACTGATCAGGACTTCGGCCAGGCGGCTTCGATCTTGTCGACCGTGTCCTTGGTGCTCTGACCGGTGATCCACGAAGTGGCCTGCTTCCAGAAGGCGTCCGACCCGACGGCGGCAGGCATCTGGTCCGACCCGTCGAACCGGAAGACCGTCTTCGGGTCCTGGAACAGCGAGGCGGCCAGCTTGTCGATCGGGCTGGCCAGACTGGCCGGGTCAAGCCCCTTGTTGGCGCTCACCCAACCACCGCTCGGGGAGAGCTTGGCCCGGATGTTCGCGTACGTGTCCGTCGTCAGCCAGGTCTGGAAGGCCTTGACCTCGGGACGGCTGGCGAACGCGGTGGTGAACTCACCGGCGCCGAGAACCGGCTTCTCGTCGGCGGTCTTGCCCGGCAGATAGAACGCGAAGACGTCACCGTCCTGGGCCACCTTGGTGCCCTCCGGCCAGTTGGCCGCGTAGAAGCTGGCCTGCCGGTGCAGCGAGCAAGCGCCCTCCAGAATTGGCTGGCCGCCGTCCTGGAAGATGGTGCTGGCCACGGACTTCACGTCACCGAACCCACCGTTGACGTAGGCCGGGTTCTTCAGGTAGGCACCGACGGCGTCCAGCGCGGCGGTCGGCTCGGGCGCGTTGAACGCGATCTCGTGGTTGACCCACTTGTCATACACGTCGGCCCCGGAGAGCCGGAGCATGAAGTCTTCCATCCAGTCGGTGACCGGCCACCCGGTGGCGTCACCACTGCCGATGCCCGCGCACCAGGGCTTGTGCTCGCCTTCGCCGGCGATCTTGTCCGTCAGCGCCTTCAGCTCGTCCAGCGTGGTCGGGACCGTGTAGCCCTTGTCCTTGAACTCGCTCGGCGAGTACCAGACCAGCGACTTCACGCTCGCGCTGTTCGGCGCGGAGTAGAACTTGCCGTCGACGGTGCCGTACGCCTTCCAGTCCGCGCCCCAGAACTTGTCCACGTTCGCGGACGTCTCGGTCGGCGCCTCAACCACCTTGCCGGTGCCCACCAGCTGCTTGAGCAGGCCCGGCTGCGGCACGTAGGCGATGTCCGGCGGGTTGCCCGCCCGGGCCCGGACCAGAATCTGGGTCTCGAAAGTCTTGTCGGCGCTGTACTTGACCGTTGCGCCGGTGCACTTCTCGAACGGCTCGTACGACTCCTTGTAGGGCGCATCCTCGGGGGCAACGATCCCCGCGTAGATCGATATCGTCTTGCCCTTGAGGTTGCCGTACTGGGTGTATGCAGCGCAGTCGCCACCGGCTGCGGCGCCGCCCGTGGCGTCATCGGATGGTTCCGAGCCGCCCCCACAAGCGGCCAGAGTCAGGCTGAGGCCGAGCGCGCCGACCAAGGTCACGTTACGGAACTTGCTCCTGGTGGAAAGCGCCATCGCTTCTGCCCTTCACGTCATGCCCCGAATCCCACGTGGCTCACGCGGGATTTCCCGAGGGTCTGTGAAGCAGTAATAACGCTTTCATCAGCCTGACGCAACGGTGAGAGGTGGATCACGCTGGTAACGATTGAGGCACGGGCGGTGAATGTGCAGTCGACCGGACACGCTCCCAGTCCCCATAATTGGGGCAATTGGGATGTCCGATTTTTAGCCCGCCAGACGCTTCATCGCATGC
Organism: Kineosporiaceae bacterium; assembly: GCA_035474375.1. Lineage (GTDB taxonomy): Bacteria > Actinomycetota > Actinomycetes > Actinomycetales > Kineosporiaceae > JANNPJ01. The sequence goes on along the minus strand of DATINJ010000355.1, from coordinate 18,111 downwards.
TGGACCAGCAGTACCAGCGTCTGCTTGGTCGCCATCCGCGATCGGGCGTCGGTGTACATCATCGGCACGTGCGCCGGCACCGCGAGCGCCTCCCGGACGTCCTCGAGCTGGTGCTTGGCCACCCCCTCGAAACAGTTCACCGCCACTACGAACGGAATCTGCCGGGCCTCGAAATAGTCAACGGCTGGGAAGCACTGCTCCAACCGATCGGTGTCCACCAGCACCACCGCGCCGATCGCACCGCGTACCAGGTCGTCCCACATGAACAGGAAGCGATCCTGGCCGGGAGTTCCGAAGAGATACAGCCAGAGGTTGCCCGGCAGCGCGATTCGACCGAAGTCCATCGCGACTGTCGTTTCGGTCTTGCGGGTCCGGTCACCGGCATCGTCAACCCCGACCGAGTGCTCGGTCAGCGCCGCCTCGGTGCGAAGCGGCTCGATGTCAGAGATGGAACCGATCAGGGTCGTCTTGCCGACGGCGAAGCCGCCTGCCACCACGATCTTGACGGTGGTCGGCGCGAGGCCGGTCGTCGGCGTGGGGGCCGCGAGATCAGAGCGCGGAAATGCCATCAAGAACACTCTCCAGAACGCTGAGGGTGGTTGCGGGGTTGTAGGCGGAGGCGACTGCGCCGTGGACGCGAGCGTGCCCCTCCTCGACGAGGTCGCCGACCAGTACTCGGACAACGCCGACAGGCATCTGCATATGAGCGGAAAGTTCTGCGATGGAAAGATATTGGGCCATCGCGAGACCAACGATCCGGAGCTTCTCGGCAGACAGTTGCACCGGCGGGCGGCCGATGACGCTCACCAGGGCTTCGATCGGGATCAGTTCACCCTTGCTGCGCGTCCGTCCGCCGGTGACCGCGTACGGCCGGATCGAGCCCGACTCGTACACCACGTGGCCATGATCATCGGGCTGTGGGGCGCGCTCGCGACCAGGCATCGGCGTTCACCCCGCAACCGGGGTACGGGTCGGGCCAGAGACGGACAACCGGGCACGCATCTCGGTGACCAGCTGCGGGGTCAGAGTGGACTCGGAACGGCTCACCAGAAGCGCCATTTCGTACCCGACCAGGCCGACGTCACAGGTCGCTTCGGCGACCACGGAGAGCACCGACCCATCCGAGATGGACATCAGGAAAAGGAACTGGGTGTCCATCTCGACGATGCACTGCCGGACGTCGCCGGAGCGCAGTTGCCGGGCGGCGCCACGGGTCAAGCTGGACATGCCGGCCACAATCGCTGCCAACTGGTCGCCGCTGGTCCGGTCCAGGTCATCGGACATCGCCATCAGCAGGCCGTCGACAGACACCACGAGGGTGTGCCGAACACCGGCCACACTCTTCACGAAGTTGTCGAGCAGCCAGTTGAAGTTCGCGGCTTCGGGGCTCATCGCAGTCACGGTGTCGTCCTCCGGTGGAGCGGGTGGTCGGGGGCTGAGGGCTTGCGGTCAGTCATCGCGGCTCTTCCGGGGCCGAGTTGCGCGGCGGCGGAGGCAGGGTGGGCGCCGGTCGATTGGCCGCCGGGGAGGTACGGCCGCGTTCCACGCCGGCCTTGAACCCGGCCAGCATGGAGCGCACGCTGGCTGCCGTCCGGGCTCGCTGGCCGGACGATTCGACAACCGGCTCCGGCTCCTCGATCGGCACCTCGCTCGGCGTCCGGCGTTGCAGGCCCGGCCGGTCCGGCGACGGCATCGAGGTCGGGCTGTATGAGGAGAGCCGGCTCAGTTCGGTCAGGGCCTCGGAGGCCAGCGCCGACCGGCCGTGCTCGGCCGCCTGCTCACCGGTGCGCGGGTACTGACGGCGTTCGACCGGCACGTTCGTCGAGGACCAGGGCTGGCTCGGCGCCGACACCGACCCGGCGGTCGGGCCGCTCGTCATCGGGACCTCGGCTGCCGCACCCGACCGGTCACCGGTGGCCTGCTCCGGCTCCTGCATCGACCCGAACCCTTCACGCAGAGCGAACTCTCTAGCCGGCGCAATCGGATCGAATCCGCCGTTGAACGGACGGCCGGCCATCGGTTGTGGATCACCTCGACGGCGACCTCGGCGCAGCGCCGTCCGGATCGACGTGCGCTGCGGGAGGATGTCGATCGCAGCGGTGAGCGTCTGGCTCAGCGATTCGGCAGCGGCCGACTCGGCTTTGGGTTCCGGCTGTGGCACCGCGGGCGTGGCCTCCGGCTGCGGTACCGGGGTCCAGGCCTCCGGTTCCGGCGCCCAGCTCTCCGGCGTCCAACTGGTGGATCCGGTGTCGGGCGTCCAGGGCTCGGGTACGGGCTGGTAGGCAACCGGTACCGCAGTCGCGGGGGCCGGGCTTGGCGTCCACGTCTCGGCCGTCTCCTGATCGGCGACCGGCTCTGCAACCCAGCTCTGTGGCTCCGGTGTCCAGGTTTCGGCAGCGGGCTCGGGGGTCCAGGACGGCGTCTCAACCTCGGCAACCGGTGCCGGGCTCCAGGGCTCGGCCAGCTGCGGCGTCCACGCTTCGGCTACCGGCTCAGGCGTCCACGCTTCCGCCGGCTCAGGCGTCCACGCTTCAGCCAGCTTCGGTGTCGACGCTTCGGCCGGCTGCGGCGTCCAGGCTTCGGCGGGCTCCGGCGTCTGGGTCTCGGCCACCGGCTCCGGGGCCCAGGCTTGCGCCACCGGCTCCGCAGTCTCGGGCTGCGTTGTCGGCTCCGGCGCCCAGGTCTGCGGCTCCGGCGTCCAGGCCTCGGCCGCGGGCGTCGGCGCCCACAGCTCGGCTACCGGTTCGGAAGCCACCGGTTCCGGCGTCCCCGCGGGAACGGCGGGCTCTGGGGACCACACCTCGGGCGCCCATTGTTCGGGCCCGGGAGCCTGTGGTGTCCAGGCCTCGGGATCAGCCGTGGTGAGCTCCGGCGCCCAGCTTGGCGATGCTGCCGGAGTCGGATCGGTCGGCTCGATCAGCGCCGGGGTGATGATCTGGTCCCAGGTCTGCCCCTGGTCAGCCTCGGCAGTCGAGGTGGAGCCGGCGTCGAACCATGGGTCGACGGCATCCGCTGAGTCCAGGAAGGCCATCGGCGCGGCGGCCGGCTCGGCCACCCCGGAGGCTTCCGGCTGGTGCGCCACCACAGGCTCGACAGCTGCCCCGGGCTTGGCCGCCTGCCGGCCACGGAAGCCGGAGAAGATTGAAGATCCAGGCCGTTCGGCGTCCGTTTCGGCGGGACCAGCGGCCTCGATCGGCGGAGTCGGTGCTGACTCGGTCGGCGCGACCCATTCGGAGACCGCCCACTCTGAGTCGGCCCACGCGGGTGCCGCCTGGCCGGGCCGGTCGGTCCCCGACTGCGCCGAGGTGACGTCGGGTTTCGGCGGCTCGACGGGCTCGGTCACCGGGATGGTCGGACGCGGAAGCAACTGCGGGACGGCGAGTGGCTCTGCCGCCGGGGCGGCGCCGCGACGGGCGGGCAACCCGGGTGCCGTGGACTGCTCAACCACCGACCCGGCTTGGCCGGCCAGGTTGTCCGGCTGCGGCGTCCAGACCGGCTCGAGGGCGCTCTCGGCCTCGAACGCGGCGGCATTGAACGCCAGGGGCAGGGCCGGCCGCTGCATCGGCGCGGGCAGCTCAGGGGTCGTGCCTGCGGCCGGGGGGAAGGCGGCGACGAAGGGTGCGGCGGCGGCCAGCGCTCCCACCGGCTCCGGGGTCCAGGCCGGCGCGCCGCCCTGATCCGGAATGCTGGCGGTGACCTGCTGCCGGTCGGACGGTGCTCCAGCGACCGAGCCCGGTACGAAGAGCGAGGCCGGCAGGTCGATCAGGACGGCGGTACCGCCGGATCGGCCGGAGGTCAGGGTGACCTTGGCATCCAGCCGCTGGGCCAGCCGGCCGACCACGAAGAATCCGAGACGCTGCGAGCTGAGCGCCTCTGCGGTCGGCGGCTGGTCGATCCGGGCGTTGATCTCCAGCAGGTCCGCCGCCGGGATACCGAGCCCGTCGTCCGCGACCGTCATCCGAACGCCCTGGCCGGTGGCCGAGGCCATCACCACCACAGCGCTGCCGGGATCGGAGAAGTTCGTCGCGTTCTCCAGCAGTTCGGCCAGCAGGTGGGCGATCGGGAGGGCGAGATGAGCGAACACCGGTGGGTCGACTTCGAGCGAGAGCGACACCCGCGAGTAGTGCTCGATCTCGCTGGTTGCGGTCCGGACGACGTCCGACAGCGGCATCGGGTCGCGGAGCCGGCGACCGGATTCGATCCCGGCCAGAACCAGCAGAGATTCGGCGTTGCGGCGCATCCGGGTGGCCAGGTGGTCGAGCCGGAACAGTTCCTCCAGCGCATCCGGGTTGACCTCGTTGCGTTCCAACTGGTCGATCAGCGACAGCTGGCGAGAGAGCAGCACCTGATTGCGGCGGGCCACGTTGACGAACATGTCTGCCACGGCGGCCCGCAATCGAGCCTGCTCATGGGCGATCGCCACGGTGACGGCATTGACGTCGACGAACGCGGCGGCCAGTCGGCTGACCTCGTTGCGGCCGATGATCTGCACGACCGGCAGGTTCAGCTCGTAGTTCGCATCCGCCTGGACGGACTCGACGATCTTCGGAAGCTCGTCCCGGATCTGGGTCGCGGCCAATGTGAGCCGGCGCAGCGGGGCGGAGATTCGGCGGCTCAGGCCGAGCGCCAGGAGCAGGGTGAGCAAGGTGATGCTGATCGCCCCGGCCAGGGTGAGCTGGAGCTTCTGCTTGGCCGCGGTGTAATCGTCGCTGGCGAGCTGGATGCCGGACTGGTTGAGACCTTCAAGCGTGCCGCGCAGCGCGGTGAGCTGGCCGGTGGTGATCGCGGTCCAGTCGGTCAGGGTCACAGCTGGGCGGTTCACCGTACCGGCGAACCGGAAGGCGGCTCGAGCAGTGGACAGGTTGGCGCTCCGGGCGGTCGGCGCCGCCAGGGCTGCCTTCAGCGCCGCCAGCTGTGCGGCCGTGCCAGACCGCCGGAAGGCATTCAGTGCGAGCTCGCCGGCAGCCTCTTGGGCACCCAGTTCGCGCTGGTCAACGGTGTCAGCCTTGCCGTTCATGATCGCGGTGGCACCGATCAGCTGTTCCTGAGCGAGGGCCTCGCCGGCGCGGCTGATCTGCGCGAATTGCTGGAAATTAACCGCACTGTCCTGGCTTCGCAGGGTGCTGGCGAGGTCGGAGGGGACCTCCACGTCGGCGACGATCACGTCGGAGTAGCGCGACACCACCGCCCGGGAGTCCACCGTTCCGGCGTCCACCGCGGCGCGAAGAGCGGTCAATCCGTTGTGACCGCTGGCCGAGCGGGCCAGAACCTGCTTGACCGCGTCACTGTTGGAACCGCTGTAGATCCGGGTCCGGACCGCGGCCAGGCCCTGATCAACGGCGGCTCGGACCACTTTGAGTTGCTTGGCTGCTCCGGCCTGATCGAGAACCACGCTCACCGAGAGCGCGCGTTCGGTCTGCAGGCCGCCGACGAGGTCGGCGAAACCATCGGCCGCCTGGGCCAACTCCCGGGCCTGGCTGGCTTGACGCATATCGACAAGGGCCTGGTATGTCACCTGGGAGGAGATCAGGCCGAGCACAAGTACCGGTAAGGCTAGAGCCGACAGGATCTGCCACCGGATACCGAGGTTGCGCAGCATCTGGACCTTCCACTCGCGAGTCGCCGGTCGATTAACAACGGCGCTGGCAGGGCACGAGCGCGTCGAAATCAGTTGTCGGTCGCGGAGGGCCGAATATTGATCCCTGACGACCCTGGGTTTATGACGATCAACCGTTTGGCTGCACCCAGGGTGATGACGCCGAGGCCGCCCGCCGCTCGGCTACACCCACTCGGCGGTGCGGCCGTAGGGTCTGCAGACATGAAGGCCGTAGTGATCACAGAGTTCGGCGGACCAGACGTTCTGCAGCTGCGCGACGTCCCGGATCCGGTAGTTGGTCCCGGTGAGGTAGTCATCGACGTGGCGGCCACCGCCGTCAACCGGGCCGATCTGCTGCAACGGGCTGGGCACTATCCGCCGCCGCCGGACGCGCCGGACTGGCCGGGTTTGGAGTGCAGCGGCACGATCAGCGCGGTCGGTGACGGAGTGTCGGACTGGAAGCTCGGCGACCAGGTCTGTGCTCTGCTCTCCGGGGGTGGGTACGCCGAGCAGGTGGTGGTCCCGGTCGGCCAGCTGCTGCCGGTACCGGCCGGCGTGGACCTGGTCGACGCCGCGGCGCTGCCCGAGGTGACGTCCACGGTCTGGAGCAACGTCTTCATGGCGGCGGGCCTGCGGCCGGGCGAGGTCTTTCTGGTGCATGGCGGGTCCAGCGGGATCGGCACGATGGCGATTCAGCTCGCCGTCCAGGTCGGTGCCCGGGTGGCCGTGACCGCGGGGAGCGCGACGAAGTTGGAGCGCTGCCGCGAACTCGGGGCCGAGATCACCGTGAATTACCGAGAAGAGGACTTCGTGGCCGCGGTTCGAGCGGCCACCGACGGCAAGGGTGCGGACGTCGTCCTGGACAACATGGGGGCTGCCTATCTGGCCCGCAATGTCGACGTGCTGGCCGACAACGGTCGCTTGGTGGTGATCGGGCTGCAGGGCGGGGTGCGGGCCGAACTCGATCTTGGAAAATTGATGTCCCGTCGAGCTGCGGTGATCGCAACCACGTTGCGTGCTCGACCGGCCGGGGAGAAGGCAGCCATCGTGGCCAGCGTCTCGGAGCATGTCTGGCCCTTGCTGACCTCCGGCGTGGTCCGCCCGGTGATCCATGCCCGGCTTCCGCTGGAACGGGCGGCAGACGGGCACCGGATGATGACGGAGTCACAACACATCGGAAAAATCTTGCTCACCGTGTGACAGGTGCTGCGACGAACGGCCTCAGCACCCAGGAATCTTCCGGCAAATGTCACGATCCGAACACTCATGCCAGTTACCGCGTGTTGCCGAGTGACCACTCCATGATATGACTAAGCCTGAATGCGGCTTCCGACCTCGACAGTCATCGGCCGAGCAGCCGATTGCTTGCGGCCCATGTGGTTGATCTGTGACTGGTCTGCCCGATCAGGGGTAGTGAATCTGTCGCGCCATGCCTGCTTCCAAGGCACGATGGGCATATGACAACCGAGCCGGAGCCAGGGTTTGCCGCTCAGGGCAGCTCCAGCATGTCCGGCGCCAACCGGCCGCCGGGGGGCAACGACCAAGAACGAGTCGTCGTAGTCACGGCCGATGGGATGGCGGTTACCGGCCCGAGCAACATAGAGACAAATCCCGCCAATCAGATCGAACAGCCAGCAAAAGTGATGCGCATCGGCAGCATGATCAAGCAGCTGCTGGAAGAGGTTCGAAGCGCCCCGCTGGATGAGGCCGGTCGAGCCCGGCTCGCCGGAATCCATGAGCGCTCACTCAAAGAGCTGGAAGCGGGGCTCGCTCCGGAACTGGTCGAGGAGCTCCGGGCCATCACGTTGCCCTTCGACGACGCCACCACGCCGTCCAATTCCGAATTGCGGATCGCACAGGCTCAGCTGGTCGGCTGGCTAGAAGGTCTGTTCCACGGCATCCAGACCGTGCTCTTTGCCCAGCAGATGGCCGCCCGAACGCAGCTTGAACAGATGCGTCGAGCCCTTCCCGGTGGCCCTCCCGTGCCGGGGCAGCCCGACGGCCGGCCGGGTGGCCCCGGCAGCGGCACCGGCCAGTACCTGTAGGGCGGGGGTGGCCCGCCATGGGAATGCTGGATTGGATCCGGACACCGATGATCGGTCCCGGCCCGCTTGGCAACGGAGTGTGGCGGCGCGTCCACGACAGGTTCGCACGCGCCGTCCGCCGCTATCGCGCGGTGATCGAGGTCGTGCCGTCCCGACCGATCCGGACTGAATTACTAGAGATCGCCAACGATCTCGACGAGGCCCTGGAGATCGTCCGGGACATCTGCGAGCGGGCACAGACGATCGCGCCCAGCGAAGGTTCGGACGTACCGGTCGGTCCGGGCGACATCTACCTGGACATCCATCGCCGACTGGCTCGGGCGGCCACGCTCTGCGCCCGAGCCTCCGAATCGGCGATGATGGCCCGGGTCGCCGTCCGAATGAAGGACGCCGAGGGCGTTCGGGACCACATCGACGCCGCTCGGCGGACGGTCAAGCAGGTCCGCGAAATGGTGGACGGCGCAGTCCTCTAGGACGCGTTCCAGCCGGTGGTCAGCAGCCGCTCCAGGACTTGGGCCACGCCGTCCTCGGCGCAGGGCGGGGCCTGAAACGCCGCCGCCGCAATTGCTTCCGCGTGCCCATCGGCCATTGCGTAGCCAGTTCCGGCCCAGCTCAGCATGGGGACGTCGTTGGGCATGTCACCGAAGGCGACCACGTCGGCCGGCCGGATCCCGAGCTCGTCCGCCAGCCAGGCCAGCGCCGACGCTTTGGTGACTCCGGACGCGGAGATCTCCAGCAGGCAGTTCGCCGGATCCGAGTGCACCACCTCCACCAACCCGACCAGTTCACGCCGGGCGATCGCGAGCATGTCGTCGGAGTCCAGCGAGCCGAAATGCAGCTGCCCTTGCCGGCAAAGCAACTTGATCACGATCGGCCGGTCGATGAGGAGTTCGTCCAGGGTGCCGGTGACCGCCTCGATGGCGGCCTGGTGCAATGGCAGGTACTCCGCCTCCCGGCGGTACCCGTTCAGGGTCTCCAAGGCGAAAGCGATCCCCGGGATGTGCCGCCGCAACCGCGCCGTGGTCTCTAGTACCGTCTCTGCGGACAACCCGTGCGAGCTCACCACCTCGTTGGTAGCCAGGTTGAGCACCACCGCACCGTTTCCGCACAGGGCGAGACCCTGATGGCCGGTCATCTCCACGATCGAGGACATCCACCGTGGCGGCCGGCCGGTGACGAAGACGACGTGCACCCCGAGCCGCTCGCATTCGTCGAGAGCTGCCAGGGTTCGCCGGGAAATCGTGCCGTCCGGGCACACGATCGTGCCGTCCAAGTCACACGCCACCATCCGCATATCCACATCCTCTCCTGCCTGTGGATGACCGGAGCGCGAGGTCACGGCAAGGACTAGCGTGACGCCGTCACTATCGCAGCATAGTCGGGCAAAAGCGGCATATCTGAGGGAGGACAGGTGGAAGGACAGCGCACCGTGACCCTGTGGTCGGCGAACGGGCTGACCGTCACGGCACAGCGGGGTATCGACGACAACCTAGTGATCAACGGGCAAGACCTGAGATCGAGCCCGATTCTCGGCGAGGTCACCGAGTACGAGTACGGCCTTTCGGTCGCCAGCGCCGACATCCCGACTGTGCTCGCGGCACTTCGAGCAGCACCGGACGCGGATGTACTCGACGTTCTGGAAAGCGCCGGGACGGAGGTGGTGCGGATCGGGGAATCACGGTGGCTGGCCGAGATCGGCGTCGAAGCGGAGTTCTGGTCGCGCGACGGCTGAGATGCAGGCGCGCGATGGCTGAGATGCAGGCGCCGGGCGACGCGACTTCCAGGTCGAGCGTCGCCCGGCGCCGAGGACGTCAGAAACGAACAGGATCCGCAGGGTCCGTTCCTGGCCTCACCGGACGTCCCCCGCGACGTCCCGGCTGTTCCAACCTAGAGGCTCGGTAGACACGTTGACTTGCCCCAACTTCGGGGGGCAGAAGCAGAACCAGGCTTTGGTTCTGCTTCGGTTGACGATTCCGGTCTCAAGGGTGAGCCTGCACCGGAAGATCGAGGTGATCGCCGTTGCGTCGGTTGTTGTCATGCAACAGACCGTCCTCCACGGCACGCCGATGCAAGGCGATCTTGGTCCGGGCCTCCCGACCGGCGGTGGCGTACTTCTCCCGCACTCTGGTCAGGTAGGTCTTTGCCGTCTCGACGGAGATATCTAGCTGTCGGGCGACGCTTTTCAGCGGTAAGCCGGAAGCGTAGAGGACCAGCGCCCGGCGTTCCTGCGGGCTCAGTGCGGGCATGTTGTCGTCCGGGCCATCAGCGACCAGCATCGCTGCGAGAGCCGGTGTCACATGCCCCACACCGCGGGCGGCAGCCCGGACGGCACGGACGATCTCGGCCGCGTTCTCGCTCTTCGGCACGTACCCGAGCGCCCCGGCCGCAATGCTCTCGCGGACCCGGCCCGGATCGGCGAACGCGCTCACGACCACCACTGCGACCCCCGCTGCGGCCAGCTCGACAATCTTGGCGCTGGTCGGAATGTCGTCACCGAGATCGAGATCGAGCAACACCACGTGCACCGGGAACTGCGGGTGCCGCATCAGTTCCCGGAAGCCGGTGACGGCGATCATCACGTCCAGGTCGTCCGCCTCGGCATCGAGCCAGGTAGTCAGACCGTCGAGCATCAGCCGGTGGTCATCGACGATACCGACCCGAATCCTTCGCAGATCTATGGTCATCGTTCACCCCCCGTACTGTCGCGCCGAATGAACTGCCGAATGAACAGGACTCGCCCGACCTCAACGACCATCATGCCGACTGCGAGCCGACACGAGGCCGCCTGAGATCGGGCGAGTCTGGCCTAAGGAACGGCAGGACCCAGCACCCAAACCCTACGGGACGTCATTACTCAGACAGAAGCGGCAGGAATATCGCCCAGCCCCTCCAGCTCCTGCGTGGTCAGCAACCGGGATCGGATCAGGAAGCGAACCCCGTACGGCGCTTCGAGCGAGAACCCGGCCCCGCGGCCGGGCACCACATCGATCGTCAGATGGGTGTGCTTCCAGTACTCGAACTGCGCGCGGGACATCCAGACCGGAACCGTGACGTCGTCCAAAGGCAGATCAGCCAAATGGACGTCGCTGTCACCGGTGAGGAAATCTCCCGCTGGGTAGCACATCGGCGAACTGCCATCGCAACAACCGCCCGACTGATGGAACATCAGCTCGCCATGGTCCGCCCGAATGCGGCGGAGCAGCTCCGCCGCCTTCGGGGTGAGATCCACACGAGCCACCATCAGAAGAATCCGAGCTTATTCGGGCTGTAGCTGACCAGCATGTTCTTCGTCTGCTGGTAGTGGTCCAGCATCATCTTGTGGTTCTCCCGGCCGATGCCCGAGCCCTTGTACCCACCGAACGCGGCATGCGCCGGATAGGCGTGGTAGCAGTTCGTCCAGACTCGACCGGCCTCGATGCCGCGGCCGAACCGGTAGGCGGTGTTGATGTCCCGCGACCAGACTCCCGCGCCGAGCCCGTACAGCGTGTCGTTGGCGATCTTCATCGCGTCGTCCTGGCTTTCGAACCTGGTCACCGACACCACCGGGCCGAAGATCTCTTCCTGGAAGATCCGCATCGAGTTGTCGCCCTCGAAGATGGTCGGTTTGACGTAGTAGCCGCCGCTCAGGTCGCCACCGAGATCGACCCGCTCGCCGCCGGTGAGCAGCTTCGCGCCTTCGGCCACCCCGATCTCGAAGTACGAAAGGATCTTCTCCAGTTGATCGTTGCTGGCCTGGGCACCGATCATCGTGTCGGTGTCGAGCGGGTTCCCGGCCACGATCGCCTCGGTCCGGGCCTTGGCGTCGCCGAGGAACCGGTCGTAGATCGAGGACTGGATCAGCGCCCGAGACGGGCAGGTGCAGACCTCACCGTTGTTCAGCGCGAACATCGTGAAGCCTTCGAGGGCCTTGTCGTAGAACGCGTCGTTCTGCGATGCGACGTCCTCGAAGAAGATGTTCGGGCTCTTGCCGCCGAGCTCCAGCGTCACCGGGATGATGTTCTGGCTGGCGTACTGCATGATCAGCCGGCCGGTGGTGGTCTCACCGGTGAAGGCGATCTTCCGGATCCGGCTGGACGACGCGAGCGGCTTGCCCGCTTCGACCCCGAACCCGTTGACGATGTTCAGCACGCCGTCCGGAAGCAGATCGCCGACCAGGTCGATCCAGACCATGATCGAGGCAGGGGTCTGCTCGGCCGGCTTGAGCACGATCGCGTTGCCCGCGGCCAGCGCCGGGGCCAGCTTCCAGACCGCCATCAGGAGCGGGAAATTCCAGGGGATGATCTGGCCGACGACGCCGAGCGGTTCCTGGAAGTGATAGGCGACGGTGTCGTCGTCCACCTGACTGATCGAGCCTTCCTGGGCCCGGATGGCTCCCGCGAAGTACCGGAAGTGATCGATCGCCAACGGTATGTCGGCCGCCATCGATTCCCGAACCGGCTTGCCGTTGTCCCAGGTCTCGGCGACGGCCAGGAGCTCGAGGTTCTGCTCCATCCGGTCAGCGATCTTGTTCAGGATGTTCGCCCGTTCACCCGCCGAGGTACGACCCCAGGCCGGGGCGGCCGAGTGGGCCGCGTCCAGCGCGGCCTCAATGTCCTCGGCAGTGCCTCGAGCCACCTCGCAGAACGTCTTGCCGTTCACTGGGCTGGGGTTCTCGAAGTACTGCCCCTTCACCGGCGCGACTCGACGGCCACCGATCCAGTGGTCGTAACGCGATGCGAACGGGGTGGGACTGCCCGGTTGTCCGGGCTGCGCGAACACGGCCATCGTGAAAACCTCCGACACTCATCCGACCCACCATTGGGCCGCGACCTGAGCAGGACCCTAGGAAGTCAGAGGTTGCAGCAACGTTGCACGCCTGCTCGGTGGCACCGGCTTCGCTTCCGTGATCATGCGCGAGACGACACGTCAGGGCTCACGGAGGGTTATTCATCCACCAAGTGCCGGAACTTGGCCCGGAACTGCTGGACATCGGCACCGAAAGCCACCCGCCACGGGCTGAAGCCGGGCGGCTGGGCCTGCCGGGAGCCGGCGTTCCGGGCGAAGATCGGGGCCCGCAAGTCCGCGATGGTGGCTCCCCAGGCGGGGCCTTCGGTGGTGACGACGGCCAGCGGTAACTCTGGTGCCTGCGCCAGCACGCTCGGATCTACCCAGGCCAGCATGGCGAGCAGGTCGTGACAGGGGCAATCGGGCGAGGTGAAGGTAGAGCCGAACTGCCGGTAGAACCGCATCGGCTGGTCGAGGAACGCGGCGGCTGGAGTGCGCCGCTGGGCGAGCAGCGCGAACTCCGCCTCGGTCAGGGTCGCCCGATGGGTTGCGTCCAGGCCGACCAGTAACGGTGGACGCCGCCAGCCGGCCCCGACCACGAGCGCCGCCGCCACCGGGTCGCCGGCGATGTTCGCCTCTGCGGCGGGTTGGGCGTTGCCACCGCTGCTCACCGAGCCGCCCATCACCACCAGATCGGCGACCCGACCGGCCCAGCCGGGGTCGGCAACCAGCACCCGGCCGAGGTTGGTCAGCGGGGCCGTAGAGACCACAGAGATCTCATCTGGCCGCGCGTCCACCAGTCGACGCAGCAGACCGACGGCGGATTCGGCAACCGGCCGGGCCTCCACCGGAAGCGGGTGATCGGCGTTGCCCTGACCGTCGAGACCGTGGATGAAGGGCACCGGCTCGAGCACCGGTCCCGGACCGAGGCTGCCGGGCTCGCCGACCGCGACCGGGATGTCGAGCCGACCGGCTGCGGCCAGCACTTTGAGCACGCTGCTCGCGGCCACCTGCTCGGACACCGCACCGCTCGTCGTGGTGATGGCGAGCAACTCGACGCCGGGATCGGTCAGCGCCCACCAGAGGGCAACACAGTCATCCACCCCGCCGTCGGTGTCATAGATCAGCGGACGACGACGGGCGAGGTCAGGCACCCGTTCACCCTAGTGATCGCCTCGCGACTGGATGATCGCCTCACGACTCGGGTGATCGCCTCGCGACCGGGTGATCGCCACACGACTGGATGATCGCCAACCGTGCCTGGTTTTGCGCCCTTAACCGGCCCCAAGGCGGGCACACCTGGCGATCTTGGCGATTTCAAGATCACAGCAAGAGGTTGGAGGGTGAGCCAAGCTTCGGCGGTGATCATGCACGGTTGCTCGGCCTTGAGGTGGGCAACCGTGCATGATCACGGGCCATAAAGGGGCAACCGTGCATGATCACGGGCCATAAGGGGCAACCGTGCATGATCGCGGGCCATAAGGGGCAAGCGTGCATGATCGCGGGCCAGGAAAGGGCAAGCGTGCATGATCGCGGGCCAGGAAAGGGCAAGCGTGCATGATCGCGGCGGGTTTGGTTCAGGGGTGGACGGCGAGCCGGCGCAGGTGCGCCCGGACCATGGCGCGGCGCGGCGAGGCGACCGGCAGAACCGTCGCTAGCGCTTGCCAGGCGGCGGCGTCATCGTGGCCCTCCGGCAGCGCCGTCCACTGTTCGATCACTTCGGCGTCGCCGGAGTCGATCACGGCCTGGTGCAGCTCGACCAGGAACTCGTCACTCATCGTGCGGACGCCCGGAGCATCGGAACCCGGTAGCGGCGCACCGGTGAACGCGGCCAGCGCCGCTGCCAGCCGACCCTGCGCCACCGCGCTGCGGACGACGTCGACGTCCGTGGTGACCTTGACGTTCAGCCGGTAGGGGCGGGAATCCAGCAGCTCCGCCCCGATCACCCGACGCAATCGGTTGATCTCGGCCCGGACGGTGATCAGGTGCTCGCCGTCCGGGTGCAGGGCCACATCCAAAGCCTGCACGGAAAGCCCTTGCGGTGCACTGGCCAACAACCACATCAGCTCGGTGTGACGGCGGCTGAGGTGCAGCTGCCGACCCTCGATGGTCAACTGCCCGGCCTTCGGGCCGAGCACTCGCAGGTTGGCGGTAAGCCGAGTCGGCTCGGCCCGCTGGGGATAAACCTGGGGAGCCCCGAACCCGACGCCGGGCACCCGCAACGCAAGACCGGCCTCGACTGCGGCAGCGCAGGCCCGGACCAGCGCCAGGGTTCGAGGTCCGGCCACGTCCGGCCCACCGGTCAGATCGATGACGCCGAGCAGCCGGCCGCTCAACGGGTCGTGCACGGGAGCGGCGACACAGCTCCACTTCTGGGCGTCGAGGCCGAAGTGCTCCCCGGCCTGGATCTGTACCGGGGCGTCCAGAGCCAGCGCCGTCCCCGGGGCATTGGTCCCGGCACCGCTCTCGCTCCAGAGCGCACCCTCGACGAAGCACATCCGTTCGGCCTGAGCGCGCAGCCGGTGGTGACCTTCGACCCAGAGCAACCGGCCACGATCGTCACCGATTGCGACAATGTGTCCGGCCTCGTCGGCATCATCGGTGAGCAGCCGGCGGATCAGCGGCATCATCGGAGCCAGCGGGTGCCGGGCTCGGTATTCCGCCAGTTCGGCCTCGGTGACGTCCAGGGCAGCGGACGACGACGGGTCGAAGCCGAGCGCCAGCGAACGTCGCCAACTCTCCGCGACAACCGGTCGGACCAGGTCAGGCAGGGGAGACGCGGGCGCGGCGAGGAAGCTCTCGTGCACGGCGGCGAGCTTGCGGCCGGGGTTCCTCGCGACCATGACTCGATAGTAGGTGGCGCAGGTCACCAAAGCATCGGGGAGCGAGGGCGGGCTCTGCGGCCGCCGTCAACCGCCGATCAGAACCACGTGATCAGAGCAGTGGGGCGGCCGACGTATGGTCGAAATGCTGCTCCGGGTCGTAGCTGTTCCAGGCTGCGGTGAGCCGGCAGAGCCCTTCGACCAGAGTCGCCTCCGGCAGCGTGTACGGCACCCGGATGTAGTCGTCGAAGCTCTCCCCCGGTGACAGCGCCGGGCCGGTGGCGATCCGGACGCCGTGCCGGACCGCAATGGTGGCCAGCCCTCGGGCACTACCGCGCGGCAACCGGATCCACAGCACCTGCCCGCCGCGCGGAATCCGGTACTCCCAGTCGGGCAGCAGCCGGTCCAGGAGGGCGGTGGTGCGTTCCAGCCCGGCTCGCAATTCGATCGTCCGTTCCCGGATCGTCTCGTCCATCACGTCCAGCAGCCGGGTACCGATCAGTTGCAGGACCGGCGAGCTGCCGAGATCGCTGATCGTCTTGGCCCGGGCCAGCCGGTTCACCAAACCTGGGGAGGCGCGCAGCCAGCCGATCCGCAGCCCGCCCCAGAAGATCTTGGCGAGCGAGTCAACGGTGATCACCAGGTCGGTACGCCGATCGACCGGACCGGTCTCGGCATAGTGCGCCAGCGGCGGCGGGGTCGGTTCGCCATCCACCGATAGATGCGAGAGCACCATGTCGTCGACGACGGGCACGTGGAATCGGCGAGCGATATCGGCGACGCCCTGACGCCGGCGCTCGGTGAGCACGGTTCCGGTCGGGTTGTTGTACGTCGGAACCAGGTAGATCAGCGCTGGTCGGACCCGGGCTACCACCTGCTGCAGGTCGGAGATGATCACCCCGTCATCGTCGCTGCGGACCGAGTACAGCCGGGCGCCGGCGGAGCGGAAGAGGTCCAGCGCGCCGCCGTAGGTCGCCTCCTCGGTTACCACCGCGTCGCCGGGGTTCACCAGGAGCGAGGTGACCAGCGAAATCGCTTGCTGGGCACCGGTTGTGACGAGAATGTGCCCGGACTCGGTGGGCACGCCTTCGCTGACGTAATACTCGGCGAGCCGGCGGCGCAGGGCGATCAACCCGGCCGGTGCGTAGCCCGTGGTCTCCAGCAGGGCGTTCAGCTCGGGGCCGGGCAGCGAGTCGAACGCCCGGCGAACCGACTCGGATCGCCCCACCGTTGCCGAGGCGAGGTCGATGACGTCCTTGTCGTCCGAGAGCATCGACCGGAACAGCTCGTTCACCCCGCCGGCGTCCAATCGGGCACCCGGAGCGACCAGGCCTTCGGCGGCGATCCGGGTTCCGCTGCCCTGGCGGCGAACCACCACCCCGCGCTCCTGAAGCAAGGCGTAGGCGGCCACCGTGGTGCTGCGAGAGACCGCCAGCTCCTCGGCCAAGGCGCGCTCGGGTGGCAGCCGGTCGTCCGGCCGCAGGTCGCCGTCGCGAACCAGCTCGGCCACCCGGTCGGCCAGCTGCCGGTACAGCGGCCCGGAGCCCGCCGTCCAATTGCCCATCAAGGGAGCCAGAGCCATGATTGGCATCCAATCTTGCTTGATTGGCCATTTTCTTACTGGCCATTGGCCTTAATACTAGTGGGAGACCTGGCGCCCCACCAGGGGCAAACCCCACAGGTTGAGAACAAGCAAGGATTGGACTGGCTGCAATGGGTACCACTTACCAACCCACACGTAGGCCCGTTGGCACCGCCCCGATCGACGTCACCCCGCTCAGCGATTCGCCCGGCTCTGCCAGCCTTGCCGAACTGCTGGCGGAGGTGGGGATGACGATCGACGCACTGCCGACGAGCCGGATCACCCAGGTCTCGCCGCAGATCGCCGCGGTCACCGCGCACCTGGTAGACGGCGCGCACGAGGCCGGCGCGAACGGCGGGGTCTTCACCCCCTCTCGCGAGACCGTCACCACGCTGAGCCTGCGCGCCCTCGGGCGGCTCGCCACCCGGACCGCCGGTCACGAGATCCGATTGGCGCCCGCGCGGGCACAGCGGGTTCGCGATCTGGTCGCCGAGCTCGCCGCCTGACCAACTGGCCATTGCGGCCGGGTCGAGCTCGATTACTACCCGGCGAACTGACTGCTGGGGTCTCGCGTCGGTGTGAGACCCCAGCCGATCGCCAAACTGGTCGCGATCATGCACGATTGCCCCGGATGTTCGTCCACCGATGCGGAAACACAGCCCTTCCTCTCCCGGCGCTCGTTTCATGACGACCGTGCTAGCGAGAAGCTGCGTGACCGAACGAGGCGCCGCCCGGGCTGAACACGGTTAGCTGTGCCGACGGCGTCTTGATCAGCGGCTTTTTGGTACTGGGATAGCAGTACTAAACCGCCGTTGATCAAGACGCTCACGGGGAAGCGGTCGAGGCGCAGCCATTTGCGTCTGACCGATCATGGCCCTGCGGGCAATCCGGCCACGGCCTCACCCGCGCTGGACGCGGCGTCGCTGACGCTGGAGGCCGCGCTGCTCACCCGAGGGCTGAAATGAGGGACGGCGGCCCAGCCTCGCGTTCCTGGCCGTGATGATCTTCGGCCCCTAGGTGATCGGCCGTTGCGCCGGCTTTCGTGCCGCGGGAGGCACTACTTGCGGGCATAACTGGCGATCTTCGCGGGACTGGCGATCCTCGCGAGACTGGCGATCCTCGCGGGAGATGCAGCCGCTTTCAACCGATCATCGCTGGTCAGTGCGAGACCAGGGTGGGGAGTTCGGACCGGGCCATCACTCGGTCGATGAGCCCGTAGTGCTGAGCCTGCTCGGCGGTGAACCAGCGGTCGCGATCGGAGTCCTCCTCGATCTGCTCCACCGACTGCCCGGTCTGCTCGGC
>DATINJ010000354.1:0-12419 GCA_035474375.1 Kineosporiaceae bacterium | reverse complement strand
CAGTGTCTGGTTGCCGCCGAACCGGACGGCCATGTTCAGGTCTTCCTGGAGGCGCCGCCACGGGCCAGGGCGATGGCCGCCGCGGTGCTGAAGCGGTCGCTGGACGCGTCCGGTTGGCGGACCGATCTGGCCGATCGGCTGGATCGCGCCCGGGAGACGGCGGCTGCCACCTCGGAACTTCGGGTGACTCGGCGGGAACGATCCGTACTCGAATATCTGACCACCACCATGACCCATTCGCAGATCGCGGGCCAGCTGTTCGTTTCGGACAATACGCTGAAGTCGCACTGTCGCAACCTTTATCGCAAGCTGGGGGTGAATACCCGGGCTGACGCCATCACGGTGGCGCGGGCCAGAGGGGTCCTCGACGGTGGTCTCTCACCCGGGGGTGACGTCGTCTCCGATCGGAATATCACCCTCGATCCTGCCGTCGTCGAACTGGGATCACCTGCGAACATTCCTTGACCGTTCCGGTTCGAAATCGGCGGCATGGCCGGCGTGCACGATGGCGTGGAATGTGTGGAATGTGGCCAGGATGAGGCGGGGACGACCATGCAATTATCGTTCGTGGTTCGGCTATGAGCTCGACTCGCGATTCGTTGGAATCCTGGATCCTGCTGGTGGAGGACAGCGCCGAGGACCGTGAGTTGGCTATCCATGCGCTGGGCAAGGGCCCGTTCCGGGGCCGAGTGGAGCAGGCCAAGGACGGTGTGGAAGCGATCGATCGGCTGTTCTGCCGTGGGCAATGGGCCGATCGAGACCCGGATGATCTGCCGCGCGCCGTGCTGCTGGACATCAAGATGCCCAGGGTGGGCGGCGTCGAGGTACTCCGGAAGCTGAAAGGTTCGCAGCGCTTTGCTCAGGTGCCGGTGGTGATGCTGAGCTCGTCGGCCGAACCGAGCGACATTGCGACCTGCTATGCCCTGGGCGTCAACAGTTATGTCGTCAAGCCCGTCGACATTGACGAGTACTTCCGGTCGATCCGTGACGTCGGCCGGTACTGGGTCCTGCTCAATCAAACTCCGACGGAGTCTCCGCGTGCCGACACCACTGCGCCTGCTGGTCGCTGAAGATCTTCCGCCGGACGCCGAACTGATCATCGCGGAGGTGCGCCGGTCCGGGTACGAACCGACCGCAACCGTGGTCGACACCGCCGGCAAGTTTCTGCGTGCGCTGGAAGACGACCCAGAGATCATCATTTGCGACTACACGATGCCGACGATGACGGCACCGGACGCGCTGGCGATCCTTCGGGAAAAGGCACCCGACCTGCCGTTGATCGTGGTCAGCGGCTCCATGGACGAGGCTACCTGCGTCAATTCGCTGCGTTTGGGAGCGGTCGACTACCTGCTGAAAGACCGGCTGAGTCGGCTTGGCCCGGCGATCGCGCATGCCTTGCAGCGGCGGGAACTCGATCGCTCCGCACGGGCTGCGGAGCGCGAGCGCGAGGCGACGATGAACATTCTGCGCGGGCTGGTGACCAATGCCACCGCAGCGATCAATGTCAGCGACCTGAACGGCGTCACCCTGGTCAGCAATGATCGGTACCTGCGACTCTTTGCGTCAACCGAATCGTCAACCGAATCGTCGGCCGGCGAGCAGAGCGCTGGTCGGCAGGGCGAAGAGCCGGACCTGACGGCGATCGTCGACCCACGTCAGGTGATCGAGCGGGAGGAGCAGTTCGACATCGCGGGGCAGTCACGCACGTATTACGCGACCCGTTATCCGGTGGTGGACGCCGAGAGCAAAGTTTTCGCCGTTGGGTCCATCCTGGTCGACATCACTCGGCAGAAGCGGATCGAGGACGACCTGCGGACCGCCCGGCTGGAACTCCAGGAGCGCGCCGAGCATCTTGACGTCGTGAATGCCGAATTGCGCGAAGTTGACCGGCTTAAAACCGAATTCGTTGCATCGGTGAGTCACGAACTGCGGACACCGCTGACCAGCATCCGTGGATACGCCGAGTTGCTGCTGGACGACGCGTCCGAGGACGAAAACACCCAGCAAGCCAGAATGCTCGGAATCATCGACCGAAACGCTCGGCGATTGCTCAGTCTGGTCGAGGACCTGCTGCTGCTGTCCAAGGTGGACTCGCAAACCCTGGCCCATCGGGTGGAACCGGTCGACCTGGCGGAAGTCGCCAACGGAGCTGTCGTCGTCCTGCAGCCGGCGATGGAGAGTGCCGGTGTGTCGATCGTGGTCGAAGTGACCCCACCGATGCTCGTCCAGGGTGACCGTTCCCAGCTCGAGCGAGTGCTTTTCAATCTCTTGTCCAACGCGATCAAGTTCTCACACCGGGACGGTTCGGTGACGATCGGCGGGCGGGTCGAACCCGGTCAGGTGGTTCTGACCGTTCAGGATACCGGGATCGGTGTCTCTGCCGACGAATTGCCGAAGCTGTTCACCCGCTTCTTCCGCTCGGCCGCCGACGCGGCGCACAACATCCCGGGCACCGGGCTCGGGCTGGCCGTGGTTCGGGAAATCATCGAGAACCACGGCGGTACCGTGACAATGGATTCGACGCAGGGCGTGGGTAGCACGGTCACCGTCGTCCTTCCGGTGGAAGCCTGAACGTCAGCTCAGGACGAGGCTTTGGCTGCGGTGAAGCCGACTCGCGGCATCTCGCCCCAGGCCGCGTTGGAACCGCGCAGCCCGGACCAGAGTCCGCGTAGTCGCCAGAACGCGTGCAACTGACGGAATCCGAGGTTCTCCACGAAAGCGGCCACCACCAGGACGGCGAGGTCGGACCAGCGCCGGTAGGTCTTGTAGGTCAGGTCGTCGACGACGATCGCCACGATCGACAGCAGAACCCCGTAACCGAGAGCGGCGAGCAGGTAGAGCACGGCAGCGGTGGTGTTCAGCATGCCCAGCGCATAGCCGGCCACCACAGCCACCAGACCGAGAATCTCGATCACCGGGCTGAGCAGTTCGAAGATCAGGTAGTACGGCAGCACGAGCATCCCGACTCGGCCATAGCGCGGGTTCAGCATCATCCTGCGGAAGCGCCAGAGCACCTGCAACAGCCCGTGCGACCAACGCCGACGCTGCCGGCTGAGGATCTTCAGGTTTTCTGGAACCTCGGTCCAGCAGACCGGGTGCGGAACGAAAACGATTCGGTAGTCGCGCTTCTCCTGGCGCATCCGCTGATGCAGGCCGTTCACCAGATCGGCGTCCTCGGCCAGTGACTCCGGCGTCAGGCCGCCGATTTCCTGAACCAGGTCGCGGCGGAACAGCCCGAATGCACCAGAGATGATCATCAGCGAGTTGAAGCTGGACCAGCCGACCCGTCCGAGCAGGAACGAGCGCAGGTACTCGACCACCTGGATCCGTGGTGCCCAGCCTTTGGGTGCCCGCTTGTCCAGGATCACGCCGCGCTCGGTGGGGCAGCCGTTGATCGGTCGAATCGCGCCGCCGGACGCCGCCACCCGCTCGGGGTCGTCGACGAACGGGCGAACCACGTGCAGCAGGGCATCTCGCTCCAGGACCGAATCGGCGTCGATCATGCAGACCAGGGGATGCCGGGCGTACTCCAGGGCAACGTTCAGCGCGTCTCCGCGGCGGCGGGCATTGTCCTTGCGGATGACCACAACTCGGCCGTCCCGGGCGACGTGGACCGAGTTCACCGCGCCAACGGTGGTGATCACCCCGGCCGGCACCCGGTTGCTCGGAATCAGGTCGAACTCGGTCCGCAGCACCTCGAAGGTGTTGTCGGAGGAGCCGTCCTCGGCGATCACGATCTCCATCAGCGGATAGCGCAGCGCCAGCACCGCATGGACGCTGGAAACGATGCTCTTCTCCTCGTTGTAGGCCGGGATCAGGACCGACACCCCCGGGGTGAGCGGGTTGGCGAAGAGGTCTTCCAGTGCGGTCGCGGCCGGCATCCGGGTCGTCCGCCGGGTGGTCCAGGCGGCAATCAGCACCAGGCCGAGATAGAAGGAGTTGAGGATCAGGAAGTAAACGATAATGACCGAGTTGAAGCCGTTCACGAAGTCTACGAAAAAGTCATGCATTGCTGTAACCCCCTCTCAAGTCAAGCTTTTACGGTCGGCTCAGCACCGATGCTGATCGTGTAGCGAGCCAGGATCTCGCGCGCGGCATCCCCGCCGAGAGCGTCCTGCTGGGCGATCAGACGCAGTCGGGCGATGCCCGCCGCTCCCATCAGGAGCATCGCCAGGGCAGCGGCGACCCGAACCGAAGGCGTGCCGTGCCCGACCGCCCGCTCCAGGGCCGGGATCGTCGACGGGTCGGCGATCCGGCCGAGTGCCGCGCAGGCCGCGCCGATCACCTCGATGTCCCGCTCATGGGCCATCGTCTGTAGCAACACCGGAATCGAGCTCGGCATCCCGAGCCGGCCGACCGCATGGGCGGCTCCGACGCGAACCACGGCATTCAGGTCTGAGCTGAGCCGGTGCTCCAAATATGGTGCTGCCGAGAAGATTCCGAGAATGCCGAGGACCTCGGCGGCAATTGCCCGGACGTTCACTCGCTCCGCGGTGAGTGCGACCAGGAGCGGATCGGTGGCTTCCGTGCCGATTCGAAGCAGAGCCATCGTGACCGGATGCGGGGGGATCTTCGCGTCCTCGGTGTCCAGGTGCTCGAGCAGGGCGGTGGCGGCTTCGAGCCCACCGATCCGGCCGAGCGCCCGGACGGCGGCCAGGCGGACGTCACCGTCCGAATCGTCCAGCAGCTTGGCAACGAACGGAGTCCCCTCCAGGACGCCGGCCGAGCCCAGCAGCTCCACCGCCTGGTAGCGCCGGACGGTCTTCCAGGAATTCGTGTCCGCACAGGCTTTCGTGACCGTGCCGCGGCGGCGCAGGATGTCCACCAGGACGCTGCGGTCGGCCCCCCGCAACTTCGGCAGCAGGCCAGACACGACCTCTTCGAACGAGGTGGCCCGGCTCTGGTGCCGGATCAGCGTGTCGGCGAGATCCCTGGCGTTTCCATCTTCCCAGTTCGCCAGGTAACTGAGCAGCACTGGCCGCAGCATCCCCAGTTCGAGATCATGGGCCTTCGCCTTGCGCTCGCGGCGAACCTTGACCAGCGCGGTGATCAGGGCGAGACCCACGACCAACGCCATGTTGGTGATCGCCACGATCACCAGGATCTGCGCGGTACTCATCGCGGCATGCGCGCCAGCAGCGCGTCGATTCGGCTGGAGAGCTCGCGTGGGCTGAACGGCTTGACCACGTAATCGTTGCCACCGGCCGCGAAACCCCGCTGAACGTCGGACTCCTGGGCCTTGGCGGTGAGGAACAGCACCGGGACATTGACCATCTGGGGGTCCTTGCGCATCTCCAGGCAGACCTCGATGCCGGTCATCCGCGGCATCATCCAGTCCAGGATGACCAGGTCCGGCTTGACGTCGTGAATGGCGGCCAGACCGGCCTCGCCGTCCACCTCTCCGGTGACCTGGTGACCGGCCGCGGTCAGCTTGTACTCCAGCAGACCGAGGATGTCCGCGTCGTCGTCCACAACAACAATGCTGCTCATTTTGCGCTCCCTGGGCAGGACGGGTGATCGTGCAGCCACGGATGGGTTCTCACTGGCTCCCTGCGTTATCGACATAGAGCCGATTGGGCTACAGGGTGAGATTTTCCGGCTGAGCGTCGTCACCTTTCTCACCCCGACCGAATCGGTCGGGGTGAGAGCGCGTCTGCCAGGATGACCGCATGTCCTGGCGATCTTTGTTGATATATGCGGCCGTCATTCTGGTTCTCTACGGAGCCAGCACCGTCGTGTTCTCGTCGGGATCCCCAGATCGGCCCGGGCGGTCACGGACCGTGCATTCGGGCAACCCTCAAGAGCGGTTCGACCAGCCAACGGCGCGCCCGATGTCATCCGAGGAGATGGCTCGTTGCCCACGCCCGACCAATGCGCGCGTAGGCACCACGTACGCCTGCGTGATCTGGGACGGAGAAGATCTTCCCTAAGCCATGACGTCGATCTCCCCGGCGACCAGTCGGCGGTACCAGTGGGCGCTGTCCTTCCAGGTCCGGACCAGGCTGTCGTAGTCCACCCGGATGATCCCGAACCGGCGGTCGTAGCCGTAGCCCCACTCGAAATTGTCCAGCAGCGACCAGACGAAATAGCCCCGGACGTCGACCCCGGCATCGATAGCCGTGGCGACCGCGGCGATGTGCCGATGCAGGTAGTCGACCCGCAGTTCGTCGTGGATCGCGCCGTCCGGGGAGACCACGTCGTCGAAGGCGGCCCCGTTCTCGGTGATCATCATCGGCTGGTCGGGGTAGTCCCGGTGTAGCTGGAGCAGCAGCTCCGTCAGGCCGGTCGGGTCGATGTTCCAGCCCATCGCCGTGTACGGACCGGGTTGCTGGATGAAGTCGACGTGCGGTGCGCCGACCCAAGGCGAGTGCGTCGATAGCCCGTGCCCGTCGGCCTCGGCCCGCGCCGAGGTTCCGTCCCAGGCGCGGACCAAGGCGGTCGCGTAATAGTTCACCCCGAGCACGTCCAGGGGTACCTGGATCAAGGCCTCGTCGCCGTCCTGGACGAACTCCCAGTCGGTCACGTCGGCGGTGTCCTTGCGCAGGTCCTCCGGGTAGGCACCGGTCAGCATCGGGCCCAGGAAAGCCCGGTTGGCGAGCGCGTCGATCTGCCGGACCGCGTCCAGATCGGCCGCCGACTGCGAGGCGGGCCGGACCACGTGCAGGTTCAGCGTGACCGACAGTTCGGCGGCCGGAGCCAGGTCTCGGATCACCCGGCCGGCCAGGCCATGCGCGAGATTCAAATGATGGACGGCGGCGAGTGAGGCGGCCGGTTCGGTCCGCCCGGGAGCGTGCACCCCCGAGGCGTAGCCCAGGTACGCCGAGCACCACGGTTCGTTCAGGGTTGTCCAGGTGTGCACCCGGTCGCCCAGGGCGCCGACGATTCCGGTGGCGTAGTCCGCGAACCGCAGCGCGGTGTCCCGGGCCGGCCAGCCACCGGCGTCCTCGAGTTCCTGGGGCAGATCCCAGTGGAAGAGCGTGGCGACCGGCCGCACGTCTCGCGCCAGCAGGCCGTCCACCAGTCGGGAGTAGAAGTCGATCCCGGCCTGGTTGAAGGCACCCGACCCACCGGGCTGCACCCGCGGCCAGGCGATCGAGAACCGGTAGGCGTCCAGCCCGAGAGCCGAAATGTGGTCCAGATCTTCTTCCCAGCGATGGTAATGATCGACCGCCACGTCCCCGGTGTCCCCGTTCAGGGTGCGACCAGGAGTGTGGCTGTAGGTGTCCCAGATCGACCGGCCGCGCCCGTCCGCGTTGACCGCACCCTCGATCTGGTAAGAGGCGGTGGCCGATCCCCAGACAAATCCCGGCGGAAACCCGTTACTCATGGACACTCCTCATAGTCTGCGACCCGGATACGTTCATGATCACGACAAATGCGCCGTGTAGGCGTTCGAAGCGCCGGACAACAACTCGACGGTAGCAATGCCGTCGAGGTACCCGACCTCGAACTGCGCCACGGGCTCAGGCTCGGCGCCAACGGCGGCCCCGGCTTCGCCGATCGGGATGCTGACCCGGGTGCGCTGACCCTCGCTCGGCGCGAACATCCGCAACTGGACGTCGTCCGCCCAGGCATAGTCCGGCCGGTCCGTGACAGCGCCGAACGGAATCACCGAGCCGGGCCGGGCCAGTACCGGGACGCTGTCGAAGGCGTGCTTCTGAGTGACCCAGGCCGGGCCGGTCAGCTGCTCGCCGGTGACCACATGCGTCCACACCCCGGCCGGGACATAGAAGGTCACCTCCCCCTCGGCCGACATCACCGGTGCGACCAGCAGGTCCGGGCCGAGCATGTACTGCCGGTCGAGGTAGGCGGCGGTCGGGTCGTCCGGGAACTCGAGGATCATCGGTCGCATCATCGGGATGCCCTCGCGATGCGTCTGTTGTGCCACCGCGGCGAGATACGGCATCAGTGACAACTTCAGCCGGGTGAAATGCCGCAGCACGTCGACGGCCTCGTCGTCGTAGGCCCAGGGCACCCGGTACGACCCGGAACCGTGCAAGCGGGAGTGCGAGGAGAGCAACCCGAAGGCGATCCACCGCTTGAAGACCGCCGGATCCGGCGTCCCCTCGAAGCCACCGATGTCATGGCTCCAGTACCCGAACCCGGACGCCGCCAGGGAGAGGCCGCCGCGCAGCGACTCGGCCATCGCCACGAAGGTCGACTCGCAATCACCACCCCAGTGCACTGGGTACTGCTGGCCGCCGGCGGTCGCGGACCGGGCGAACAGCACGGCCTCACCGGCTCCACGCTCGGCTTCCAGCAGGTCGAAAACCGTGCGGTTGTAGAGGTGCGCGTAGTAGTTGTGCATCCGCTGCGGGTCCGAGCCGTCGTGCCAGACCACATCGGTCGGGATCCGCTCGCCGAAGTCGGTCTTGAAGCAATCGACGCCCAGGTCCAGCAACGCGCTGAGCTTCGACGCGTACCAGGCGGCGGCGTCCGGGTTGGTGAAGTCCACCAGTGCCATCCCGGCCTGCCACTTGTCCCACTGCCAGACCGAGCCGTCCTGGTTCTTCACCAGGTAGCCCGCCTTCCGGCCCTCCTCGAACAGGTACGAGCGCTGCGCGATGTACGGGTTGATCCAGACGCACACCTTGAGCCCACGGTCATGCAACCGCTGCAGCATGCCGGCCGGATCGGGGAAAGTCGCCGGATCCCAGATGAAATCGCACCAATGGAACTGCCGCATCCAGAAGCAGTCGAAGTGAAAGACGCTCAGCGGCAGATCGCGCTCGGCCATCCCGTCGATGAACTCGGTCACCGTTGCTTCGTCGTACGACGTGGTGAAGGACGTCGACAGCCACAGCCCGAACGACCAGCCCGGCACCTCGGCCGGTCGGCCGGTCAGCGCGGTGTACCGGCGAAGCACGTCCTTCGGAGTCGGACCATCGATCACGTAGTAAGTCAGTGACTGGCCCTCGACGCTGAACTGGTTCTGCGACACCACCTCGGAGCCGACTTCGAAGGACACCTGTTCCGGGTGGTCGACGAACACCCCGTAACCGGCACTGCTCAGGTAGAACGGCACGTTCTTGTAGGCCTGCTCGCTGGCGGTGCCACCGTCGGCGTTCCACAGGTCGACGCTCTGACCGTTCTTCACGAACGCCCCGAATCGCTCGCCGAGACCGTAGATGGTCTCGCCGACATCCAGAGACAACCGCTCGTGGACGAATCTCCGGCCGTCGGCGTCGGTGACGATCCCGATGCTGCGCGACAGGGACGACGTCACGATCCGGCCGGCGCGGACGAAATCGACCCGCCACTGGTCCCCGAGCAGGATCCGGGCGGTCAGGTCGCCACTGGTCAGGGACACCGAGGTGGCGACGTGCGAATCGGGATCGGTAGCCAGCTGAACGGTCACCGGGTGCTCCGTGCCGGTGGCGAGCTCGAAGCTCGGCTGCTTGGGCAACCCGCCGGAGAAGTGCCCGATCGTCACCCCGATCACCCCGGGGGCAGGGGAGAAGAACTCCGCCGTTACCACCGGCCGGTTGAGCGTGTCGCCCCGGCCGGTGATCTGCCCGGTCGGGGCGAACACGGTCACACTGCGGTCGGTTCGTTCCACGGACTCGACGCCGCCGGGCCGAAGCACGCTGACGCCGGGGCGCAGCTGCCAATAGCCGTCGGTGAACTTCATTTGATTGCTCCTGCCGTAACACCGCGGGTGAGCGTGCGCTGGAAGACGAGAAAGAAGAGAATCGCTGGGATCAAGCTGATCAAAGCGCCGGCATTGGTGGTCGGGGCGTCCATCAGACGATCACCTTGGAGCGCGGCCAGGGCCACCGGAACGGTCTGCGTATTGTTGTCGATCAGCATCACCAGCGGGATGAAGAACTCGTTCCAGGTCCAGATGAAGAAGAAGATCAGCAGGACAGCCAGGGTCGGCCGGACGTTGGGATAGACCACCCGGCGCAGAATGGTCCATTTGCCTGCGCCGTCCAATGCCGCGGCCTCCAGCAGGGCCTTCGGAAAGGTGCCCAGTACCGAGGCGAGCAGGTAGGTGCCGAAGGCGCTCTGGATCACCGTGAAGATGATGATTACTGAAAGCTTGCTGTTGTACAGCCCGACCTGCTTGGCCAGGTAGTACAGCGGGTAGATCAGGGACTCCTGCGGCAGCATGTTGGCCAGCAGGAAGGCGCCGACGATCCAGACCCGGCCACGTACCCGGCCGATCCCCAGCGCGTAGGCGTTAAGCAGCGAGACACCGACGGCGAGCACGGCGACCGAGCCCGAGATCAGGATCGAGTTCCACAGCTTGAGTGGGAAATTCACCTGGTCCCAATAGGTTTGCAGACCTTTGGTGTAGAAGCCGGTGGGCCAGCTGAGCGAGCCGTTCGAGGAGTAGTCGGTCGGTGACTTGAAGGCGTTGAGCAGCATGAAGGCGAACGGCACCAGCATCACCACTGCACCGATGACCACCACGGTGAGCACCACCCAGCGGCCCACGCCTCGACGATGCCGGCTCGGCGCCGGCTTCGGCCGAGTGGTTCGGGTTGAAGAATCAGGAAGGGTTGTGACGGCGCTCATCTCAGATTTCCTCATCCCGCTTCTGACTGGCGCTCTGAACCCACAGGAAGACCGCGCTGACCAGGATGATCAGCACTGTCAGAACAGTCGAAATCGCTGATCCATAACCGACGTTCAGCTTCTCGAAGAAGGTGTGGTACGAGAAGTACGACGGCACGATGGTGGCGCTGTCCGGTCCGCCCCGGGTCAGGGCGAAGATCGGCCCGAATACCTTCATCGCGGCGATCGTGCAGGTCAACGTGACGACGAAGGTCTCCGGGCGGATCTGCGGGATGGTGATGGCGCGGAACCGGCGGAACCAGCCGGCACCGTCCAGTTCGGCTGCCTCGTACAGTTCCGGGTCGACCCGCTGCAGCGCCGCCATGAAAATCACGACCGGATAGCCGATCTGCACCCAGATCATCATCATCATCACGGTTGGCAACGCCGTCTTCGGGTCACCGAGCCAGTCATGTGCCAGTGAATCCAGGCCGATTGCCCGGAGCAGGGCATTCAGGGCGCCGTCCGGTTGCAGGATCCACCCCCAGACGATGCCGGCCACCACCACCGGCAGTACCTGCGGCAAGTAGAAGATCGCCCGCAGCGCGGTCGAAGCCGGTGCCGGAAACCGGCGCCCGATCGAGTCGAACAAGACAGCGGCCAGCAGCAACCCGATCAGTGTGGGCACCACCACCATCGCGATGATCATCGCCAGGGTGTTCCGAAAGGACATCCAGAAGATGTCGTCGTGCAGCAGTTTCGTGTAGTTCTTCAGACCGACCCAGCGCGGGTCACCAATTCCCGACCACTTGGTGAACGAGAGATAGATGTTGGCCACGAACGGGAGGCCAATGATGAGCGCGAAGAGCACCCCGCCCGGGGCCAGAAACAGCCAGTACGCGCCGCCTTTCGGTCGTCGATCGGGACGGCGAAGGCTCAGGTCGAGGGTCGAGACAGGCGGTTGCGGCGGGATCTGGGCAGGGGGAATCAGGGTCTCGGACATCACAGTTCCTTCCCGGTGGGGCAGCGCCCGGACGGACGACGAACGAGCGCTGCCCCGGCGGCGTCAGTTGCTCTTGATCTCGTCAACGCCTTCTTGGTACGGCTTGGCGATCGAGGTGAGGACCTGATCCGGGGTCTTGGTCCCGTTGATCAACCCCTGGAAGCCGGACACCAGCACGTCGTAATACCCGGGCACCGGCCAGTCCGGGTAGAAGGCGAGACCGTCCGCCTGGTTCACGGTGTTGAAGTCTTTGATCAGCTTCTGGTTCTTCGGGTCGGTGATCTTCGCCGGGTCGGCCGCGACCGGGACGCCGCCGCTGTTGCCCAGCAGGTTCTGGATCTCCGGCCGCATCGTGATGTCGATGAAGTCCGCCGCCAGATCCTTGGCCTTGCTGCTCTGCGGAACCACCCAGATGTTGCCGGAGGAACCCGCCTGCAGGGTGTTGCCGGGGAACAGGAAGCTGTCCCAATTGAACTTGGCATCCGACTGGAACCGGCCGTACCACCAGCTCCCGGACACGATCATCGGGACCTTGCCACTGATGAAGGCAACTCCCATGTCCTCGGCCTTCAGGCTGGCCGATTGTTTGGAGACGTATCCCTTCTTCACCCAGTCAGCGAAGGTGTCTGCACCGTACTTCAGCGGATCGGCCTGGAAGTTCACCGGCGCTTTATAGAGCTGATAATTGTCGACGAAGGTCCGGTCGGCCTTGGACAGCGCCAGCTGGTAGTACAACTGGCCGGCCGGGTACTCGGCGCCGGACATGCCCAGCGGAGTAATCTTCTTCGAGACGAAAGTGTCCATGGCGGAGGTCATCTCGGCCAGCGTCGTCGGCACCGCGACGTTGTACTTCTTGAACAAGTCCTGGTTGTAGTAGACCGTGACGTATTCGCCGTAGTTCGGCACGCCGTACCAC